>JAILFK010000040.1 GCA_024697595.1 Lachnospiraceae bacterium | reverse complement strand
TAAGCATATATAACACCGCCTTATTTGATACTATAATTATACCAAATATAGACTTAAATTGCCTGTAAAATAAGGGCTTTCTGCGACTTTTTTCATAAAGAAAAGGCCGTGATAACACGACCTTTGTCTTCAGTCTGAAAGAAACTCTAATGAGTTTCTTTTTTGTTGTTCGATATTTTTTATCTGCTGCTTCCCCTGCTCGCTTTTTTCTTTGTAAGCAACTTTCGCGCTCAATCTTTTCTTCACAAGCAACTTTCGCGCTCACGAAAACAACGATTTTTTGTTTTCAGCATTTTTCGATGTCATTTTTTCGGATTTTTCCCATTTTTTATACAACGAATTTTTAATTTTTTTATTTTCCGTGGAAAAAAGGAAAATATCGTCTCAAAAGCATCAACGATTTTAGTTTTTTTCTAATTATCGTATTACCAACATAAAAAATCGTTATTTTCGATAAGCGATTTTCCCATTTTTTCAATTCTCGTTGAGTCTTACATTTAGACAATCAACGATTTTTCCATTTCCTTAATTCTCGCCTATATCTGCAGATATATATTTCGCATATCGGTCCATAAATAATCATATCTACATATATATTTCGCATATCGGTCCATAAATAAATCATATCTAGCTATACATTTCTCATATATACCTATATATTTCTTATATCCACCCATAAATACTTATTTATAATTATAAATACTTATAAATGTTCATATAGCCCTATTTATGCTCATCCACAAGCACTCCAGAGACAACAAATCTCTTGTCATCCGAAGCAGTACATGTAGATAGAGATACCACCTGAGGATTCTGTAACTCCTCAACATTTACCTCTTTATTATCAACCAATGATCCTGACAAAATTGTATCATTTAAGTAGGTCATATATTTTTCATCGCTAGTTCTATAGATTGTATACATATTATCCGTTTCACTAACCTCTTTGTATGAGATCACTTCATAGCGCTTTGCGCCCTCGGGAGTAATTATTTGAAAATATTTATGCTCATCAAAATAATTCTCCTCAGTGCGATACTTCTTTAGATTTCCAAACATTGAGAGATTTCTCATATTGTGACCATAAATCAAGATATGACTATCAGTCATATCACTCTCATTATTATAGTCCATAAATATTGATCCAGCTGTAGCATCAGTGCCATCATAAGTAGTTCTTAAATATTTATCATTATCATTGGCTCGCAAGATAGGATAGTCAATATCTTCTTTTTCAAAATGAATCCATCCCACTATCTCACCATTGATTTTTTGCAATGCATCAAAATCTACTTGGATTTGCTCATACCATTCGCCTGAATTTTCATTCACCTCGGTGTACTCTTCCTTGGTCTTATCATATAAGTCGTTACTCTTTTTATAATTAAGTTGATTCATCACCAACATAATCACGCCAACAGCGATAACTACAATTCCTAAAAGAAACATAAGTCTCGATATCTTTTTATTCTTCGCAGTTTCACTTGTTTTCTCTTGAGCTGTTTCTTTATTTTTGTCAGTTATATTAGTATTTTCTTCTGTCATATTATTTCCTTTAGCTTAATTCTAAATTATCATCCAACTTCTGAGCCATCCTTATTCCCCAAAATCCACCGGCTCATATGGTTGCAACTTTGCCAAAAATCCTTTTTCCCAAAGTTCTTCCTGTATCATATCAAGAATCTTATCATTATCTGCAAATACTGTATGATAATGATATCCTGAAGTTATATCACTTAGTGGTTTTGACTTGCCTGATTTGATATCGCCCACATAATTATTGATATCAAGTCGACTTCTCACATTGATGTCAGCCTTCAACACTCCATAACTTTTGTGGAATACAAACACATCTTTTACAATGCCACCCATATCCACAATAAGTCCTAATTCCTCTGCAATTTTGTCCTCGTCATGTCTCACCTTAAAGACTCTACTAACCTTCATCTTGTCCGGCAATACATATCCTTCATTGGTGGAGATAATTTCAATATTGGATGCTCTAAGCAAAGCAATATCTTGCACTACCACCTGTCGACTGCACCCTACTTCCCTGGCGAGAGCTGCGCCTGACAACGGCTTATGACTGTCACTTAACAATTTTAGTATATGTTCTCGTCGTTCGTTACCTTTCATTTCTATTCCTCTCTACCCTAAAATTCCATTACTCGTTTTCGCCCCATTTTCCATCAAATCACAATTGCTCGTTCAATCATTTTTGATAAAAAAATACCATTTACAAACATCCACTAGTCAATCGGATGTAGATTCTTCAATGAGATATCCATAATAGGAGCTGAGTGTGTCAAAGCTCCACTTGAGATATAATCCACTCCTAAATCAGTGAGTCTGGCAATATTTTCCTTGGTCACATTTCCAGAAACCTCAACCTCCGCCTTTCCATCAATAATCTTCATGGCCTCTGCCATGACCTCATGAGTCATATTATCAAGCATGATGATATCAGCTCCAGCATCAACGGCTTCCTTCGCCTGCTCTAAGGTCTCCACTTCCACCTCGATCTTTCTGACAAATGGTGCATAATCCTTGGCCATAGCAATAGCTTTTTTTATACTTCCTGCTGCCCCGATATGATTATCTTTGAGCATCACACCATCAGATAAGTTCAATCTATGATTATTTCCGCCACCTGTCTTAACAGCATATTTCTCAAAGATTCTATTATTCGGTGTTGTCTTTCTTGTATCTAAAAGCTTAGTCTTGGTTCCATCAAGCAAGCTTGCAACCTCATTAGTATAAGTAGCAATACCACTCATTCTCTGTAAATAGTTGAGACCTGTTCTCTCACCACACAACAAAACTCTAATGTCTCCAGTCACTCTACCCATTAGCTGACCAGATTTTACCTTGTCTCCATCTTTTACCATAAGTTCAACCTTGGTATTTTCGTCTAATAGGGTAAATGTTCTTTCAAACACCTGTAATCCACAGATAACACCGTCCTGCTTACAGATTAAATCCACCTGTCCTAACTGTGCCTCGCGCATAACTGAATTTGCTGACACGTCCTCATTTGTTATATCCTCACGAAGTGCTCCCATAATAAGTGGATCCACGTTAAGTTTTAAAGTAACTTGATCAAACATTTTACATACCTCTTTCTTTCTCAAATTTATCTATCTCATCTAGCACAAGCTGTCTATATTCCTGCTCTAATTGCTCTTGATTTTCATAGTTTTCTGGGTTGAACAATTCCGCTGCAACCTTCTTTCTGTCCTCCCATGGCAATTCCTTGGTGGCATTAAGTCCCACTGCATCAGCATTGATCTTATGGGCAGCACGCTTGGCAAATACTAGACTTTCCAACAATGAATTACTCGCCAATCTGTTGACCCCGTGCACTCCATTGCAGGCAGTCTCTCCAACTGCATATAAATTGTCCATGGATGTGGCGCTATTGTGATCCACCTGTATACCGCCCATGAAATAATGCTGGGCTGGCACTACTGGAATCGGCTCTGTAAACACATCGAATCCTCTTGATTTACAGTGCTCCACAATATTTGGAAAATGACTCTCCACTTCCTCCCGTGGAATTGTTCGCAAATCCTCCCACACAAACTCAGTACCATCCTTTTTCATCTGCTTACGAATAGCCGCTGTAAGCACATCTCTTGGCACCAACTCATCTGTAAAACGTTGCATATTTTTATCAAGCAACACCGCACCCTCGCCTCGTACAGACTCTGATATAAGAAAGCTTCTATCCTGAGGTTTGTCGCTGTACAAAGTTGTTGGATGTATCTGAATATAATCTATATCCTGTCTCTTGATACCATGCTTTATGGCAATGGCAATTCCATCACCTGTCAAATGTCTGAAGTTCGTTGAATGTTTATACAAACCTCCGATACCACCACAGGCCAAAACCATATCATCCTTAAACACGACTGTATCAAGCTGACCATCAGCCTTTCTAATCACGCCGCCGTAGCAGGTGTTGTCCTTCTCTAAAATATCAACAAGAGCAGTTCTTTCCATAATAGTTACATTTGGCAATTCCTTAACTCTATTTAACAGATTATGAGTTATCTCCTCACCTGTCTCATCCTCATGAAATAGTATTCTCTTATCTGAGTGTCCACCCTCTCTGGTGTATGCCAACTCTCCATTTCTTGTATGCTCGAAATCAACACCATATCCGATAAGTTCCGCAATGACTTCCTGGGAAGTGCGAATCATAATATCCACCGATTCCTTGTTGTTCTCATAATGACCGGCTTTGAGGGTATCCTCAAAATAACTGTCATAATCTGATTCGTCCTTTAACACGCATATTCCACCCTGGGCAAGGTAGGAATCACTGCTCTCCACATCTGATTTTGTAATCATAAGAATTTGTTTGTCTCGTGGCAAATTAAGTGCACAGTACAATCCTGAACATCCTGTTCCCACGATAAATATGTCTGTTTCTATCATTTTTTGTCCTCTGTGTACTCATTAATGTATTTAATGAAGTACTATCCTGTAAATACTTGAAATATATAACAATTGATGATAGTATATCACTTGACTTGACACCTGACAAGACAGGTGTCAATTTTAAATTTTACAGTAGTATATACACATGGAGGTAAAAACTCATGAATACAAGAGAATTACAGGATGAAATCATCCGTCTCAAAAAAGAAAATGACATCTGCATCTTGGCGCATGCCTACACCAGTCATGACGTGTGGGAAGTTGCTGATTATGTAGGCGACTCATTTGGACTAAGCCAGCAGGCTGCTGCCGCTTCAAACAAAACTATCATTATGTGCGGCGTTAGATTCATGGCTGAGACTGTAAAGATTTTATCTCCAGATAAAAAAGTTATACTCGCCGCACCAGAAGCAGGATGCCCAATGGCTGATCAAATCGACGCCATCTCCCTTCGCAAAATGAAGGAGGAAAATCCTGGATACAAGGCAGTATGTTATATAAATACAACTTCGGAATTAAAGACAGAATGTGATGTGTGTGTCACTTCATCTTCTGCCCCAGAAATCATCAAAAAATTAGATTCTGATAAAATCCTGTTTGTACCTGATTGTAATTTAGGAGGCTGGATTCAAAATCAGCTTCCAGAAAAGGAATTTAAGATGATGAAAGGAGGCTGTCCTACACATCTACGCGCTACAAAAGCAGATGTGGAAATTGCAAAAGAAAAGCATCCTAACGCTTTACTTTTAGTTCACCCAGAATGCCGCCAAGAGGTTACAGAAATGGCTGACTACGCCGGAAGTACAACTGGTATTATGAACTATGCTAAAAAGAGCGACGCAACAGAATTTATAATAGGAACAGAAAATAGTATTGTTCAACATCTACAATTTGAATGCCCTGACAAGAAGTTCTATCCACTTTCAAAAGATTTAGTTTGTAGCAATATGAAACTCACCACCTTAGGCGACGTATATAACTGTGTACGCGACTGCGGTGGTGAGGAAATTGAGTTGCCAGAAAATGTAATGGCTGGCGCCAAGAGATGTATCGATGAGATGATTCGTCTAGGTGAATAATCTCACGAATCCTTATCCTTATTCTTAGCAATTCTCTTGCTTTCTCGCAAATAGTAAATTGTAGGAACAACCACCATTGTAAGTATGGTAGAAAAAATCAATCCAAACATAAGTGTAACCGCCATAGGCGCCGACATCGGATCCTTTGAAATAATCAGAGGTATCAAACCGATACATGTGGTTATACTTGATATCATAATAGGTCTAAATCTCTCTGCCACAGCTGCTCTACAAGCCTCCTCCACAGGTCGGCCTTCCTCCATCTTGGCATCGGTAACCTCGATTAAAAGGATTCCATTATTTACCACAATTCCAAAGAGAGATACCACTCCAAGTAAAGCCATGGCCTGCATTGGCATATTTAAAATCCACAGACCAAAACAACTTCCAATCAAACTAAGTGGGATGGATGTAAGCACATTTACCGGCTTTGCAAAATCCTTGAACTGAATCAAAAGGATAATGTAGATAATGAGCACAGCCACCACTGCTGCCTTTAACAAATTGATAACCAAATCAATCATGTTACTCATCTCACCCTGTTCTACAATAGTTACATTCTCAGTATCCATATCTGATAAATATTGTTCCTCAAAGGCAGACTCAATCTTACCAGAAACATAACCATTTTCCACACCAGATAAAACCTGTACATAACGTTTACCATTGTAGTGATTGATAAGAGGCACTGTAGGCTCCAAATGTATATCCGCAATCTGACCAAGCAACACATGGGTATCGCTGACACTTCCTGATATTGGAAGATTCTTTAATTGTTCAAGAGATTCTACATTACTTCTAACCACAATATCCATATCTGCGCCGCCGCCCATATAAGATGAACCTGTGGCTCCCATAAGACTTGTGTTCAACTGTTTGATAACATCATATTTTAACAATCCATAACTTGATAGAAGTTCACTATCAAGTTCAACCTTGTACTCATATTGAGATATAACCGCGGTATCTCGCACATTAGTTGCCCCCTCTATCTGGGACAATCCCTCAACCATCTCAGCGGCAACTGCATTTATCTCACCGATATCCTCACCGGAGATTGTATATACTATCTTGTCCTCGGCAGGCATAGAGTACTCGAGACATTTCACCTCAAGAGTCGCACCTGGAATCTGTTCATCCAATTCCTTTTGTATCCTCTTGGCTGCTGCCTCGGTGCTTCCCGCTTCCTTCAGTTCATCCTCATTTAACTGAATCATAACTCGTCCAGCATTGTTGGCATCATTCATAGATGGAACCGATAGGAAAAAGCTAGGTAATCCGCAACCGGTGGCAGAAGTATAATGATCCACAAGTGGCTCCTCATCCAAAATATCATTAACCTGAGACATAACCTTTCCAGTGTCATCTAAGTTTAGAGTCTCATTTTCTATATCAATATAAATCACAGGCTTGGATGCATATGGGAAAAACTGCATTCCCAACTGAGTTACCAAAAATGCCGCCAATCCCAAGGTTGCAAAGGCAACTATCAAAGTCTGCTTTGGATGTTTCAAACCTATATCAAGCAAATTCTCGAAAAACTTATGAACTACATTTTTCTTCTTCTCCTTGTTTTCGTCTTCCGGTTTAAAGAAGAAAAATGCCAATACCGGAATACCGCACATGGCCATCACGTAACTTGCAATCAATGATGCAATAACCACAGTTGGAATTGTTCCTGCCACCTGTCCCACAACGCCTGGCACAAAGTATATTATGCTAAAGGTAACTATTGTGGTCAGTGTACTTGTAAGCACTGGAATCCAGGTTTCCTTGACACCTAAAATTATGGCATCGGTTTTCTCTATCTTCTTGTTTAGATTTTGCTGTATGGCCTCACTAATAACCACCGCATTATCCACCAATATTCCAAGACTGACAATCAACGCCGCAATGGAGATAAACTGGAATTCTATATGCAATAAATTCATTGCTGTAAATGTAACCAGAATACTTATCGGTAAGGCTGTGGAGATAACAAGTGCATTTCTCACACCCACACCAATCATTACCACAACGACAATGAGGAAAATACTCTCTAAAAGATTTACAATAAATCCATTTATGTTGTTGCTTATATCCTCAGGAGCATACATTACCTCGTGGAAAATCAAATCTTCCGGCAAAGTCTCCTTCACTTCATCAATCTGTTTTCTAACATTTTTACCAACATTTACAGCATTGACGCCATCATCAAATTTGCCCACAAGAAGAATACATGGCTTGCCGTCCTGCTGATAATATTTATCACTAACATTTTCCACATAAATATCAGCCACGTCTTTAAGTTTTACGAAAGCCAAGCTATCATCAGCGCCGCCGATAACAGTGTTGCCGATATCATCTAAACTGGTAAATAAACTGTCACTTGAAACAGTGACAGATCCTGTCTCATAATCGATTGTACCAGCAGGAATGCTTAGGTTTTGAGCCTGCATCAGAGACAAAATATCTTCTATAGAAATGTTATATGACTTTAACTTTTGAATATCACAGTCCACTACCACCTGCTTGGCAGATGCACCTTCCAATTTTACAGAGGACACATGATCTATATCCTCAAGTTCAGACTTGATTACATTTCCATATGATACCAATTCCTCTGCGGAATAATTATCACTGGATAAACTTATGATAAACTGATTCTTGCTAACCAAATCTGTGTTAACCACACTTTCCTGACACATATCAGGCAAGCTTCCCTGAATCTGATTTACCTTATCACGCAGTTCGGCTTCCACCTCACCCATTGTGACATCTGACTTATAATACACTATTATTGCACTGGCGCTTTCCATGCTCATACTAGTGTAATAATCTACATCATCAATCTCTCCTATGGAATCTTCTAATACATTGGTAACATATTTTTCCACCTCCGCAGGAGATGCTCCAGGATAAACTGTTGTAACAACAGCCACAGCAATTGTTGTATCCGGATTTTCCTGCTTAGGAATCACGTAATAACTTACAATTCCTAACACAGCAATTATCATCAAAAAGAAGACTACTATCTTTCTGTTGCGCAGCAAGGCATGAGTTATCTTTTCCATTTCACACCCTCCTACTCTTTATAAGACACCAAGCTGCCTGATCGAATCAGCTTCATGCCCTCTGTTATAATTAATTGATTATTTTTTGTACCAGTCACAAGAACCATGTCATCACTGACTTCTTCTATCTCAATATATTGGCGCTTTGCACGTTCTCCATCCACCACATATACATAGTCCTTGCCATCATTTAAAACGACGGCAATAGGCAACCAGATACCAGTTCTCTCACCCACATTTATCTTTACTGTAGCAAGCTCTCCAAGATACACATCAGGATCTGCCACATCGATAGTTACGTTGGTTGAATAAGTTCTACTGGTCTCATCTGGAACCACATCAATATCCTTGATTCCACCTACAAAATGATCATCCTCAATCTGAATCTCACATGGCATACCTGCTGTCAAAGTCTTCACATCCGTCTGAGAGATTCCAAAATTGACAACCACATCATTGCTGGCAACAACAACCGCTGGAATAAGAGGTGTGGAAACCGCACCCTCCTGAGCCTGTAAATCTACAACATATCCATCACACTGAGCTTTTAATGTACATTTATCAACAGCCTTTTGAGCTGAATCCACATTGTTTTGAGCATTAGTGCAAGCTTCCTTGGCATCCTCCAGAGAATTTTCTGCATTGTCCAATCTGTCTTTTTGCATCTTGGCATCATCAGAATTTGCGCCTTCTTTTAACTTCTTATCATAAGCCTCCTGGGCAGTATCCACACTTCTTTGATATGTATCTAATGTGGTCTGAGCCGAATCGTACTGTACAGTCAAAGCATAATAATCTGGATTAGATTCTGGCACCGCAGAATTTGTATTCTTGTATTGAGAGGTACTATCTAATTGTCTCTTTAATTCATTTACCTTGGCCTGTTGCTCATCTCTTCTCTTTATAGCATCCTGCAAATCTTCGTACTCGTCATCTGCAGAACAAGCCTTGGTATAATCCACCAAAGCATCATCATAAGACTTCTGAGCTCTGTCTCTTGATTCCTCAGCATAATCCAACGAATCATTGGCGCTGTTTAATCTGTCCTGGGCATCCTCCGAATCAATTCTTGCTAGAGGCTGTCCCTCTACCACTGGATCGCCTTTTTTTACATAAACTTCCTCCACAGTACCAACATTTTCAAAAATACACTGATAAGTCTCTGCAGGTTGAACCAAGCCGGTATATGTAAGATTTACATCACTTCCTGTAGTTCCGGCTTTCATAACCTCCACCTGATATACTTTTTCAGTTTTCGGCTCCTTGCTGGCTTGCTTTCTATAAACCACAAGGGCGATTATTGCAACCATCACCAACGCAATTACTATTATCACCTTGGTGGATTTTTTCTTTAATAATTCTCTCATAAAGTTATTCCTTTTCTTATATTTTCAATCATAAATAACCTTAGTCGTTTGTATTATAATCGTCTAAAATATAGTTATTCTTTTTCACACATTTCCAATCATAAATAACCTTAGTCGTTTGTATTATAATCATCTAAAAAATTGTGTTTTACACCGTCCTTCTTATACTCGATAACGGTACTTAAATTAACATTTGTCACACTGTTAAAAATGTTGGTTTCCACATATGGATTTACCTCTTTTAACTTAGCTATAAGCTGCTTTATCTCCATTCGTTTCGAAGCTGATGATCCATCTTCCCTGACTGTCCAACATGTCTCGGTAAAATGGCAGGCACACTGCAAGAACTGAAGTTCATTGTAATCTCGCCATCTGCAAATATCAGCCTCCCTGATTAGATACATAGGTCTAATAAGCTCCATGCCCTTGAAATTTGTACTGTGAAGCTTTGGCATCATCGTCTGAATCTGAGCTCCGTAAAGCATTCCCATCAAAATTGTCTCTATCACATCATCATAATGATGCCCCAAAGCAATCTTGTTACAACCCAGCTCTCTTGCCTTGCTATAAAGATGACCTCGTCTCATTCTCGCACATAGATAACATGGATTTTTGTCCACTGTATCTACCGCATCAAAGATATCACTCTCATATATTGTAAGCGGTATACCTAGGGCCTCGGCATTTTCCTCGATAAGTTTTCGATTTGCGTCATTGTATCCCGGGTCCATCGCAAGAAATACCAGGTCGAAATTCACCTTTCGATGCTTTTGCAATTCCTGAAACAATTTGGCCATAAGCATAGAATCCTTACCCCCAGAGATGCACACTGCGATCTTGTCCCCCTCCTGGATCATATCGTAAGTCTTGCATGCCTTGGCAAAAGGTGAAAACAGAGCTTTGTGAAATGTTTTCCTTATCCCTGTCTCCACCTTTTGTATATATTCTTCTTCAGTCAATTCTGCCCTATTAAATTCGTTTAAATCTTTTTTCTTATTTCCCATTTATATAAACACTTTTTTATACAGCAATTTGTCAACTATTTTCATGATTTTCCCCTTTTCCGGGGTATTTCTCGTGGAAATCACATCTATTTGTCAACTATTTTGATGATTTTCTCCTTTTCCGGGGTATTTTCCTTGGAAATCTCATCTATTTATCAACTATTTTCATTGTTTTCCCCTTTTCCGGGGTATTTCTCGTGGAAATCACATCTATTTGTCAACTATTATCATGATTTCCCCCTTTTTCGGGGTATTTCTCGTGGAAATCACATCTATTTGTCAACTATTTTCATTGTTTTCCCCTTTTCCGGGGTATTTTCCTTGGAAATCACATCTATTTGTCAACTATTTTCATGTTTTTCCCCTTTTCCGGGGTATTTTCCTCTGAAATCACATCTATTTGTCAACTATTTTCATTGTTTTCCCCTTTTCCGGGGTATTTTACGCTGAAATCACATCTATTTGTCAACTATTTTCATGTTTTTCCCCTTTTCCGGGGTCCCTAACTTGGAAATCATACATATATAACACCATACATATATAAAATCACACACATATATCATCACACATATATAAAATCACACACATATATCATCACACACATATAAAATCATACATATATAACAACAAGGTAAACTATTTCAAGTCACACAAATCTGTTGTGCTTCCGCCATCCTTATTATTGACAGAGGCGAAATCCTTCTCATTGGAAGTCTTCATCACCAACTCCTGATTCTTTAGAGTCACTCTGGCGTTGGCCGGAATTGATTTTGTAATAAATGCATTGGAACCAATTACCGAATCATGTCCAATAACTGTCTCACCACCGAGAATTGATGCTCCAGAATAGATAGTTACATTGTCTTCAATAGTAGGATGTCTCTTGATTCCTCTTAGGCTCTGTCCGCCACTTGTGGATAGGGCACCTATTGTAACACCCTGATAAATCTTTACATTATCTCCAATGATAGTAGTTGAACCCACAACGATTCCTGTACCATGGTCGATAAAGAAATATTTACCAATAGTTGCAGCAGGATGAATATCAATACCTGTAATACTATGGGCATACTCCGTCATCATTCTAGGAATAAGAGGCACATTTAACAAAAACAACTCATGGGCCATTCTGTTAATAGTTGTAGCTAGAAGACCTGGGTAACTAAGGATTATCTCATCCTTATTTAAAGCCGCAGGATCCCCCTGAAGTGTAGCTTCCAGATCTGTGTCCAAGTACTCTCTCATCTTTGGAATCTGCTCGCAGAATTTAATAGAGATGCACAAAGCTTCCTTCTCTAGATCATCCTCGCAACCACATCCATTGTCTGTTCCATTCTCATTTTGATACTGCAAAACCAAAGCCACCTGCTTACTTAAGTTGTAGATTACATCCTCTATCCACACATTTAAGTTGCTCTTTATATTGTAGCTTCTCATTAGCTTATCTCTATAATATCCTGGATAAATGATGCGTAGCATCTTATTAACTATGGAAGTTACAGCCTCCTTATCAGGCTGATGAAAGACACTCATCTTGTCAATGTCTCGATTCAATTCATAGTCCTTTAATATTTCGTCCACAACATTTTTTATGTTGTCCGAATTTTCGTTTATTCCTGTCATAATTTTAACCCCTCTCTGCTTAGAGATATCTGCATTTATTATAGATAAAAACCCCTATTTAATCAAATTATTTAACACTCAATATTCAGCTAATCTTCACATTGCACACATTCCACTTTCACCTGGGACTTTTATACTCCAATTACAAGTTGAGGCAGGAGACATTTTCTTATGACCTCACATTTCACAAATTGAATTTATCGACTATTAACAAACAGGGAAGGAAGGGAAGCATATGTACAAGGTAGCATTAATTCCAAGTTATGAACCACAGGATAATCTCATAACTTTGATTCAAGAATTAGATATGTATGGTTTCACCAATGTGGTTGTTGATGACGGCAGCGGTGAAGATTATGCAGATATATTTGACGATATTAAGCAATTTGCCACAGTGATTAGTTATAAAGGAAATCGCGGAAAAGGCCATGCGCTAAAAACCGGTCTCGAATATATCCGCCTAAATTATCCTGATTCAATTATCATCACCATGGACTCAGATGGACAACATACGGTGAGGGATGCGGATCGTCTCTTTGATGTGGTAATCAATAATCGACTTTACGGAGACTTGGATGTATTTGCCATCGGATCTAGAGTTTTACCGGATGACGCACCATTTAAAAGTCGTTACGGCAACGCCATAACTCGATTCGTTTATAGAAGCTTAACCGGGGTAAATATTTATGATACTCAATCCGGACTCAGAGCATTTTCATCCAGCAGAATCGACGAGATGATTGCCATCAAAGGTGATCGATACGAATATGAAATGAATGTACTTTTATACATTTCAAAACATAAAATCCCAGTGGTGGAACTTCCAATTGAAGTTATATATTTTGACAAACAAAACTCCATCAGCCATTTCAACGCGGTGAAGGACTCCATCAAAATATATAAAGAAATTTTCAAATACGCTGGCTCATCAATGGCAAGCTTTGTGGTGGACTATTTGATGTATGTGATTTTAACTAGACTTTTCGGTGCAGTTGGCATCGGACTTATCATTGCAAACTACGGTGCAAGAGCCATAAGTTCAGTGTTCAATTTCACCTTGAACAAAAAATATGTATTTGAAAGCAAGGGAAAATTATTACCAGAGTTGATCAAGTATTATGCATTGGCATTTGCCAACATCAGCATCAACACTCTAATTTTAACCACACTTACCGGCCTGGGACTAAACTCCTACGGAGCCAAGATAATTGTTGAAGTAATAATGTTTGTAGTATGCTACATAATTCAGCACTATCTAATATTTAACACGTCAAAAGAATTGGAATCTAGAAAGGAGCAATTATGGACGAGAATATTAAAAAACCTAAAAAACAAATCTGTGCAATAGTCTCGATTTTGGCTGCTATTGCCTTTACAGTATATATTGCCCTTGACACCTTTGTTATCTCCTACGCATATACGCCAGTGAGCACGACTTCAAGTAGTTATAGTAGTTCAAGTGGCAGTAGTTCAGGTTCAAGTAGCTCTAACAGCAGTAGTTCAAGTGGAAGTAATTCAAGTGGAAGTAATTCAAGTTCAAGTAGCTCTGGCAAATCTAGTAGCTCTAGCAGTTCCACCGGCGAAGTGATAAGCACTGACACCACCTACGAGGACGACAATATCAAGATCACGGTAACCACTTATCGTGAAAATGATACCAATATTTACGTGGCAGATGTGCAGGTAAGCTCAGCCGAGTATCTACAGACTGCACTAGCTCAGGCAACTTACGGCAAAAATATCACCGACACAACTTCTAATATGGCTGAGGAGGTAAATGCTATCCTTGCCATAAATGGTGACTACTATGGCACCCAGGAAACTGGTTACGTTATTAGAAATGGTGTGCTTTACCGGGATACTGCTGACTCAGATCAAGAGGACTTGGTAATCTATGAAGATGGTTCATTTGAAATAATAAATGAGGATGATGTATCAGCTGAAACTCTTATGGAAAATGGTGCTTACAATGTACTTAGCTTTGGACCAGCCCTTATTGTAGATGGCGAGATCTCTGTAACTGAAAATGACGAGGTAGCAAAAGCAATGGCCAGCAATCCTCGTACTGCCATTGGCATCATCGATGATTTACACTACGTATTTGTAGTAGCAGACGGAAGAACTGATGAAAGCGAAGGTTTATCACTATATCAACTAGCACAGTTCCTCGAAACTTTGGATGTAACTTGTGCCTACAACTTAGACGGCGGAGGAAGTTCTACGATGGTATTCAACGGTGAAGTAGTAAACACTCCAACTTCCACACGCTCTGGATCAGAAAGGAAGGTGAGCGATATTGTATACATTGGCTATTAGAAAAAGAAGAATTGCATATTTTATATTTACAGTATTTATCCTAGTATTTGGACTTATCTACGAATTTTTTTCACATGAGGTTTACAGCTATTACATGCTGCTAGCATTTTTAATACCTCTAGCAGGAGGACTTGTATCAGAACTACATGTGCCGTCAAGTCTATCACAGCAGTTCCTCACAGGTGGAGTTGTCTGGCTAACCTTGGGATGTGTATTCCAGGGAGTGTTGGAAATATATGGAACAACCAATAGATTGTCCATAATATTTGCAATAGTCGGACTTGTTCTTGTGGCCACGTCAATTGTTATTAGACTGGTAAATATTGGTAAATACAACAGCACTGCAACAGACTAGAAATAATGATGTATCATGTTTCAATCAATTAATAATTTGTTAATTTCATACTCTCCCCCAAAAAGGATGCTCCTCATTAATTTGAGGGCATCCTTTTATAATTATATTTATTAAACTGCTAAATCATCTGTATTAAATTTTCAAAAAATGATTAAATTCTAAATATCTAATAACACGACCTCTCCCGCCTTTAAAGTGGCAGGCACATCTATCAATCTCTGATTTGCCGAGCCTCTAAAATGTAGAGTTATATCGCGCTCATCCTGGTGAAATTCCCCATCCACAAGCACATCAATATTTTCCAAAACACTCATAGTATCCTCGGTATGACATGCGCTATTTTTCGGATCTGTCAATTCCTCCCAAGTATATCCTGAATATATCCAGTTGTTGGACTTAGGCACTTCTACGCGAATCCTCTCCACCAGTTTTCTGACATAGGGTTGATTTTCAGGCTCCATTGGTTCCCCGCCGAGAATTGATATTCCATCTATGTAAGATTCCTTTAGAGATTCCACAAGTTCATTTTCAATATCTATAGTATATGGATGTCCGTAGTCAAAATTCCAAGTCTCTGCATTAAAACATCCCGGGCAATGATGCCTACAACCTGATACAAAAAAACTTGTACGACATCCAGGACCATTTGCCACATCAGAATAATATATCTGACCGAAATTCATAATTTCCTCCTGCTTTTATTTGCATAAATAAAATATAAAAAGCCGGCTCAAACTGAACCGGCTCTTATAGTTAAAATCCTATTTTACAGAGGCATTAACATTCATCTCTTCATTGGCAAACTCTGGTGTTGCAATATGAAGAACACGATCTTTTATCTCCTCTGTACGTCCCTGATTCCAGAACTGAGTTCCAATATATCCACATGTACGACGAGCTACTGACATCTTGTCCTGATCTTTGTTGCCACAATTTGGGCACTCCCAGGCAAGCTTACCTGATTTCTCCTCTACAACTCTGATTTCTCCGTCGTAACCACATACCTCACAGTAATCAGACTTTGTATTTAACTCAGCATACATGATATTATCATAAATGTATCTCATAATTGAGAGCACTGCTGGAATATTAGTCTGTAAGTTTGGAACCTCCACATAAGAGATAGCTCCACCTGGAGATAACTTCTGGAACTCTGACTCAAACTTCAATTTCTTGAAAGCATCAATATTTTCAGTAACATGAATATGATATGAATTAGTAATATAATTCTTGTCTGTTACATGAGGAATGATTCCAAATCTCTTCTGCAAAGATTTTGCAAACTTATATGTTGTTGACTCAAGTGGAGTTCCGTAAACTGAGTAGCTAATGTTCTCAGCCTTCTTCCACTCCTGGCACTTGTCATTAAGTCTCTGCATAACTGAAAGAGCAAATTCCTTACCCTTCTCATCTGTATGACTAACTCCAAGCATACGCTGGCACATCTCTGAAAGACCTGCATATCCAAGAGAAATTGTAGAATATCCACCATATAAAAGCTTATCGATTGTCTCGCCCTTTTCCAAACGAGCCAATGCACCGTGCTGCCATAAAATAGGTGCCACATCACTAGGTGTTCCCTTTAATCTGTTATGTCTGCACTGAAGTGCTCTATGACAAAGTTCCAATCTTTCATCTAATATTTCCAAGAATTTATCCATATCACCCTGAGATGTACAAGCCACATCAACCAAATTGATTGTGACTACTCCCTGGTTGAAACGTCCATAGAATTTATTAGATCCATCTGCATTTCTCACAGAATCTTCCACTGTAAGGAAAGATCTGCAGCCCATGCATGTATATACATTACCATTTTTCAACTCCTTCATAACCTTGGCTGAGATGTAATCAGGAACCATTCTCTTGGCTGTACATTTTGCAGCAAGCTTTGTAAGCTCAAAATAAGGTGTTCTCTCTGTCACATTGTCCTCATCTAATACATAGATGATTTTTGGAAATGCTGGTGTAACCCAAACACCCTTTTCATTTTTAATACCACGAATTCTCTGTCTAAATACTTCCTCTGCAAGTAATGCCAAATCGTCTCTTGTCTGGCCTTCTTCAGCCTCATCAAGATATATAAACATTGTGACAAATGGTGTCTGACCATTGGTTGTCATAAGTGTAACTAACTGGTACTGGATTGTCTGAATTCCGCTCTCGATCTCTGTCTGAAGTCTAGCTTTGACAATTCTATTTACCTTCTCTTCATCTAAGTCATCGCCTACAGCTTGTCTCTCCTGGATAACCTGAGCTTTAATCTTTTGACGGCTCACATCTACAAATGGTGCAAGGTGAGCAAGTGAGAATGACTGTCCACCATACTGATTTGAGGCAACCTGAGCAACAATCTGTGTTGTGATATTACAAGCTGTATAAAAACTCTTTGGCTTTTCTATCATAGTCTCAGAGATAACTGTACCGTTTTGCAACATATCCTCTAAGTTGATAAGATCACAGTTGTGTTCTCTTTGAGCGAAGTAATCAGCATCGTGGAAATGAATAATTCCCTCTTCATGTGCCTTTACAACATCCTCTGGAAGAAGTACTCTCTTGGTCAAATCCTTTGATACCTCTCCTGCCATATAATCACGCTGAGTTGAGTTGATTACAGGATTCTTGTTAGAGTTCTCCTGCTTTACTTCCTCATTTACCTGATCGATAAGTGCAAGGATACCATCATCTGTAGTGTTAGACTTTCTAGAAATCTCTCTCTTAAATCTATAACGCACATAAATCTGAGCCACCTCATAAGCACGCATCTCCATGATACCAGTCTCAACCATATCCTGGATATCTTCCACGCTGACAGCATGAGTAGCCTGAGCAACTCTCTTTGCGACATTTTCTGCAACTGCCACAATCTGGTGCTCATTCATTCTATATAGTTCAGATACCTCTTTATTCGCTTTGGCAATGGCATTGATAATCTTTTCAATCTGAAAATTCACCTCTCTACCATTTCTCTTAATTACCTTTGTGCGGACATCGATGTCCTGTGGTGTTGCTACCATAACCTTAAACTCCTTTATAACTCTCTCTTATTATTTATATCCCTCTGACTAGTGGACACTTAATTCAACTATCTATCCTTTATGATTTTTAAAGGCTTTCTTGCTTATCTTTAAAAATTATCTTTGTATAATAAATCAAGGACTCATAATTGAGTCCTTATTAAATATATCACAGTAAGAGCGATAGCACAATATATATTTCAAGTTTTTTATTCTAACCACTAGATATAGTGTGTTGTCATTTACGACAACAACTCTCAAAAAACACTTAATTTATGGGCTTTACTCCTGTTTTTTTATCAAAATTTATTTTTCGTCAACAATTTTATGTGGGATAGTAACCTTCATTTTAGTTCCCACACCCTCACGACTCTGCATATCAAACTTTCCATTCATCATAGAAATCAACCTATGCATAACCACAAAATCTACCCAGTTGCCATCATCCTCCTGGACCTTGTATGCCTGTTTTTTATTATTTATTCTCTCAACAAAACTCTCCATCATCTCAGCAGACATACCTATACCATTATCTTCTATCACCGACTCAAACATCCAAACCTCTGGATCAGATGTGGGATATTCTGTAACAGTAAACTTAATATATCCACCCTTTCCCGTAAACTTTATAGAATTAGAAAGCATATATCTGAAAATCTTGTTGATTTTTTCAACGTCAGCATAAATATATTGATGAGTTATGGAATCTAAAACTTCATATTTTATCTTCTTTTCCTCTGCCTTACTTCTATATTTATCACCAATATCATTATACATCTCATGAGAATCAACTAACTGTTCATCAATGGAAATATTACCATTTTCTATATTTGCCATATCATTGACACTATTTAACATATTTAACAGCTGTTCCTCTGTCTCCTGTGCCTTTTCCACATACTCTCGACGTTTTTCATCGTCATCATCATATTTTACTATCATATTAGTGTAGGCAATAATATTGTTCATCGGAGTGCTCATATCGTGAGAAACATTCATCAGAAACTCAGATTTTTTCCTACTCTCGTTTCTTGAATCATTTATCTCCTCACGCATTAGTGCATGTTCAAAATCATACTTCTTTTGCTGCTGTTCCTTGATTTCATTTATCACATAAGATATAAGCATCACCGTCCAAAGGCTCAGCACTATACTTACGATAATGATAAATGGATAACTCTCTTTCATCATTGACTCTACAATCGCATCAATTTCATCCAACGTGATACCCCTGCAGATAATCCAATTGTAGTCCTTATACAGTGCTGAATAAGTAACCTTCTGCTCCTGCTTATTAGAATTATACTTTTTAAATTGATATTCTATAAATACAGAACCATCCTTCTTGATACCTTCTAATTCATCTAAGTAAGGCTTATTACCTGCGCCATCCTCAGTATTAGTAGATAAATAATTTCCTTCCGTCTCCGGCATATTAGGATGAATCAAGCGAATAGCATAGTCGTCACCGCCATCATAATTTACCACTTCCTCAACCCAAACATATGACCCATCAGTAATATCCATATTATAAATATAATTTCTCAAATCTTTTTCAATTTGTTCCTTGATCTGGTCATCAGTCCAATCCGGGTGCATCAGTTTTAGATTTGTTCTTCTTTCCTCAGTGTTGGCAATAATATTTTCCACATCCTCAGCGTAAATATTTTTCTTTCCCTCAAGGACATTTCTATAAATTGCCTGCTTAATTTGATTCAAAGAAGCAAATATACCTATCAAAAGTATAATCATAGTACCCAAACTTGCTATAACAGCAAAAGGCACTCTCCGCTCTTGAGACATTTTTCGCATTTTCCAAATTCTCCTATATTGTTCTCGCATTATTGTTTATAAATTTTAATACTAAATTTCTAGTCCAATATAAATTCTCCATTTTTATTTTAAAGTTTTGAAAAAACATAATCAACCCAAAAATCATTATGCCTGTCCGCATCTCATCTCATCTCATCTACAAAGTCGAATTTTATTTTCCCATCTCTTCTTTTAGATTATAGCTTTATAATCCCCCCTTCTTGTTTTTGTATTAAATATAAGATATCCTTTAAAAGTGCAAGTATGATAAATGAAATAATTATCCATTTTAATTAGTATGATAAATACTTTTTTCTATTTGGTTAATATGATAAAAACAGGTGATTTTTATGAGTAGAGACAAGTCTCAAAATAATAATTTTAATCCCAAAAATAATATTCTACGTGCGAATGATGCTTACATTGCTGAGCACACTTTAGATGCAAAAAAATGGTTCAATATGAATCGTATCATTATAAAGGATATTATCTTTTCCACAAGAAAACTAACTCCAGAAATGTACAGAAATTACATTAATTCCAATGATAATCTAGCGGCATCCGATATCAAATCATTTATCGGAATGTCTATTGAATTAACAAAACTTTATACCGCTATCTCCTATGCCTATCTATGCGAGGATGCCATCAATTCAGGTTTGTCTGTAATGGATTCAGAAGATTTAAAAAAGAAGGCTCTTATAGATTTAACTCAAGCCAACAGCATTGATGAATTCATGGAAATCACCATAAATCTATCCATCGCATACAATCATCTATATCATGAACAGATTAAATCTAATTATTCATATTGCACTATGCAGGCTATTGAATTTATCAAGCAGCATCGTCTTGCTCCTTGCACCTCAAGCACAGTAGCAGATGGTATCGACGTGAATCAAAGTTATCTCTCCAACCTTTTCCACAAGGAAACTGGCTACACTCTCACAGAGTTTATTCAAAATGAAAAAATGAATATGGCCCAGGAGTTGATCAATCGTCGCTTATACTCTTTAAATGAAATTAGTTCTCTACTAGGGTATGAAAACTACTCACATTTCTCACGAATATTTAAAAAGCATTTTGGGGTAACACCTTCAAAATTTATGAATTGATTCATATTTAAATTAAAAATAGTTATATTAATAGTTTCCAAATTTTAGACTTATAATCATGTCTTCTTAAAAGTAATTTTTCATATATTTTCATATAAAATTTTATACAATTTTTCAAATACTCAAAACAAAATTTTTCACCAAAAAACAAAAATAAAGCTTTAAACATTCTTTTCTAATTGTATAGTAATAGTGTAGGCTAAAAAATTAATGGTTTATCCTTAATTTTTCTATATGAAATTTATTAACAAGCTATATTATAGGAAGGGGTTTCTCATGCAAGAAAAACAAATCAGAGAAATTATTAGTAAGATGACACTTGAAGAAAAAGTTGCACTTATTTCTTCAGATGGTCCATGTGCCCTATATGAATTGAAAGAGCACGGTGTTCCAAGCGTAAATTTTGCAGATGGTGCCACAGGAGTTAACGCTTCACATATCTCCTTGGACTTCTTAATGCTTATGCAAAAAATGGCTGCCCAGAGAGCTGCCAGTGACAATCAAGGTGGTGAGCAAAAGCGCCCTGCTGGAATGTCAAACCCAATGGGTTATGTACAAGAACTTGTTCAAATGGAGCCAGAGGCTGCCAAAGAGGCTGCTGCTGAAAATCCTCTAGGTCAAGGTTTCCTTCGTTTCCTAGAAGGTCGTAGAAATCCTGCCGGCAAGATTGTATCTTTCCCATCAGGAGTAAATATTGGAGCAACATTTAACGAGAAACTCGCCAATGAAATCGGTATTGCTATCGGAAAGGAAATGCGTGCATCTCACCTCGACGTGGTATTAGGACCAAATGTTGATGTGGCTCGTGATCCACTCGGCGGACGTAACTATGAAATGTATTCTGAGGATGCAATTCATGTTGGAAAAACTGCTGTTGCAGTGATTAATGGTATCCAAAGCACTGGTACTGCTGTATGTGCTAAGCATTTTATCGCCAACAATCAAGAGACTCGTCGTCAGACAAAAAATACACATGTATCAACACGTACACTCCGCGAAATTTATGCAAAAGGTTTTGAGAAATCTGTAAAAAACGCAAACCTCAAGAGTGTAATGAGTGCTTACAATGCTGTAAACGGACAGTTCTCAAGTTACAACAAAACAATCCTTACTGATTGGTTGAAAGATGAATGGGGATTTGACGGTGTGGTTGTAAGTGACTGGGGTGCTGTAACAGGAAATACAGATCAGTCCCTTAGCGCTGGTCTCGACCTTGTATTACACGGACCTCTTCCATATGACACATCTGATGTGGCCGAAGGAATTGAAAAGGGTACATTGTCAATGGAGAGACTTGATGATGCTGTTTATAGAATCATCTCACTTGTATACTGGCTCAAAGAAAACCAGGAAGCTTATAAATTTGATTTCAATCTGGATGAGATTTTAGATAAAGCTTATGAAACAATAGTTGACGGAACAGTACTATTAAAAAATGAAGACGTATTACCACTTGATACAAGCGCAAAAGTAGCCTTCGGAGGAAGCCGCGCAGATAACACATTAGAGTGTGGTGGTGGTTCAACATTTATCTCTACTTCTCTTCACTCCAACGTTGTAGATTCTGCAAAGGAGCTTGGAGTAAATGTATGTGATAACCAAGATGATGCAGATACATTTATCTTCGTTGCTGGAGCAGAAGGTGGAGAAAACGCTGATAGAAAAGATATGTTCCTTGATACAGCTGATCAGAAAGAAATTACAGAAGCCCTTAAGTCTGCAAAGGCTAGAGGAAAGAAAACTGTTGTTGTACTAAATGTTGCAGGACCTATCGATATGACAGATTGGAAAGAATATGCCGATGCTATTTTGGTTATCTTCATTCCAGGATGTATGGGCGGAAAGGCTTGTGCAGATGTAATATTTGGCAAGGCTAATCCTGCTGGTAGATTACCAATTACATTCCCTAATAGAATTGAGGAATCAATTGCTTATCCATATGTAGTTGGTGAGCATGATGATGTATATTACAGCGAAGGTGTATTTGTAGGATATAGATATTATGATGCCAAGGATGCATCTGTTGCTTATCCATTTGGATATGGACTTTCATATACAACATTTACAAGCAAATTAGTATCAATTCCATCTAGCTGGGATATTAGAAAGAACAAGACAATCGACATTGAAGTAGAAGTTACAAACACCGGAAAGTGTGCTGGTTCTGAAGTAATTCAGGTATATGCAGGATACAATAATGACAGATTCCCAATGCCAAAGAAATACTTACTTGGCTATGGCAAGGTTGCTCTTGAGGCTGGTGAGACCAAGGTAATCACTATCACTCTTGATTCCGAAGACTTATGTGTATACGATCCAGAACGTGGTCCTGTAACTCCTATTGGAACATACGATATCTCGATTGGAACAAATGTAAATGATATCTTTACCAAGATTAAGATAGATATCGAAGGAGATAACCCATACAGGCTTGATGAGCATAGCAGTTTTGGAGAGATTTTGGACAATCCAGAGGCATACAAGATATTGAAGGAAGAGATTCCACAATTCTTCAATATTCCTGAGCGTTACTTCCAGAATATGCGTAATGAAAAAATGGGTAATTTATTATCACAACAGCTTATTCATACAATTCCAAATGCAAACCAATTGAAAGAAATCATGGATAACTTCTTTGCTAAGATTGGGGAGTTGTAATTTGGATATTGAATTACTTCTTTGCTTTGATGGGCGAATTGTAATTTGGATATTGAATTACTTTTTGCTTTAATGGGTAAATTGTAATTTGGATATTGAATTACTTCTTTGCTTTAATGTGAGAAATTGATTTAAAGGTTTGTTAAACCCTGTGATTTATTAAAAATCACATTTCCCTATACTTAAAGGAGATTGGCACCCACCAATCTCCTTTTTTATTGTCATTTTTGTTGTTGATTATATTGTTAGTTTTATATCATTTTTGTTGTTAATTATATTGTTAGATATATTTATAGTTTTATTGATAGCTTTGTTGATTATAATTCAATTTTCTTCTTAGATTATAATTTTTTTAGATTCTATCATATTTTCTTAGCATTCTTCTATTTTAAATTTCAATTTGCAGGGAGCTTTTCTCCCTTTTCCCTATTATTGTCAACGAAATTTCGTTTTTTCTTTATTTCCGGGGTTAGTTCCTTGATGGTTTGATGAAATTGTCAACTATTTTGGCTTTTTCCTTCTTTTCCGGGGTTGGTTCCTTGATGATTTGATGAAATTGTCAACTATTTTAGCTTTTTTATTCTTTTCCGGGGATTATGCCATAAATAATCAACGAAAATATTTAATAATGTTAATAATATTAATAATATACTGAATTTGTATTTATTGTATATCGTTCTATATCGATTACATATTGATTCTGCGATAATGATTCTTAAAATAATTGATTCTGTGATAATGATCCTTAAAATAATTGATCCAGTGATAATGATTCTTAAAATAATTGATCCAGTGATAATAAAAAAAGAAAACCTTATAAAAAGGTTTTCATATTAATTCAAGAAACGTGCGAGAGAGGATTCGAACCCCCGACACCTTGGTCCGTAGCCAAGTGCTCTATCCAGCTGAGCTACTCACACATATAAAATTAACAACTCGTCTTGTAACTTGTAACTACGCTCATTCAACACAATTAAAATAAGTGAATATAAATCACAAAAGAGTTAATGCCTCAGACCGGAATCGAACCGGTACTGTATCACTACAACAGGATTTTAAGTCCTGCGCGTCTGCCAGTTCCGCCACTGAGGCACGATACTAAAATTAAGTATCTAATGGGACCTACAGGGCTCGAACCTGTGACCCTCTGCTTGTAAGGCAGATGCTCTCCCAGCTGAGCTAAGATCCCAAAACGACCTGAGCGGGGTTCGAACCCGCGACCTCCGCCGTGACAGGGCGGCGCTCTAACCAACTGAGCCACCAGGCCA
>JAILFK010000036.1 GCA_024697595.1 Lachnospiraceae bacterium | reverse complement strand
ATAATATAACAGGCGTATTGCCTTGTATTATGCCTAGAGATATGGACACGGTGGAGACACATTGTGAGGATGTGGTAAATGATGTTGAAGCCTATACTGATGAATTGGGAAATGTCTATAGAATAGGCTATGGATTATAAGGATGAACAATTTACAATGTAGGAATGTTTATCTGGGGCATGCATAAATACAACGCAATGAAAAGACCTATTCCTAGGGCTAACAAGATGTTGAATCTGCCTGTGGCAGTAATGTCTATATTTTTCTGCCAGACTATGATGCTGGTGACTTTTGGGGGAAATAATGGTGCTGGTAAGAGCAGGACGTAGGGCGTTGGTTCAGTTGGAGATGCTTCATGAAACTGATAATTAATTAATATTAGAAAAGGTAAAGAAAGACTATGACTTTATATAATAGTAGGTGAAGAAGAATGAAGAAAAGGAATATTGATTTAGAGTGGGAATTTATGGATGGAGAGAAATCTCAATTTCCAATGATAAAAAATGAGACAAGAACTGTTGATTTACCTCATGATTTTATGATTGAGATGGATGTTACTGAGGATTCACCAAATAAAGCTGGAATGGGTTTTTATCCAGGGGGAATAGGAACATATATAAAACATATTGAATTGAATCAGGATGACATATTGGATGAAATGTACCTAAATATAGAAGGCTGTGCAGGAAAGGCTAGTGTGTTTATAAATGGTAATCCGGTTGGAACACATAAGTATGCATACACACCATTTGATATAGATATCAGAAGATTTGTAAAGGTGGGAGACAACGAGATACAGATCCTTGTAAATAATAGCGATTGTCCTAATGGAAGATGGTATTCCGGTGCTGGGTTGTATAGAGGTGTAAATATCTTGACTGCTCCTGCATTTCATATAATCAATGATGGATTATTTGTTTATACAAAAAGAGTTGATGGAAGTGATGCATTTGCAGTTGCCGAAATGACAGTGAGAAATAATCAGGCAAAAAGTACTGGAGCTACAGAAGGAGTTATAAGACTCACAGTATCAGAAAAAGATACAGGTGATGTTGTTGCTACAAGATTTCAAAAAATTATGGTAATGGCTGGTGAAACACAAAAAGTCATGCAGGAATTTTATGTTGAAAATGTAAAATTATGGGATATTGATTCTCCGAATATGTATAGCGTTACAGCTGAATTAGGAATAATTGATACCAATGTGTTGCACATGTCGGTGGAATCTAGAGATGAAATGTTTTCAAAAATTGAATATATAGATTCTGCTACCGTCGACACAGGCTTCAGAACTATTACCTGTGATGTAAAAAATGGTTTAAAGCTTAACGGCAAAACTATTAAATTAAAGGGCGGATGTATACATCATGATAATGGCTTGCTTGGTGCAGCCAGTTATTATGACGCAGAATATCGTAAGGTTAAGTTGCACAAAGAAAATGGATATAATGCTCTTCGCTTAGCTCATAATCCGCAGTCTTCTCATATATTAGATATATGTGATGAATTGGGAATGATTGTATATGACGAGGCATTTGATGTTTGGAATTTACCAAAAAATTCATATGACTTTAGCAATAATTTTTCATCAGATGCAGAAGCTGAGTTGCGAAATATGATTCGTCGAGATAGAAATCATCCATCTATTGTTTTTTGGTCAATAGGAAATGAGTTGACAGAACAAGGTGGTATGGCAGATGGATATAAAGTTTCTGAACAGCTAACTGAAATTGTGCGTGATATGGATAGTACTCGATTAGTTTCAGGTGCATTATGTTCATTCTTTAAAGGATTAGATAATGATGACAATGATAATTTCTGGAAGGTGTTTGCAGAGGAAGCGTCATCATTTGGTAGTAGTGTAGTTAATCTGGATAATTCCTATGGGAAAAAATTGTGGATGGAATATACGGGACCGTTTGCAAGTAAGTGGGATGTTGTGGGATATAATTATTTGGATTACCATTATGAAACCAGCCATGAAATTTATCCAGATCGTGTGATTTGTTGTACGGAAAGTAAGCCGGGACAGTTTGAAGAATATTGGGGATATGTAAAGAAATTGCCATATGTTATTGGAGATTTCTTATGGACAAGTATGGATTATATTGGTGAAGCTGGAATTGGTCAATGTGTTTATTGTAAACCAGAGCAGGTACAACAAGTGTCTAGGATGATTAACTATTCAGGTTATCCTTGGAGATTAGCTGGCGCAGGCGATTTTGATCTATGTGGATTTGTGAAACCTCAGGGTGCTTATCACAGAATTATATGGGGTTCAGATGAGACATATATATTTACCAAAAATCCTGCCAACAACGGACTAATAGAGATAATTGGCAGATATGGATGGGCTGATGGAGGTCATCATTGGTCATGGAACTGTGATGATAAAGCTAAAACTACAGTTGAGGTATACAGTGGGGCTGATGAGGTAGAACTACTTTTAAATGGAAAATCTCTTGGTAGAAAGCCTGCTGGTGAAAACAATCATTATAAAGCCTGTTTTGAAGTGGAATATTTTCCAGGAACATTAGAAGCAATAAGTTATAAAGACGGGAATGAAATTTCGAGAGATAGAGTTGATACAGCTGGAAATGTTGCAAAAGCAAAAATTACTTTGGAGAGAGATGTCATTAAAGCTGATGGCAAAAGTCTGGCATATGGATACGTTGAACTTGTGGATGATAAAGGTATTTATGTTCCAACTGCCCAGGATGTTTTGGCAAAGTGTAAAGTAACTGGTGCAGGGGAATTAGTAGGATTTGGAAATGGTCGAGGAAAGACTGTGGAAAATTATAAATCTGGATCATTTACCTCATATCAAGGAAGGTGGCAGTTTATTGTGAGAGCTGGTCAAATGGCAGGCGAGGCTACTGTAGAGATTTCTATCGATGGTGTTGATAAAGTAGAAACTGTTATCCAAGTTATATAAAAATGTAGATGGAATATATTTTTTAATATTAGTTGCATTTTTAACATTAAATTAATAATAATAGTGTTATATAGAGTAGTTATATAGCACTATTATTTTTTTGAGCTATTTTAAATATTTTAAATTCAGAGAGGAACAACATATGCTAAAGATACTTCTTGTGGAAGATGATACAGATTTAAATCAAATTGTAATCAAACATTTGACAATGAAAAATTATGAAGTGCGCCCTGCCTTAAATGGAGAGGAAGCGCTAGATTTGTTTTATGAAGAGCATTTTGATTTGGTGATATCAGATATTATGATGCCTCAGATGGATGGATATGAACTAGCAACTCAGATTCGTCAGGTTGATGGAGATGTGCCAATAATATTTATCACAGCTAGAAATGATTTTGATTCCAAGGCCAAGGGGTATAATTCCGGAATAGATGATTATATTGTAAAACCTGTGGATTTAAGAGAATTAGAGCTGCATATCAGCGCGATTTTGCGCCGAGCAAATATTGCGTCAAGCAAGGTTTTGACGGTTGGAAATTTGGAATTAGATGATGCTCGCGTAGAGGCGAAAATTGATGGTGATGTGGTGGAGATGACACTTAGAGAGTTTCAAATTTTATTTAAACTATTGTCGTATCCGGGACAGGTGTTTACCAGAAGTCAGCTTATGGAAGAGTTCTGTGGTTTTGAGAGCGAGAGCACATTGCGAACCATCGATGTGCATATTACCAATATAAGAAATAAGACCAAAAATTGTGATGGCTTTAACATCAAAACTGTCAGAGGTTTGGGATACAAGGCGGTGATACTGTGAAGCAGAAAGAGTCAAGATACAAGGCGGTGATACTATGAAACAGGCGAAGACGCGGATACAAGGCGGTGATACTATGAAACAGACAGATCCACGTATTAATGTGAGACGATTTAATTTAAGAAATTATGTATTTTTATTTGTAATTATTTTGATTTTTGCAGGAAGTTACGCGGGAGTATATTTTTTGCAATGGCATAAAAGTAGCGATTTTTATATCGTGCTGTCCATGCTTATGTATTTGGTGGTAATCAGTGGATTTGCCACTTTTTTATTTGGTTTGTTGCGTGTGAAAAATGTGGAAAAACCTATAAACATTTTCCAAAACGCTTTTAAGCAGGTGGCTCAGGGCGATTATTCTGTAAGACTTGAAAAAATGAGAACAGATGGTAAGGTTGATGAATTTGAAGTTATGGTTGAAGATTTTAACTTTATGGTGAATGAGTTAGAAAGTGTGGAAATGCTGAAAAATGATTTTGTGTCAAATGTTTCTCATGAGCTAAAAACTCCTATCACAATAATTCAAAACACCACAACATTGATTGCTAGCGGAGAACTATCTGATGATGAGAGAGAGGAATACTGCGAGAAATTATCCCAGGCAACTAATAGATTGTCATATGTAATCGACAACATTTTACAGCTTTCAAGATTGGAAAATTCTAAGGTGAAGCCGGAGTTGAGACAGGTTAATTTAAGTGAATGTATCTCGGAAAGCATATTGTTGTATGACAGTATCTTGGATGAAAAAGATTTGGGTGTAGAAATTGATTTGGATCCGTCTATTATAGTTGAGACAGATCCGCAACTTCTATCTATTGTGTGGAAAAATATTTTGACAAATGCTATCAAATTTACACCTGAGAAGGGAACAATTGGAATTACCTTAAAGGCGGATGAAAAAAATGTTATGGTAAGTTTTTCAGATACTGGCTGCGGAATGGATGAGCACACGGCCAGACATATTTTTGAGAAATTTTATCAGGGGGATACCTCCCATGCCACCAAGGGAAATGGCTTGGGATTAGCCCTTGTGATGCGCATTATAGACTTGTTGCAGGGAGAGATACTTGTTGACAGTGAACTGGGGAAAGGAAGTACATTTACCATAAAATTAAAAAAATAGCCATATTAACATTCAGTTAATATTTGATTTACATTTCAATAACATATTGCCTTTATATTTATCACATCACCAATCGAGTAGGAGAAAGGAGATAAAAATTAAGGGAAAAATGGAGGAATGTAAGGAATGAAATATTGTACGAACTGCGGCGCAGAATTAAAAGATGAAGATAATTTTTGTGTGCGTTGTGGCAAGAAAGTAGTTGATGGAGCTAATTATAATTACAGTCATCAGGCGAGACATGACGAGGTAAATGATAGAGAGCCAATTGATAAGCTGGTAAATGAATTAGCTTATATGGGAACATTGTTTTGGCTTCCACTCATTTTGGGAAAACGAGATGACAGAGCAAAATATCATGCAAATCAAGGACTTTGGGTTTTGATATGTTCAGTAATTGCTTGTACTTTGCTTAGAGTAAGCGGATATATCAACGGTCTATGCTCTGAAAATTTTGTTGGAATTATCATGGGTGCCATTTACAGTATTATTTTCTTGGGATTCCTTATTTTTATGGGATTTTTATTTATTCAAGTTATTGTAAGAGCTCAGGGAGTTCACAATGACGATGAACCGAAGACAATTTTGTGGTTTGAAAAATACACATTGATTCACTAGGAGGTGCAAAGAGATGAATTATTGTTCGAAATGTGGCGCCCCAGTGGATGCCAATCATACTTATTGTGGCAGATGCGGAAATCCGGTAAATGCGACAGCGCATTATAGGTTTAGTTCGGAGGATGGACGAAGCTATTATGGAGAAAACTCGTATGCTGAAGCGCAGGCGAAAGAAGCAGATTATTTTGATGAAATGGCCGAAGGTTTGGCGCGTGGAAGTTTAAAGACAGCTAAGGTTATGCTAAAGATTATAAGCGCTATACTTATTGCGTTGATGTGCTTAGCAGCATTTATTTCAGTTGGTATAGGATGCGTGCTAATTTATAATTTTGCTGTTGGAAACGTATTGTTGATACCAAAGGAAATGATATTTCTAAATAGCATGTCCGTGTTATCAGGAGTGGAATTACTAGTTTTTGGATGCGGAGCTGGATTTATAGGAATAGGACTTTTGGTTATGAGTTATAACTTGGGAAAATGTGTATTTACCGCGGAAAGTGTTCGTATTGGTGAAGGAAAATAATTGTTTACATTTTTACTGAGAAAGAGAGGACAAAAAAGATGGCAGTAACAGAAATTAAGAATGAGTCAGCAATTGACAAGGATATTGAGAAGGCAATTAAGGACCGTTTATTTAACGGATTTAATAACTGGAATGGTGGATATGATGGATGGTTAAAATGGTGTGAAACACTTTATGAGCCAGATGCATATTACAACATCCCTGGACCAAATGGTCAGGTAAGACTTACATTGCAGCAGTACAAAGATGCAATGGGCGAGTTGTTTAAGCATTTCACAATGGACTTAGGTCAGTTTGAAAATATGATCATCAGAGATGACTGGTGTGCAATTAGATACACAGTAAAGATCAAAAATCTTGACACTGGAGAAGAGATTTTACAGAACACAATGGAGTTCGTTAAATTCAAGATGAATCCAGAACCAATCGGTGCTAGAGTTGTAGAGGGATGGGCTTTATCAGACATCTCTTTGGCATAAGATTACTAAGCGAGGCTTCTTTTGGCCTCGCTTCTTTCTTTTGTATAAAGCACCGCCACCGCGTTCGTTTTCGAAGGGTGAGACTATGGAAGTGGCGGTGCCTAGACTCGAAATCGGGTAAAAGCACCGCCGGGGTGGATGAAAAGCGGACTATAAATCCTAAACTAGTATTTAGTCCGCTTTTTGGAAGAAATCAAAGTATAATAAAAAAAGACAAACTACAAACCCAAATCAAGTGCTTGAATTTAAATTTCCATGTGGTAATATGTTAGTGGAGACTAACTGTGCCGAGGATTATTCATCAAGAATAGGATGATTTGTTAAACTTAAAAAGATGAAAAACAACTAACCACACAATTAGTCAAACCAATATATTGAAGGGAAGTATGTATCATGGAAAATGTTGTAATAATAGTTATAATTGCAGTTATATTATTGATTGCTATTAAGCCAACAATTGATCATTTTAAAGGAAAAGGTGGATGCTGCGGAGGCGGCGGAATGGTTGAAGAGCACAAGACTTTGACTGATCCAATTATTGATAAGCAGACATTCAAGGTTGAGGGGATGTCATGTGACAATTGTAGAATTCGAGTTGAGCGTGCTATAAATGCAATCGATGGTGTGGTTGCTCATGTAAATCTCAAAAAGAAAATTGCAGTTGTTGAGTACAGTGTGAAAGTCGCTGACGAGGAAATTATCGCAGTTGTAGAAAAAGCAGGCTATAAATGTTATAAGTGATAAGTTATAAGTGACACGCAATAATTAACGAGTTATAATAAGAAACAATCAAAAAGAGATACAAAAAATTCAAGTGTTGTTGAAAACGAAAATATATATGAACAATCAAAAAGACGCTACATCGGGGGATGAGATGAATTAGATTCCATCCACAAGATTTGTAGCGCCTTTTTATTAGCATTTTAAATTGTAAATCCAATTATATATTAATTAACCAACTCGTACATTGTACTTATTTTCAAAACTTTCATCAGATCCGCAAAGAATGATAATTCCTCTGATGAGATTGACAATTGCTGGGATTCCTGTCCAGCAGAATACGATGTCTAAAATTCCTAATCCAATTTTTCCCATGTAGAAATTTCCAATTCCAATATCGCCTAATAGAATAAACAAAATTCCTGCAGCAATTTTGGATTTTACAGGCCTGTTGTCTGGATAATTATTTACATATGTGTTGTTATATGTGTAATTGTTTGTACCCTGATTAGGTTGTCCTTGATAGTTTTGATTGAACTGACCCTGATTAGGTTGTCCCTGATAGTTTTGATTGTACTGATCCTGATTAGGTTGTCCTTGATAGTTTTGATTGTTGTTTTCCATAATTCCGTCCTCCAAGTATACTTTAAAAATATATTCATTTAAAAGAATAATATATTATGAAGTTGAGGTCAATAATAGTAATAAAATTGAAAAAAATGTGAACAGTGTTGACTCAAAGCTTCATATATGTGACTATATATGACGGAAAAAATAGTTTTAGAAAAGGAGAGTAGAAAATGGGAGTAGCATCATTAGTTTTAGGTATTTTATCTATCGTAATCGGTCTTTTCACAACAGGTGTATTTGGCTGGTTAGGAGCAATTTTTGCTATTATAGGTATTGTATTAGGAGCAGTTGGTAGAAAGAATCCAGAGAAGCAAGGTATTGCTACAGCTGGTTTAGTATGCTCTATCATCGGTTTAATTTTATGCCTTATCCTTTACATCGCTTGTGCAGCATGTGTTGGCGGAGCAGCTGCTTTAATGTAATTAATTTGCAGCTTAGTAGATAAAGGATTTTTTAGACAGAAAATACTTGAAAAGACGAGACTTTTGCTTAAGTGGCAGAAGTCTCGATTTTGTTAAAAGGATAAATATTTGCTAGTAAAACAAATGTTATATGAAAGGATAAATATATGCATGCTTATACAAATTTATTTGGTCTGATAAATATTCCATCTTACGGGTTGATGATAGCTACTGGAGTTATTGTGGCAAATATAATTGCAATGATAATAATAAAAAAGAGTAAGTATGATCTTAACGATTTTATTATAATGGAAGGCTATTGTCTTTTTGGGGCATTTGTTGGTGCGAAATTACTATATTTAATTGTTTCATTTAAAGATATTCAGTGGGACAAAATATTTGATTTTAATTATTTTAATAATTTGATGTTGGCGGGGTTTGTCTTCTATGGTGGACTAATTGGTGGATTGGTTTTTGTTTTTTTAGGCGGGAAAATACATAAAATCAATACGCAGGAATATATTAGAAAATTTATTTTTCTAATACCGCTTATACATGGCTTCGGCCGAATAGGTTGCCATATGGCCGGGTGTTGTTACGGAAGACCTTATCATGGTGCATTTGCTATTGTTTTTCCAGAAAATTCATATGCTTTACCTGGAGTGAAATTATTTCCAATTCAAATAACGGAGGCAATTTTATTATTTACCATAGCATTTTTAATGATATATCTAGGCGAAAAGAAAAATTATTATTACACGGTTGAATTTTATTTTATAGTGTACGGTATTGTTAGATTTATACTTGAGTTTGCAAGATATGACGAGATTCGAGGAATATATATGGGGCTATCTACTTCACAGTGGATTAGCTTGGGGCTGATAATAATAGCGGTTGGTATGATTATAAAAAAGAAACGTCAAAAATAGACATTTACCATCATGAGTTAACAAATAGTCAAAATGTGTCAGCACCGGGTGGACACTTGTTAACACCTTGATTTATTATATATTTAAGGGAGTATTATAGATATAAATTTCAAAGTATTTACAACAACAAAATGAGAAGGAGAAAAGTATAATGAGTCAGGTTTTTAATCCATATTTACCAAACTATGAGTATGTACCAGATGGAGAGCCACACGTATTTGGTGATCGCGTGTACATCTATGGTAGTCATGATGCATTTAACGGAGATGATTTCTGTGTAAATGATTATGTGTGTTATTCAGCGCCAGTTGATAATTTAAAAGATTGGAAGTATGAGGGTGTTATCTACAAGGCATCTCAGAATCCACGCGGCGAGGGCAATCATATGTGTGCTCCTGATGTGGCACAGGGACCAGATGGTAGATACTATTTATACTATCAGCTTCATCGTCTCACATGTACATGTGTTGCTGTTGCCGACAAGCCACAGGGACCATTTGAGTACTATGGTGCAGTACAGCATCCAGACGGAACTCCATGGGGCGAGAAGAAGGGTGATGCCTTCGCTTTTGATCCAGGCGTGTTTGTGGATGATGATGGAAAGAGATATTTATATGTAGGTTTCTCACCAGTTGGACTTTTCAAGTTTGTTTTCAAGATGAGAGGAACCAAGGTTGACGGAAGTGTATGTCTCGAGCTTGATGAAGATATGAAGACTGTTATCGGTGGCGAGATGCCAATGGTACCAGGACAGAAGATGGCAAAGAAGACAGAGTTTGCTGAGCATCCATTTTTCGAGGCCAGCAGTATGAGAAAGTGCAATGGTAAATATTATTACGTTTACTCATCACTTTTGAGTCATGAGCTTTGCTACGCTGTAAGTGATTATCCAAATAAAGATTTCAAGTTTGGCGGAACAATCATCAGTATAGGTGATGTAGGTCTTGACGGAAGAACTCCAGAGAATGCAGTAAATTCCCTTGGAAATACTCATGGTGGTATGGAGTTGATAAATGGTCAGTGGTATATTTTCTATCACAGACAGACAAATAGACAAAAATGTGCTCGCCAGGGTTGTGCAGAACCAATTACTATTGCAGCTGATGGAAGTATCCCACAGGTAGAGATTACTTCTTGCGGTCTCAACGGCGGACCACTTGAGGGTAAGGGAACTTATGGGGCATACATCGCTTCACACCTCACTGCAAAAGAGGGCGTGCTTACATGCAAGGATACACATGAAAAGGATGAGGAAAATGTTTATCCATTCTTCACACAGACAGGTGAGGATAGATTGGAAAATCCTGATCAGTATGTGGCAAATATTAAATCTGGTGCAACTGTAGGATTTAAGTATTTCGATTTAACAGGAGATACCAAGGTTTCAGTTAAAGTGAAAAAGGGTGAATTTGCAAATGGTGATGCCAAGGGCAAGATGTTAGTTAAGTTGTCTGCAGATGGTGATGCAGTCGCAACAATTGATATTGATGCTGATGGAACATATGCTGATTTTGCAGCTACAGAAGCAATCACTGCGACAGGAAAGCAGGCGCTTTACTTCACATATGAAGGAACTGGTGCTCTTGATTTTGAGTCATTTACACTTTAAGATTTTAAACCTAATATTTAACATAACATTTAACATATATGTTTCTTGTTAGATGAAAAAATAAGATTCAGAGGTCATTGAAAAAACGTCCTCTGAATCTTTTTGTAATGACATAAAAATAAACCACCTGCTATGCAGGTGTGTTCCTAGACAGCTTTAGCTTCAAGAAAAAACCTCCAATGTTATAATAAGTGCTGGTTCGCCAACCGCACAATAACAAAGGAGGTATCCAAAAATGGATA
>JAILFK010000022.1 GCA_024697595.1 Lachnospiraceae bacterium | reverse complement strand
TTTCTATTTTCCATGAAAAATATGGAGTTTGATCGATACTAATAGGCTTCTCTTCATGTAATGTTTTTAATGCATACAATTTCATAATATTTCTCCTTTACAGTTCCCTTTCTACAAGCTTCTACTATTCATTCTTTTACTGCAAATTGACTAATATTGCTTTCTAATATATATTATGAGCATTGATTAATCTTTATAAATAGATTATATTGCTTTTTTTATTGCATTATCTTGCTCAATATAAAGGAGGAATATCTATGTTCGAAAAACATCATCTCATACATTATGATTTAAAGAGAATAACATGTGACAACAGTAAACAAATACTTCATCCAGACTTGCAGGACACCCCCGCACTCCTTCCTGACTATAATTTTGATACAGAACAAATAAATAGACTTTTCGAAACTGCTGATTTTGATTTGTCCGGATCTGCTGATGTTCTACCTTTTTATCCGCAAACCAAAGAAGAGCAAAAAAAATATCTATATATTCAAACTTTTTCCTACATGGAATCTAAAAAAAATTATTTCACCAAACGCAGTGACTATCATTCCTTTCTTTTATGTTATACCCATGATGGTGAGGGCGAATTGGTATATCAGGAACAGCTTTATAAGCTTCATGAAGGAGATTTATTTATAATAGACTGTACAAAGAAACACTCTTATCGTACAAAGGGAACACATTGGGCTCATAGTGACTTACATATTTCAGGAGATTATTTATCAGTACTGTATGAAGATTTTCTAAATGAAAACCATGGGCTCTGTAAAAAAGAAAATATAGGACAGATTTATTTAAGCAATCTAGAAGAATTATTAGAGACTGCCAGACACCAGGGAAAACACAGGGGACTACTGATTTCTCACCAGATAGAAAAGTTGTTTATTTCATTAATTACGGCAGAAGAAATCCAAAATCCTCCTTTTGCTATGGAAATGGAGCAACTACTATCCTATCTGGTTCAATATATCCAACATCACTATCAAGAAAATTTAACGTTAGATTATTTAGCCGATTTTTCCGGAATTAGCAAGTACCACTTAAGCCGGCTTTTTCACCAGTACACAGGTTTTTCACCTAATGAATACATCATCCAAACACGTCTGGATCATGCTCGCTTTTTACTTATCAACACTAAATTATCCATAAAGCAAATTGGCGCCATGGTAGGGATTGAAAACGAAGCTTATTTTTCCAGACTATTCAAAAAAAGACACGATATTACTCCAGGCAGTTATCGAAAAAAGAATGCTAAATAGATAAAGACTACAATGATTACTAAACAAAAGAACAGACCTTGGAAAGTGATTTAAAATCCTTTTCAATGTCTGTTACTATTGTATTATTTAATTCCTTCAGGATAAGACATTTTACCTATTGGAAGATAATCAGCTTTGCCCTTGGACAACTTTACTATTCCAGCTCTTTAATACTACATATTCTGGAATACACCCTTTAGTGCAGGATATATTTGCTTGAATTCCTGATATCTCTTGTCATATTTTGCAGCCAACTCAGGAGTAGGCTCAACTGTGTCAACCACCTTTACAATAGCCTGTGCTGCTGCCTCAACTGATTCATACTCACCGCATCCTACTGCCGCAAGCATAGCACCACCCATGGACGGTCCCTCCTCAGTCTCAACCACATCAACAGATATATTTAAAATATTTGCAAGCATCTCTTTCCACAATGGGCTCTTGGCACCACCGCCACAGATCTTGGTTCTCTCAATTTTGATACCAAGGCTCTTGGCAACCTCAAAGGAATCTCTAAGAGCAAATACCACACCTTCCAAAACAGCCTGTGTCATATCTGTTCTAGTTGAATCCATTGTCATTCCCACAAATGCACCTCTTGCATTCGGATCATTGTGAGGAGATCTCTCACCCATCAAATATGGCAAATAAAATACATGATTTTCTCCAAGCTTATCTATACCAGCCTGCTCCTTAGCAAAATCACTGGTTCCAATAATCTCCTCCATCCACCATTTATTACAGCTGGCAGCCGAAAGCATACATCCCATAAGATGATAAGCACCATCCGCGTGATCAAAGGAATGAAGTGCGTTGTTGTCATCCACTCCAAAATTCTTACTTGATATAAAGATTGTACCAGATGTTCCAAGGGAGATATTACATTTACCATCTCCAACTGTACCTGTTCCAACTGCTGCCGCTGCGTTGTCACCAGCACCTGCTATAACCTTTACATCTGTGCTAAGTCCAAGCTCTGATGCTATCTCAGGAAGAAGTGTACCAACCACCTCATAACTCTCATAAAGTTTTGGAAGTTTTTCCTCTGTGATTCCACAGATATCCATCATCTCCTTAGACCATTTACGATTCTTTACATCTAAAAGCAACATTCCAGATGCATCAGAATAATCTGTGCAGAAACTTCCTGATAATCTATATGCCAGATAATCCTTTGGAAGCATAATCTTTTCAATCTTAGCAAAGTTTTCTGGCTCATTTTCCTTCATCCACAGAATCTTTGGAGCTGTAAATCCAGCGAAGGCAATGTTGGCTGTATACTCAGATAACTTATCCTTGCCAATTACATTATTGAGATAATCCACCTGCTTTGTGGTTCTATTGTCATTCCATAAAATTGCCGGACGAATCACATTATCATCTGCATCGAGTACCACAAGGCCATGCATCTGACCACCGAAACTGATTCCTGCCACCTGAGACTTATCACACTCAGATAGAAGTTCCTTCAACCCATCCATTGACTGCTCAAACCAGTCATAAGGATTCTGCTGAGACCAACCTGGATGTGGAAATTCCAAATCATATTCTCTGGAAGTAATTTTGCAAATCTGTCCAGCACCATCCATTAAAAGTAATTTCACTGAGGATGTACCAAGATCAACACCTATATAATACATATCGTTCTCCTTTTAAACTTATTGACGCACCCAATAGCTAGCACATATCCTGTGCACTGTCAGATGCGTCAAATATATTTTAAATATTTAATTTCATTGCATTAGCAGAATGGATTCTCTGTTGGATATCTATCTCCTGCTGGATGATTATATCCGATTTCCTCTACAGGAACTCCGACATACTTAAATACCTCATACAAAGTTTTGCCATAGTTACCAAATGCAACTGCTCCGTGATGTGGGAAGTTCTTCTCAATCAATACATGACGGTAGAATCTACCCATCTCCTTGATGGCAAATATTCCGATTGAACCAAATGATCTAGTTGCAACTGGAAGAACCTCACCCTCTGCAATATAAGCACGAAGCTTAGCATCTGATGTAGACTGAAGTCTGTAGAATGTAATCTTACCTGGAGCGATATCACCCTCTAAAGTTCCATTTGTAACCTCAACTGGCAAACTTCTTGCCATAATCTTTTGATTCTTCATCTCGCAGAAAGACAACTTGTTTGAAGGAGTATTTCCACAGTGGAATCCCATAAATGTATCCTGCAATGTATAATCATACTTGCCTTCTATATCTTCCTTGTATAAATCCTTTGGTACAGTGTTATTAATATCAAGAAGTGTAACTGCATCCTGAGAAATAACTGAACCGATAAACTCACTTAAAGCACCATAAATATCTACTTCACATGACACAGGAATACCCCTCTTTGTCAAACGTGAATTTACATAACATGGCACAAATCCAAACTGTGTCTGGAATGCTGGCCAACATTTACCAGCAATAGCTACATACTCTCTGTATCCCTTGTGCTCCTCAATCCAATCTAATAAAGTAAGCTCATACTGAGCAAGCTTTGCAAGAATTTCTGGCTTCTTGTTTCCAGCACCAAGCTCTGATTCCATATCTGCTACAACCTCTGGGATTCTAGCATCACCTGCATGATTGTTAAATGCCTCAAACAAATCAAGCTCTGAGTTCTCCTCGATCTCAACACCCAACTGATACAACTGATAGATAGGTGCATTACATGCTAAGAAGTTAAGTGGTCTTGGTCCAAAACTGATAATCTTTAAATTATTTAGCGCGATAACTGCTCTGGCGATTGGTGCAAACTCAGCAATCATATCTGCACAATCCTCAGCATCTCCAACTGGATACTCAGGAATATATGCCTTGATTCCACGAAGCTTTAAGTTATAGCTTGCATTTAACATACCGCAGTATGCATCTCCTCTGTTATCCTGTAAATATTCTCCGCTCTCCTCAGCGGCAGCAACGAACATCTTTGGTCCATCAAAATGCTTTGCAAGCAAAGTCTCAGAAATTTCTGGTCCAAAGTTTCCAAGATATACTACCAACGAGTTACATCCAGCCTTCTTGATATCCTCCAAGGCCTGAACCATATGTATCTCGCTCTCTACGATACAAATCGGGCACTCATAAACATCAATCTCAGGATGTCTCTCCTTCAATGCATTCATTAAATTTTTACGTCTGTTCACTGACAAACTCTCTGGAAAACAATCACGGCTAACTGCCACAATTCCAATCTTTTCTGCTGGTCTATTCATTATATACTTCCTCCCGTACATTAATAATCAACTTCTGGATTTATAATAGCAAAATATCCCCATAATACGTCATATTATTATTGACAGTTAACTATCACTTTTTTGATTTTTTAGATATTCACTAGGTAACATTCCATAACGTTTTTCAAAAACCTTGGCCAAAGATCTTGAATCTGAAAATCCCACTTCAAAAGCCGCCTCACTTATAGTCTTATCCCCTCTATCTAAAAGCTCGATTGCATGATCCAATCTAACCTCTGAAATATAAGATTTATAATTGATACCTGCATAGCGCTGAAACATTCTTGACAAATGTTCCACCGTATAGCCAAACTCATCGGATAGACTTTTTAGAGATATCTCCTCAGCATAGTGCATCTTGATATAATCCGTCACCGGAGAAAGTCGAAGCATAGCCTTGGCCGATTTGTACATAATCTCATTTGGCTTGGTCTGACGATATACATTTACCATGTCATACATAATCTCATAATAAGAACTCAACATCTGATACTCATGGCCGTCTTCGTCAGTTCCCATCAGATCATAAATTCTGCGCATATTTTTCAACACACTAGTATCCGACTTTGATTTATCACAATCATCCTGATTTTCAGTCTTGAAATCCTTCTCAAAGAATATGTACTTATCCACATTCAGATAATTTTTAAATTCTGTTATGGGAATCTGTAAATACAAAGCATCATTTTCCTTGTTAGCCTTTACAGAATGCACCTCATTACTATTTATAATAATAAAATCATTGGCTTCTACACGCTGGGTTCTATCTGTATAAATGAAATCTAAGTGACCCGAATATACAGCAAATATTTCTATCGAATTATGCCAATGAGGCTTACGGATATAATTTCCCATATCCCCTTCAAATCTATCAATTTTAAATGGCATACCCTTCCCAGGTACAACTACCTCATGTTCGTAATTCATCTTTTACCCTTCTTACTTATCCAATTCAGATGTACAGTTAGGACATCTTGTGGCATCAATGTGAATCATAGTCTTACAGTAAGGGCACTCCTTCTCTGTTGGAGCAGCCTCTTCCTCTTCACCCTTAGAAAATTTGCTACTAACCTTGTCATTCGCCTTGTTGATAAGCTTAATAATCACAAAGATAACCAATGCTGTAATGAGGAAATTAATGATTGCTGTGATAAAGTTACCATACATAAGAGTAGGAGCATTCTCTCCTGATCCAAGAGTAACCTTCAAGTATGAGAAATCTGTTCCACCAAATATTCCCATTATAGGTGTCAAAATATCCTCATTTAATGAAGTAACAATAGCTGTAAATGCACCACCGACGATAACACCGACAGCCATGTCCATTACATTTCCTCTCATAATAAATTTCTTAAATTCTGCGAAAAAACCATTCTCCTTCTTGCTCATTTCTTAATCCTCCTTTTAAGCAAATACTTTTTATATAAAAACAGCAATCCTACAATTCATGCTTGCCCTTTTTTCGTTTGACCTCATCCATATAAGCAGCAGTGATAATACCAGTTGGCAAAGCTATCACTGCAACACCTACAAGAGATGAAACAATGGAAACAAACTGTCCAATATGCGTCTGGGGAACCAAATCGCCATAACCCACTGTGGTGATGGAAATAGCAGACCAATATATGGCATCGAAAAATGAATCAAATAAAGTTGGCTCTATCTGAAACATTATAAGAGCGCAAGCCAATATGTATATCAGCACCAAAACAAGTACAGCCACAAGTTGATCTTTTACCTTACGAAACATATTTTCCACAACAAGCATGGTCTTGGAATATCTAATAAGTTTAAGAAGTCTAAAAACTCTTATTATTCTAAAGAGGGCAAAAGTATTGGACTCCGGAAATATCAGACACATAATAGGCATAATCGACAGTAAATCAATTAAAGCCATGGGACTTATCATATAAGCAAGATATGCCTTGTAACTTTTGATTCCCATTTTATAATCTGCAGTCCATATTCTAAGTGTATAATCTACCAAAAATAAAACCGCTGTAGACGCATCGATAGCCCTTGTGTAAGGACTCTCCACCTTCATGGCAAGAGGAATCAATCCCACTATAACTGCTATAAGCATCATCCTGTCATAACTTTTACTGGTCCTATCTCCCTCATGTGAGGCCTCGATTATCTCATAGCCTCTTCTTTTTACTTTTTCAGTCCATTTAGTCTCTCCTACCATAGCACCTATCCTTTCCACAGTATTGCCATAATACCGATAAAAATCAAATAAACGCTAACACTAATACATATGGCAGATATTATTTTGCCCAGCAGATCACCCTTGAAAACAACTCCGCCATCATCAATTAATTTCTTTTTCTTCAACCTTCCCATATACTCATCCTCTCCTTTTTGTCCCATATATCATCATAAAGTCTATGTTTTTAATATAACAATAAAATATCAAAAATGCCACACTAATTATAGTCATCAAATTAAATTTTTAAACATTTCTAAAAAATCATTTCATAGCCAGCGTGAAATACCTTGCCAGCCTCCAGCTGATTTCCATATTCCCTATCCTGTAACTTTTGATTAAATCCTACTCGATCGCATCTTCCATACCAAGGTTCGATACATACAAAAGAAGCATGTTTTCCCACTGGTGACCAGATTCCAAATAAAGGAGTAGGACAAGTCACTGTGACTAACACCTCACCGTTTTCATCAATCAAAGTAACTCTGTCGGCCTGCTGCTTTTCCACAACCAAGGCATCTTTTGAAAATAGGTCATCTGACATTTTCAAAATTCCATCATTTAACTCATATCTATCTTGCTCATCAGAAAGACATCCACTGCCATCAGATGCAATAACATTTGCAGTGATTTCAACACATTTTTCATCACCATTTTCAAATAACAGACTTGAGTTATTCAAATTACAATTAAAGGCCGGATGTGCTCCAATGGAAAAATACATTATCTCACTATCTTCATTTTTTACTTTCCAATTTACTTGCACTGTGGAATCCTTCAATACATAATTGATTACCAAAGAAAAATCAAAAGGATATTTCTCATGAGTTTTGTCACTTGATATAAGTTCAAATGTAATTTCATTTGGCCTTTCATCTAAGCAGATAAATTCCATATCTCGAGCGAAGCCATGTTGTCCCATCTCATAAATCTGACCATTGTACTCAGATTTCTTTTCATAATAATTTCCCACAAGTGGAAATAGTACCGGGGATGTTCTCCCCCAAAATGCACTATCCGCCTGCCACATCATCTCTCTATCATCCGCCTTTCTAATAACCGAGCGAATCTCAGCGCCAAAATCAGCAACCTTCACTTTCAAGTAATCATTTTCAATAATATGTTCCATGTCCTTCTCCTACTTTCTCTATATCTTATTTGATTATCAAAAATATGTATTTATACATCTAACAAAAATATTTAACACAACACTCTTATATAATATTCATAACACTTATAGTTTAACATATATTCTCATAAAAAAACCCGGTTGCCTGAGATTACTCAAACAACCGGGTCTCACTTAAACTTTATTCAATTATTTACCCATTGCTTTTTTTGCTTCCATCTTACGCTCGTAGATGTTTGTCTGAACTTCTTCCATTCTTTCCTTTGAAAGTGGATAGAACTTCATAGCAATGATATTACATAACCAACCAACTGCTGGAAGTGCTTCTGTAATAAGAAGTACGACGATAAGTACTGACCATGTAGCTTCATCACCCATCTGTGGAACTTTATTTACGTATCCAATTGCTGCAATAGCAAATGCTGAAATTGTAGCACCGAATGAAGCGATAATCTGCTCTGTAAATGTGTAGATTGCACCTACCATACCTGGCATGTAGTTTCCTGAACGCTCTAACTCGTAGTCAACGATATCAGCTCTCATCATACCCTCACCAACGTTAAGCATCATTGTAACAACACGCTTAATCATTGATAATGCAATGAAGATAACCATAGGAATTCCTGCATGTGCAATACTCTTCATATCCTTTGGTCCAAGTATAATCATGAAGACTGTAGTTGCGACAACTGTTGCAATTGATAACCAAGAGAACACTGTAACAGCCTTCTTTGTACCAAACTTTGCAATAACAGCACCACCGAAGAATCCGGCAATCATACCGATAATCATTCCGGCATTACCAATCATTGTTGTAGCTGTATAACTACCAATAAGTACACCATTTAACAATGTTGTAATTGTACTCTGTGACAAAGCATTGTTGGCAATCTTGTCTGTGATACCTGTTACAAGATAAGCTCTCATAGGCTTATTCTGTACAACGAAGTTCCACATATCTCTAAGACCAATCTTCTCTTCCTTTGTACCACCGTTTGTAACCAACTCTCCAAGTACTTCTGGAGTATCAACCTTGGCCATACCAATACAAGCAAGGAATACTAACACCGCTGAGATAGCAACGAAAATCCAAACTGCTTCGCTTAAACAAGCTGCATCGTACTGATTATTGTGCTTAGGCAAAATCTTGAATGATAACACAGTTGTGATAATCATTGGTACTAAGTACTGATATACAGTAGCAGTAAAACTAAGAAAAGGTCTCTGCTTCGGATTGTTTGTCAAAATTGCAGGTACTGTTGTAACACCGATACCCATTGTAGAATATCCAATTACAAACATGAAATATACAATAACAAATGCAACAATTCCTGGCACTCCTTCAAATCTTCCTGGCAGGAAGAAGAACATTAGTAGGGCTGCAGTAACTGACAATCCCCAACCAACAATCATAAAGAAACGCATCTTACCAAATTTACGAACTGGCATTCTATCGTAAATAGCTGCAAGGAACGGATCAATCGCTCCATCAAACACACCTTTTACAGTAAGGATAACACCTGTAACTGTAACGGCAACACCAAAACCTACATTTGCCATGTAGCTTGCATACATCATAAGGATGTACATAGCCTGCTTTGCACCAGAACCAGCTGAGCAAAATAACATTGATACCGGACTAGCTGTACGGTATCTTGGGTCGTCATCTGCAAACGCACCCGCAATAATCTTCTTCAAATTCATTGTAAAAACCTCCCTATACATAGCTCTTTGGCTGCCCCACCAGCCTAAAGCCTTATTATATTATCTACCGATTTTGATGTCGGCAAGATACTCATAATATTGTGCAATTGCACTATGGTCTTTCTGGCCACCTTCTCTATTGTGCATCCACTGTAAAACCTCCTGAACAGCTGCTGTCATTGGAACAGGTGCTCCAACTGCATGTGCACAATCAAGAGCATTATTCAAATCCTTGATATGTAAATCAATCTTGAATCCTGGCTTATCATTTCCCTCAATCATCATAGGAGCTTTGGCATTCATTACTGTAGAACCAGCTAAACCACCCTTGATAGCATTAAATACTAACTCTGGATCTACTCCTGCCTTCTGAGCTAATGTCATAGCTTCAGCTAAAGCCTGAATGTTACAAGCTACAATAATCTGATTTGCAAGCTTTGTTGTATTACCAGCTCCGATAGCTCCACAGTAAACTGCTGAACCACCCATGCAAAGTAACAACTCCTTATACTTATTAAATACATCTTCGTCACCACCAACCATAATAGAAAGTGTTCCGTCGATAGCCTTTGGCTCTCCTCCAGAAACAGGTGCATCAAGCATCTTAACTCCAACCTTTGCAAGCTCTGCAGAAATCTCTTTACTTGCTTCTGGATTGATAGAACTCATATCGATGAATGTCTGTCCTTCTTTCATGTACTGAGCGATACCATTTTCTCCAAGCATAACTGCCTTTACCTGTGGTGAGTTAGGAACCATTGTAATAACAACATCGCAAGTCTCAGCGATTGTCTTATTGTCTGCAGCCTTTGCTCCAGCAGCAACAACCTCATCAATACTTGCCTGATTTAAATCAGAAACAGTTACATCGTAACCAGCCTTAATCAAATTCTTTGACATTGGCTTTCCCATGATTCCAAGTCCAATAAATCCTACCTTCATTTTTTTTACTCCTTTTCTTTAAATATCTAAGACCAAAAAACAGATGTTATTTTGCCACCTCTATTTATATGGTCACAATTTACACATACATTATTTTAAATTACATTCGCTTCGTTGCGTGTTTCCATTTTTGCTAACGTTGATATGATTTAGTTTCAATTGTAAATTTTTTTTGGAAACTAATTTTACTTTTTACGTTCATTGTGTTAGTCTATTTTAGACAGTTTTTAAAAACTGTATAAAAAATTTGTTTTAAGGAGAACAGGTATGAAGAAAAAATTAGCACTACTATTAACAACAGTAGCAACAGTTGCAACTGTATTCACAGGATGCGGTAGCAAGGATGTATCCGGTGATTACACTGCAGAAATGAAATTAGTTGAATTCATGGACGAAAGCGATGTTGAGGATATGAAAGAACTCGGTATCGATATGAGTACACTTACAGTCGACTTAGACTTAACTCTCACAGAGGATGAAACATTTACTTTAGCATTCAACACTGAAGATTTTAAGAAGCAATATAAAGACCTTATGGATAAGAGCATGGATACAATTATCGACCAGTCATTAGCAGCATCTGGACTTTCAAGAGATGATATCACAGATGAAGCCGCTGTAATGATGGGATATGAGTCAAAAGAAGCACTCTTCCAGGATCTTAAAAATGAAATCATGTCTTCTATGGATACAGAGCTAGAGTATCTTGATTCAAGCATCGATCAATATACAACAAAGGGTAAGTATACAGTAACAAAGGATACAATCACTTTCGTTGTTAACGACGATACTGATGATCTTGCTTTAGATGTTGCAACAATCACAGATGATGACAATATCGAGCTTGATGTAGAGATGGACGAAGATGAAACAATCACTTTGGTTTTCGAAAAAGCTGAGCAGTAAAACATAAGAGATTATAATCAAAAATCACTTAGGCCAAAATTGGTCTAAGTGATTTTTTTATGTTACATTTATCGACTCTCCAACGATACAATTTTTACCACTAGCTTCCACTTTTATTTTGTTCTTTGAATAAGAATATCATTCTCCGGAGCCTTCTGAGCTTCAGCTTCTGTTTTGAATATGATTAGATTCGCAACCAAATTTAACATTTCACCTATGTAGATGTTCGGTTTGGTTGGTGGCGATTTCCTTGTCTTACAATTACAATAATGTTAAAAATAATTGCAAAGGTGGGGTATTTATGAGAAAATACTACTTAGACAATATCAGATGGATAACTGTAGTTCTAGTTGTCATTTATCATGTGCTTTACATGTATAATGGCGAAGGTATTCTTGGTGGCTTAGGAAAAATTACCACTCTTGATGTGCAGTATTATGACATTTTTCCTGTATGCGGTCTATCCGTGGTTTATGCTTCTGCTGTTCCTTATCTCGGGAATATGCTCCAGATATTATTTGGATAATCATACCGCAAAGGAATTTGAAAAAAGCAGGACAAGCAAGCTGCTTATTCCTTCTACTATAGGATTATTTGTATTTCAGTTCATCCAGGGATATGTCAGTATGTCACTCAGCGACGCTTTCGATTCTATGCAGGAAGTACCTGGTGTAATCGAAAGCGTCGCTGAGTGACATACTGACATATCCCTGGATGAACTGAAATGCAAATAATCCTATAGTAGAAGGAATCAGAAGTTTTCTTGTCCTGCTTTTTGCAAATTCCTTTGAGCTATGATTATCCAAATAATATCTGGAGCAAATTCCCGATATAAGGAACAGCAGAAGCATAAACCACGGATAGACCGCATACAGGAAAATGTCATAATAC
>JAILFK010000073.1 GCA_024697595.1 Lachnospiraceae bacterium | reverse complement strand
TTCTCTTTTATACAACGTTATCCCAGTTGCAGTTTGCAGTCTAAGAAAAAAAATATCCAGATTTGCTATGTCATCGAACACATCAAGAACATCCTGCGTTATATTAGCAAAATCCACTTTTATATATGACCTATACTCTTTCTTTGCAAATTCTTCGGCAATTGTCGATTTCCCAACACGCCTGGCTCCTTCCAGAAGCACAGAATACTTTGGCGCCTTTTTTTCTTTCCAATATTTTAGCTTTTCTAAAGCTTTTCTCCTAAACATATTATCTCCTCAAAACAACATAGTTCCATTTCTTCAAACTTATAAATGGATTATAGTACCATTTCTTCAATGTTTCAAGGGTATTATTCCGTTTCTTCAAGATTTATTTCTGCTTTTAGTACCGTTTTTTCCAAATTACCGTCAAAAAGCACCCTGCATTACGCAGAGTGCTTAATTTCAAAACTATTATTTTCTTCTTATCGCCACCGGAATGATTACGCCAATCGCCAAATACACTGGTATGCACAACAGCATAGGCCAAATCACAAATTTGTATTCAAACATCCACATGCCTCCGGCTAAAAGCATAATCAGCAAATAGTTAATCAACCATCCCACTGTCAAAACGAAGATGCTTGTAAGCCCTACTCTATAAAGGCTCTCTCCCACCAGCATTTTTTTTATCTGATGATTGGTCATGCCAACTGCATGAAGGGTTTGCAATTCCATTCTTCGTTCGTTTATGGATGTAACGGTTAGATTGATCCAGTTTAAAACACCAATCAAGCCAAGAATAAAGCTTAAAACGCCACCTACCAATAAATAGGTTTTTATCATGTTCTCAAAATCTTTTACGTAAAATGATCGGGAGGTATAAGCCAAAGAGGGAACATCCACTTCACAATATTTTTGAACTTCTGCTTCGATGTCATCCGATTTTGTTTCATCCACATTCATAAAGAACTTCATGGCTCCCGATGCATTTGGTACATGGGCCAAATATTCATCACTGGGTAATATGAAATCAAATCCCAAAGAATTACTGTATTCCGGTCCCATAGGAGAAGGTAATTCACCAATAGCCAAAACCTCATATTCCTTTGTGCTACCATCCGGAAATTCTACTATAGCTTTTTCCCCTACATGATAAAAGGAAACAACATCCTCTTCTTCGTACATATCCGGTCGGGAGACGATAACATAATCCCCGCTTTTAAATTTTTCCCAATCTCCCTCACCATCAAAAAAGTTTATTTCATCAAATGGTAGTTTATCAATTCCAAATAATTTTACAGAAATCGTTTTTTGATTATAAACTAGGTCGTCATAATAGTCCTTCTCCATTTCTATAAAATCATTGGTGTGGTTTTTATAAAATTCCAATACACGTTTATGCAAAAAATCATCCATGGACTGTTCAATGGGTGACATATAAACCCGACCGGTTTCCGTTATCCCATCTAAAGAACTTAAATAATTCATAGTTCCTTGATCAACACCTTCATAATTGTCATTGAGGTCACTTAAATTTTCAACGGAAGCATCCGTAATCATAAAGTCTGAATTAATAGAGCCCGCTAAGTATTTCTTTATATCAAACCCTTCTGTCACAGAAACGGTAGCATTAACCAAAATAATACTAAGAGCAAGTGACATTACCACCACAATGGTCTTTTTAAAGTTTCTCTTTAGGTTCTCCTGGGCCATTGTCCAAGGCGTAACTTTTCTAGACTTTCTCTTTGCAGATAAGTTTTCTCCATTGTACTCACTGTAGCGAACAGCCTCCACCGGTGAAATCCTGCTGATGACCTTAGAAGGCTTCCTGCAACTGATACGCACCGTAATCCAAGAAAAGAAAGCACTAAGTAAGAATACACGTACATCAGGATAGACGATTCCGGAAATAGTCATCATTGATTCCGCAATCATTGGAAACAGCACGATGGAAATCAAATATCCCACTACCAGTCCAACAGGGATTGCAATCAGGCTCAAAAGATTTGCCTGCAACACCACCATTTTTTTTAATTGTTTATTGGTCAATCCAATGGTCTTTAAAAGCCCATAATACTGAACTTCCGATGAAACCGCGATGTAAAAAATATTGAAAATAATCAAATATCCGGAGCTGATAATAAGAAGCAAAATAATGGCTACCATTGCCACCGATGTTACATCCACAGAACTGCCAGCATATGCCCAGTTCTCTCCATCATTTACATCACTTCCAAATCCCAGTCTTTCTTTTAAATCTGACATCTGTTTTTCTAAGTTAAAGGTAGTCCAAAAATCAAAATCCGAATTCACACAACCGGCATAGATGCCCTGTTCTAGCAGTGTCTTTTTTT
>JAILFK010000071.1 GCA_024697595.1 Lachnospiraceae bacterium | reverse complement strand
CTCTGTAATATATTTGGCATAATTTGCAAAGAGATCCACAACCTCTGGATTCTCCCATCCGCCTAAGCTAATAAGCCATGCTGGAGATGTGAAATGCATCAATGTAACAATAGGCTCAACACCATTTTCCTTGCAACACTTTATAACCTGACGATAATGCTCAACTTCCTTCTCATCAAACTCACCCTGTTTTGGCTCGATTCTTGCCCACTCAATTGAAAATCTGTAGGCATTTAATCCAGCCTCAGCCATAAGTTTGATATCTTCCTCATATCTGTTGTAATGATCTACTGCATCTCCCGATGGCTCCACAAAAGTAGAATGTGGGATATTTTCCTGAACCCAGTAATCACTGTGGATATTATTACCCTCTACCTGATGTGCAGCTGTTGATGCTCCAATAAAAAAGCCCTGTGGAAATTTACTCATTTTTTTACCTCCATATTCTTAAATAAATTTGTTAACCCCTTTTCACTATTACGCAATGATAAATTCTAAATTAAACTAATTTTTAATCATTATAACTATTTTGTTACATTGCAATAACATATTTATTATATAAAAAAAGCAAACTTTCACGATACCGAAAATTTGCTTTTTTGTTTTAAATTTTGTCTATATAATCAGAATAAATGGCATTTTACAGATCTTCCACTGCATCCTTTAATTTGCCCATAAATCCCTTCTTTTTCTTTTCTGTTTTCACAACAGTTCCGCCAGGTTTTAAAGTCTCTCCTGTCTGCTCATCAAATTTGCGCAATGCTTCTTTAGCTTCTGCATTTAAGCTTGTTGGAACCTGAACAACCAATGTGACATATTGATCACCTCGAGACTCTCTGCTTCTAAGTGAAGGAATACCCTTTCCGCGAAGTCTAATTCTAGTGTTAGTCTGTGTTCCAGCCTTCACTTCATAAACAACCTTACCATCAAGTGTATCAATCATAACCTCTCCACCGAGAGCAGCCTGTGCAAATGAAATTGGAGCCGATGAATAAACATCATTTCCATGTCTCTGTAAAATAGGATGATCTTTGACAGCAACCTGTACCAATAAATCGCCTCTTGGCCCACCATTTGTACCTGGCTCACCCTTCTGACGAATACGTACACTCTGTCCGTTATCAATACCTGCAGGAATTGAAACTGAAATCTTCTTTTTCTTGGAAATGTATCCTGTACCCTGGCAATCACCACATTTTTCTTTGATAATCTGACCTGTTCCATGACAGTCCGGACATGTGGTAACTTGTTGCATCATACCAAACAAAGACTGTGTCTGTGTAACGATTTTTCCCTTACCGCCACATTTCTTACAAGTCTCCTTGCTTGTTCCTGGCTTGGCACCAGTTCCCTTACAAGTTGGGCACTCATCCTTTAAAAATAATTCTAATTCCTTTTCACAACCAAAAGCAGCTTCCTCAAAAGTAATAGTAACTCTAGCGCGAATATCCTGTCCTTTCCTTGGACCATTGCTAGATCTTCTTGATCCGCCTCCGAAAATATCTCCAAAAATATCCCCAAAGATATCGCCGAAATCCATACCTGAGAAATCAAATCCCTGGCCACCCATACTTCCATCAAAAGCTGAATGTCCATACTGATCATACTGTCTACGTTTTTCCGGATCACTTAAAACAGCATATGCTTCCTGACACTCTTTGAACTTCTCCTCAGCTTCAGGATCGTCTGGATGTGCATCTGGATGATATTTTTTTGCAGTTTTTCTAAAAGCTTTCTTTATCTCATCATCGGATGCTCCTTTTGAAACCCCCAGCACCTCGTAATAATCGCGTTTATCAGCCATAACTATACCTTTCTATGACTAAACCCCTCCCCCATAAATGAGGGAAGGGATAGTCTATTTTCAAAATTTTTAAAGTCAAAATATAATATAAACTATTGAAAATATATTTATCAAATATGATTATATCTGAAATTATACTTCCTTGAAGTCAGCATCTACAACATCATCATCAGCTGAACCTGTTGAATCTGTTGAACCGCCCATGTCAGCGCCTGCACCTGCTCCCATATCTGGACCTGCACCTGCAGCCTGTGACTGCTCGTACATCTTTGCAAATACCTTCTGAGCTGACTGAGTTAACTTCTCCTGTGCAGCCTTAAGATCAGCTACATCTGACTCTGAAAGTGTCTCAGCATCTGGATGTGCATCAAGGATAGCCTTTACTGCAGCGATATCAGCCTCAACTTCTGACTTGTCAGCAGCATCAACCTTGTCACCAACTTCGTCAAGAGCCTTCTGTGTCTGGAATACAAATGCATCAGCATCATTTCTCACATCGATAGCTTCCTTACGCTTCTTATCCTGAGCCTCAAACTCCTGAGCCTCCTTAACAGCCTTATCAATCTCATCATCAGACATATTTGAACCAGCTGTGATTGTGATATGCTGCTCCTTACCTGTTCCTAAATCCTTAGCAGATACATTTACAATACCATTGGCATCGATATCAAATGTAACCTCGATCTGTGGAACACCTCTCATTGCTGGTGGAATACCATCAAGTCTGAACTGTCCAAGTGACTTATTATCTCTAGCGAACTGACGCTCACCCTGTACTACGTTGATATCAACGGCTGTCTGATTATCAGCAGCTGTAGAGAAGATCTGGCTCTTCTTTGTAGGAATTGTTGTATTTCTCTCAATAAGCTTTGTAGCGACACCACCCATTGTCTCGATAGAAAGTGAAAGTGGAGTTACATCAAGAAGAAGGATTTCTCCTGCTCCCTCATCACCATTTAACTTACCACCCTGAATTGAAGCACCAAGTGCAACACACTCATCTGGGTTAAGTGACTTACTTGGCTCTTTGCCTGTAAGTGATTTTACCTTATCCTGAACTGCTGGGATTCTTGTAGAACCACCAACAAGTAATACCTGTCCTAAGTCTGAATTTGTAATACCAGCATCCTTCATAGCGTTCTGAACTGGGATTGCTGTCTTTTCTACTAAATCATGTGTCAACTCATCAAATTTAGCACGTGTAAGGTTCATATCGAAATGCTTTGGACCTTCTGCTGTTGCTGTGATAAATGGTAAGTTGATATTAGTTGTTGTAGCTGATGAAAGCTCTTTCTTAGCCTTCTCTGCAGCTTCCTTAAGTCTCTGCATTGCCATCTTATCTGTTGAAAGATCAACACCCTCTGCTGACTTGAACTCAGAAAGCATCCAGTTAACGATAGCATTATCAAAGTCATCACCACCAAGATGTGTATCACCGTTTGTTGAAAGAACTTCGATAACTCCATCACCGATTTCGATAATAGATACATCAAATGTACCACCACCTAAATCGTATACCATAATCTTTTGCTCTTTTTCATTGTCAAGACCATAAGCTAAAGCAGCTGCTGTTGGCTCATTGATGATACGCTTAACATCAAGACCAGCAATCTTACCAGCATCCTTTGTTGCCTGACGCTGTGCATCGTTGAAGTATGCAGGAACAGTGATAACTGCCTCTGATACTGATTCTCCTAAATAGTTTTCTGCATCAGCCTTTAACTTCTGTAGAATCATAGCTGAAATCTGCTGTGGAGAATACTTCTTGTCATCGATTGTACGACCATTGTCTGTACCCATATCTCTCTTGATAGAAGCGATTGTCTTCTCAGCATTTGTAACTGCCTGACGCTTAGCAGGCTCACCTACTAATCTCTCTCCATTCTTTGTAAAAGCAACGATAGAAGGTGTTGTTCTAGCTCCCTCTTGGTTAGCGATTACTGTTGGCTGTCCACCTTCCATAACGGCAACACAGCTGTTTGTTGTTCCTAAGTCAATTCCTATTATCTTTCCCATGATTTTATCCTCCTAAAATTCTCTGGTTAATATACTACTTATAAACTAAAGACATTCGGCTTCTCGAGTGGGCCGAAATCTAGTTGTCATATGTTAAATATTTTAGTTGGCAACCTTTACCATGCTGTGACGAACTACTGTATCGTGATACATATATCCTTTTTGTAATTCCTCAGCAATTTCATTTTCACCAAAGTTTTCATCTTCAATATGCATTACTGCGTTGTGAAGTTCTGGATCAAATTCTTGACCAACCGCCTCAATTGGTTTTACCCCAGCTTCCTCAAGAGATGTCATCATCTGCTTGTATACCATCTGCATACCTTGTGCAAATGGATCTTCAGTGTCATCTTCCACTCCTGCAAGACCTCTCTCAAAATTATCTACAACTGGTAAAATCTTTTCGATAATACTCTTGGCTCCAACCTCAAACATTTGAGATTTTTCTTTCTCACTTCTCTTACGGAAGTTTTCAAATTCAGCCATCTGACGCATTACCTTGTCATTGAGTTCTTCTATCTTCTCATCTCTTTTGTCCTTCTTCTTTTTGAAAAGTTTTGCCCTTTCCTTGGACTCAGGATTTGAATTTTGATTTTCATCAGATTCTTTTGCTACATCAGCATCCTCTGTTTTTTCATCTGTATCAGCCTCTGCTGAATCTGACTGCTGATCCGCTTCTACTTCTTTAGAATCTGATTTTGTATCAGCATTTTTTGTTGATTCTTGCTTGCCTTTTGCTTCAGTTTTTTCTGTACCAGCTGTTTTATCAGTTTTTGTAGCTGAATCTTTTGACTCTGCTTTATTTACTGCATCATCGCTTTTTGAAGCATTTACAGCATCTTTAGTTTCTTCAGTATCAAAATTTTCTGTTGCAGACTCTTTTGATACATTTTTATTATCTGCCACGACTATCGCCTTCCTTCCCGTTTATTCTGTATTTTTATCAGTGCCCCCTAGGACATTGTCTAATTGACTCTTTAAATTTTTCAGGTTGTCCATTACTTTCTCATAATCCATACGTTTTGGACCGATGATACCAATGGTTCCCTTCATTCCATCTCCCAATTCATAAGTTGCTGTGACAACACTACAATCCTTCATTGTCTGAACCGGAGTTTCATTTCCTATATAAACTTGAATACCAGTGTTTTCAGTTCCTTCAGCCTGGGTGCCTTCAATGAAATCCTTGAGGGCTTGCTTCTCCTCAAATGCATTTATCAACAAACTAGCACTCTGTGAATCACTAAGTTCTGGATACTTGAAAATATTTGTGGCACCACTGGTGTAAATCTCTAAATCATCATCTTCGCTTATGGTATCAGCTACTGTATTAATAACCTGAGCAATAATTTCCTCATGTATTCCCGCCTGTTCCTTAAGCTTTGTTATCAACCCTAAATTGATTTCAGAAACTGTCAAACCATTTAATGTGGTATTGAGAAGCATATTCAATTTCAACATTGTCTCATTATCAAGTGGTTCCTCTACAGGAATAATCTTGTTTTTAACAACATTTCCATCCATAACCACAACGGATAGAATCTGATTTTCATCCACAGCTGAAAGCTGAACGAATTTTAAACGATTACCTCTAACCGATGGTGCAGAAATCATTGTGGCGTATTGAGTATCATTCGCCAGCATCTTTACCACCTGCTTCAAGACTTTTTCCATCTTCTCAGTTCTTTCAATCATCAAATCCTTGATCTCAGCAACTTCTTGATTCTTTGATTCAATAAGATGATCAACATAAAATCTATACCCCTTATCTGAAGGAACTCGACCTGCTGATGTATGCGGTTGAACTATATATCCAAGTTCTTCCAAATCTGCCATCTCATTTCGAATTGTTGCAGAACTAAGTGCTAAATCAGTCTCCTTTGAGATTGCTCTTGAACCAACCGGTTCACCAGTCTCAAGATAATGTTTGATTATCGCATTTAAAATTTTCTCTTTTCTCTCGCCTAATTCTTCCATTGATTTACCTCATATGGTTTATTCTAGGTTACTGATACAATCATTTCTTTTTGTGTTATTAGCACTCAACCAAAATGAGTGCTAACATTCACTAAAAATAATTTACCACCACCTTTAGTCTATGTCAACACTCCATTTATAAAAATTTTATTAAATTATTATTTTAACCAAAATACACCAAAATAAATCATCCCTGCGATGTTATTATCATTTATGTTAAACATACCTACATTCTAATCTAATAGGAATTCCGCCAGAACCACATTGCTTATATCCTGACCCTTTTCTGTGAGAAATATTCTTCCTCCATCCATAAGAAGCAAACCTTGCCCTTGTAATTTTTCAATTACTTCCTTATATATGGCTTCTATCTCACAACCGAAATCATTTTTAAAATCTTCTCTCGATATTCCTTCATTCATTCGGAGACCTAAAAACATAAATTCTTCCATCTGCTCATGCCTTGACAATTTCTGGCTACTATCCCAGAGATAAAGCACCTGGTCGTTATCAGTAGCGGTTTCATCATTTACATTTCCCCTAATTTCATAATCCGAAGTTTTATCATTATAAGGGTCCTCAAGTTTAGACTCTTGTAATATAGGAAGCTTATTGCATTTTTCAATATATTCATAAATATTTGTCAAATTGTGATATCTTGTATCTCCAATCAGAGACGCCGCACCTATTCCAAATCCAATATACTGCCCTCTAGACCAGTATACTTTGTTGTGCTCACACTCATATCCATCTCTGGCAAAGTTAGAAACCTCATATTGATGATAACCTTTTTGTCTCAAAAACTCTTTTGCCATATTTGTCAATTCATATTCCTGATCCTCATTTGGCAAATATATTGTAGGTTTTCCCATCTCACGTCGCTTCACATCATCAATGTATTTATCATAAAAAGGCGTTCCCGGCTCCACAATAAGTGAATAGGCAGATATATGAGCCGGCTTTAAATAAGTAATATTTTGCAAAGTATTTAATAACTTTTCTTTAGTCTGCCCAGGCAATCCAGTCATAATATCAATATTGATATTTGTAAAACCAGTCTTTCTTGCCATTTCAAAGGTTTTTAAAAATTGATTATAATCATGAATTCTTCCAAGTAGCTGAAGTTCCTCATCATTTGCAGACTGAAGACCTATACTTATTCGATTGATTCCAGCTCGGCGAATGGAATAAAATTTTTCCTCTGTAACCGTACCAGGATTACACTCAATGGTAACTTCGGCACTTCCTGGCACATCAAAAACCTCATATGCCGTTTTCATGATAAGCTCAATCAAATCACCATCAAGCCATGAAGGAGTTCCTCCCCCAATAAATATAGAAGGAACAACAACTCCTTCAAGTCGTTGTCCCATATATTTTATCTCCTTGCACAGAGCCTGAACGTAGTTTCTCTGCACATCCACATCATATACACCGGATAAAAAATCACAGTACTCACACTTTTTTACACAAAAAGGAATATGTATATAGATGCTCATTTCATTAGTATTCATAATGTTCCTACTCCTCGTCAAGTTTGAGAACCGCCATAAATGCTTCCTGTGGAATCTCAACATTTCCCACCTGGCGCATACGTTTCTTTCCTTCCTTCTGCTTCTCAAGAAGTTTTCTCTTACGACTGATATCACCACCATAACATTTTGCAAGCACATCTTTACGCATTGCCTTGACTGTCTCTCTTGCAATAACCTTGCTACCGATGGCGGCCTGAATTGGAATTTCAAAGAGATGTCTTGGAATTTCTTCCTTCAACTTCTCGCACATTTTACGGCCTCTCTCATAAGCAGTTCCTTCAAATACAATAAATGAAAGTGCATCCACTTCCTCTTTATTAATAAGAATATCAAGCTTAACAAGCTTAGATTTTACATATCCGCACATCTCATAATCAAAGGATGCATATCCACGAGATCTGGACTTTAATGCGTCAAAGAAATCATAAATTATTTCATTTAGCGGCAATTGATATTTAAGCAAAGCACGTGTTTCTTCCATATATTCCATGGAAATATATATACCACGGCGTTCCTGACACAAATCCATTATGGCACCAATGTAATCACTGGTAACCATAATCTCCGCCTCAACCATTGGCTCCTCCATATAATCAATCTCTGAAGGATCTGGCAAATTAGATGGATTGGTAAGTTCAATCATTGTGCCGTCTGTCTTATAAACTCTATAAACAACACCTGGTGCTGTAGTTACCAAATCAAGATTATATTCTCTCTCCAATCTCTCCTGAATAATCTCAAGATGTAAAAGTCCCAAGAAACCACATCTAAATCCAAAACCAAGTGCAACTGATGTCTCTGGCTCAAACTGTAAAGCCGCATCATTTAACTGCAACTTTTCCAAGGCGTCACGAAGATCAGGATACTTTGCTCCATCAACTGGATACAATCCACAGTAAACCATAGGATTAACTTTTTTATAACCTGGCAATGGCTCGGCACAAGGCTTATTGGCATGAGTGATAGTATCACCAACTCTAGTATCTTTTACATTTTTAATACTAGCAGTCATATATCCAACCATACCAGCTGAAAGTTCGTCACATGCAATAAATTGTCCTGCACCAAAGTATCCAACTTCCACCACTTCAAAGCTGGCACCTGTGGCCATCATCTTTACCTTGTCTCCAGCTTTCAGCGTACCTTCTTTAATTCTACAAAATACAATAACACCCTTGTATGCATCATAAAGTGAATCAAAAATAAGAGCTTGAAGTTCAGCATTTGAATCACCCTTTGGGGCTGGAAGATCATTTACAATGGCCTCAAGCACATCCTCCACATTCAAACCAGTTTTTGCTGAAATCATTGGGCACTCTTGTGCCTCAAGTCCAATAACATCCTCAATTTCATCTTTGACACGCTGTGGATCTGCGCTAGGCAAATCAATCTTGTTGATAACAGGAATGACATCCAAATCATGGTCAAGGGCAAGATACACATTTGCCAATGTCTGAGCCTCGATTCCCTGAGCCGCATCTACAACAAGAATAGCTCCATCACAAGCAGCAAGGCTTCGAGAAACTTCATAATTAAAATCCACATGTCCTGGAGTGTCAATCAAGTTAAATACATATTCACTTCCATCCTTGGCTTTATAGATAGTTCTTACAGCCTGAGATTTTATTGTGATTCCTCGCTCCCGCTCCAAATCCATATTGTCAAGAACCTGAGCCTGCATCTCACGCTCAGTGAGAAGTCCAGTCATCTCAATTATTCTATCAGCCAATGTGGATTTACCATGATCGATATGAGCTACTATACAGAAATTTCTAATTTTACTTTGATCTATTGACATTTAGTTTCTCCTAAAGTGTTACTTACTTATACTATATTGTGATTTCAACAAAAATCATCAATTTATATTACCATAAGCGAGCATCTCTTTCTACTATTAATTAGGGGTGGCGGTGCTTTAACCCGATTTTGGTCTAGGCACCGCCAATCAAGCGTCACTATATTCTGTTTTAACCCAATCCGGCGGTGCTTTTACCCGATTTCGAGTCTAAGCACTGCCACTTACCTAGTCTCACCTCTCGATAGCGAATGCGATGGCAGTGCCAGGGATTGTCATTTCTTATAGCACCGCCAATCAAGAGTCGCTATATTCTGTTTTAACCCAATCCGGCGGTGCTTTTACCCGATTTCGAGTCTAGGCACCGCCACTTCCCTAGTCTCACCCTTCCATAGCGAACTCGGTGGCAGTGCCA
>JAILFK010000038.1 GCA_024697595.1 Lachnospiraceae bacterium | reverse complement strand
TGGAAGAACGTTACAGGATGAAGGAGATTTTCCTTATTGCGAGGAAAAGTTTTATGAGATTTCGAAGCAAAGTGAGTCAGATATTTATTTGATTATGTTGGGAACGAATGACTCGAAACCTTACAACTGGAATGAAACAAGATTCAGGAAACGCTTGGAATCTTTTGCAAGAGAATACATGAATTTAAAACATCAACCCAAAGTAGTATTAATGACTCCACCACAGTGCTTTTCAGATAAAAAAACCGGTGTGGTACCATTTGATATTGATGCAAGCATAATTGATACATCCATCCGCAAAATCGTATTTGAAGTAGCGGATAATTTAAATTTGGATGTGATTGATTTAAACAGTTATACAAAAGGTCACCCTGAATGGTTTGAAGATGGCGTACATCCAAATAAATATGGGGATAAAAAAATTGCAGAGTATATTTATAATACAAATACAATCTGTTCAAGTAAGTGAAAAAGGAATAAGGAGGAAGGGTATAATGAGCATTTGTAATCCATATTTACCATTGACAGAATATGTACCAGACGCGGAACCTCACGTCTTTGGAAATCGTGTGTATATATACGGATCTCATGATAAAGAACAGGGAGATCGATTTTGCATGGAAGATTATGTGGTATATTCAGCAGATGTAAACGATTTATCCAACTGGACATGCCATGGAGTGAGTTATAAAAAGAGTCAGGATCCAAGATCTACCAAGGAAAACCAGGTGGATTATTATGCGCCAGATTGCGTTAGAGGAAATGATGGTAAATACTATTTATATTATTTTGCAGCAGGTCCTAATACCAATGCATTTGGACCGATGTCTGTTGCAGTGGGAGAAAGACCCGAAGGACCTTTTTCTTATATCGGAGATATTCAATATCACGATGGAAGTCCAGTGCTTGATTTTTTAACCAATGATCCGGCGGTAATTAATGATGATGGAAGAATCTGGCTATATTATGGCTGGGGATTGGGGAGAGATTTTAGAAATCCAATTATGAGTCCTATTTATAATTCAGTGTTGAAAAAAATCGGAAATCGAAGTTATGAAGAGATTAAAAATACTAAGCCAAGTATTTTATCTTGTGCAGTAGTGGAACTGGAAGATGATATGATTACCGTAAAAGGTAAACCAAAGGCAGTTTTAGACTCAAAAACAACGGCATCGAGAGATTCCATGTTATATCATCATGCGTTTTATGAGGCAGCATCCATTCGAAAAATAAGAGGCTTGTATTATCTTGTGTATTCTTCAGGGGAAAACAATGAATTGTGTTATGCAACAAGCAAGTATCCGGATCGTGACTTTACTTATGGCGGAGTAATTATCTCTGGAAGTGATTTGGGTTACAAGGGAAATACGAAGAGAAAAGCACCGGCGGGAACCATTCATGGTGGAATCGAATGTATCAATGGTCAGTATTATATTTTTTATCATAGATGCACAAATGATACAGACTTTTCCAGACAAGCCTGTGCAGAACCTATTGAAATACTAGAAGATGGATCAATTCCTCAGGTTGGAATTACAACACAGGGATTAAATGGAGCACCTCTAAAAGCACAAGGAGCTTTCCCAGCAGCTATTTGTTGTTATTTGTATAATGATGACACAAAAAATGTCCAGGGAGTGAACCCAAAAAGAAAACAACCGGTTGTGACAGCGACAGATGGTGAAATGTATGTGACGGCGGTGACAGATCGTACCAAAATTGGATATCGTAATTTTATAGGAATGGGATCAAAGACATTGAAATTAAGCATTCGAGGAGATGAAGGTCGTATTTTAGTCTATTCAGAGGAAGAAGGTAAGTTGCTTGGTGAAACGAAAATTATTGCTTCAAAAGAATGGCAGATAATTGAAATTAATCATGAACTTCCAATGGAAGAAAGTATGCTTTTGTTAGAGTACCGGGGAAGCGGAACGATAGATTTGAAAGAAGTGTATTTCCTGTAATTGAATAGAAGTATTTATTGAAATAAGATTTTGTAATTTAAAACCTGCGCTCCCGCGAAATTATACTAAGGATGTTGATTTCCTTAAACTTGAGAAACTCAAGCTTGTCATGGACAGAGGCTTCTACAGCGAGAAGAACATAAATGATCTGATGAAGCATCATCATAATTGCTCTCATGACCAATGGCATCAAGGATTCTGTTGATGCACTGCGCATCTACAGGCTCAAGGATCTTATAGAGAAATCCTTTGGCAACCTCAAAGAGCGTCTTTCAATGCGCAGGATGTCTGTCGCATCAGAGGAAAACTTTGAAGGCAAGCTCTTCGTGCAGTTCATAGCATTACAGCTGATGTCTTATATCAAAAAGCAGATTTTTGATGCATTTTGGCAGGCAAAGAAAACTGTAATACGTGCGATAGTTTGCATTTAACAAAAGAAAACCCTGAAAGCCAGTAATTATGTGGCTTTCGGGGCAATAAAAAACAGGGTGATGGAAGGAAAAAGGTGGAGGATGGATCCAATGTGTGTTTTTAACCTGTATATTACAACAAATGCCAGTCTTTGGGTTTGCTGCTCTTACTGAGTGCTGCGGCCATGTCAAAACCTGCCGATGTACAGCCCCCATCACATAGAATATCGGTTCCCAAAAGATAGCCATTGCGTTCATCTATAACACTTGCTGCAAGAAAACCGATTTCTTCCGGTCTTGCCGGACGATTTAGACCGGTATAGCGTAAGATGGACTGTGTTTCCGGATTCTTTAATTCCGTCTGCCCTAAAGCAGTGTCAACAACTCCTGGACTTAGGCAGACGATTCTGATATTTTGCTTTGCGTAATGATAGGCACAGTTTAAGAGATACCAGCGAACAAAGTTTTTGGTCATGCAATAAGCAATGGATTTTTGCTTGTAAACATTTGGTATTATTTTTGCGCGGCGAACGCATCGTTTTATAAATGTTTCCTCGTCCTTCAAAGCAAGTGGATAACTGTGTATCGGCATCATAATCCTTGGAAGCGAGTGCGAAGAGCAGGAACCGATCACAGCGATACATCCACCTGGTTTGATCACCTTGGCAAAAGCCCGGACGATATAGACGACACCTAACGCATTAATACGGATGATTTGTTCAAGGTCGGCCTGGCCGGCAGATACACCTGCAGCATGGATCACACTTTGGATGGTTCCCAAAGATGCTGCATGACTTGCGAGTAAGTTTGCATCCTCTGATTTGGATATGTCGCAGGATATAGTTTCTACCTGATACCCTTTGGATTGAAGGAGGGCTGCAGCATCAGACAGTTTTTTTTCATTTCGCCCGGTGATCAGCACGATTTGATCCTTCGGAAGGAACTGTGCTGATGCGAAGCCGATCCCACTTCCTCCACCTGTAATGACATTTACTTTCGGCATGAATCGCACCTCCCCTACGCATTATTGGCCTGCAGATACTTCATAGTATCTTTCACCGTTATTTTAATATCTCTGGGATGATAGCCTAATTCCATAGTTGCTTTGTCATGGCAGAAATGCCCATTGGCTTCCATCGTCTTGAGAGAATACTTTGTAAAGATCGGACGGGTTTTTGTTAATCTGGAAATGAACTCTGCGACAGGTGCAACCGCTTTTGCGATCCAAAGTGGGCAACATCCCTTATGCAACTGGCGTCCTGTAGCCATGCGCATACATTCTAACAGTTCCGGGATTGATACATAACGATTGCTTAACAAATAGCATTCCCCGTTGCGTCCGTTATCAACCGCAGCAAGGATGCCATCGGCCACATCCCTGACATCCACAAAGTCATAACCGCCGGATACTCCCATGGGAAGTTTATGGTGAAGATACATCTGCATCAACTGTGTCATATGGTTGTTTCCTAAATCTCCAGGGCCGGTAATACCGGAAGGATGGACGACAACCACATCCAGTCCCCTTTTTTTTGCATCTAATACGACCTGTGTTGCTTCCGCCTTGGTAACAGCGTAAGCACCTTCTACGGCATCTTTTGAAAAATGTTGGATTTCTTCAATCGTCGTGATTTTATCAGGTTCGGGGATAGCATGGACACTGCTGACATAAATCAGTCGCTTTACATGGTACTTGAGACATTTGTCCACCACATTTTTGGTTCCATTTACATTTACATTGTAAACGGTTTCGGACACTTTATCCTGTATGCTGATAATTGCGGCCATATGCAGCACGATCACTTCATACTTATCAAGTCCGGAAAAGAATTCATCAAGCGTATCCGGCTTTGTTACATCGCCTCTGTAGTAAGTGATCTGTTCATCGTCCACACCATTTTCATTCGGTAAAATCAGTCCACGGATACGGCATTCTTTAATTACGAGTTTTTTTATGGTTGTAGATGCTAAATGTCCTGCGGCTCCTGTGATTAAATAAACTCGTTTCATCGTTTCGTTCCTCCATTTCTTATTAATCTTGACATCTGTTCGTGTTATGGTATTATTATGCCGACAAACTGTTGCGAAATAAACAAACAATTTATTTCAATTCGTTTTGTTCCCAACAAAAAGAAAATTTTTGTTGGGTAATGATAATTTTTAAACGACATGTTAATGGAACAGGAGATATCATAGTGATCAAATCTGCATCTGAATCAAGAAGGGTAAAATTGACCAAGCGATTGTTAAAAAATGCACTAATGGAACTTGTAGAGACAGAGCCACTATCATCAATCAGTGTGACAAAACTCTGCAAACAGGCAGATGTGAACCGATCTACATTTTACAGCTATTACAATGATATAATAGAGCTCTTGAAAGAGATTGAGGATGACATATTAGCGGAAATACCAATGATACAAGATGGAGCACAACAAATTAATTTGAACAAACAGATAATGAAAGATTTTACACTATTCTTTGAATATGTACGTAAACATGACAGGGATTTCAAACTACTTTTACAGACAAATAATATGGATTTCCGCAGGCGGCTGATGGAAACCGTGATGCAGCATTTCCAACAGCCAAAGCTTAAGACTTCGGACTCCCTGCCTTATCGTTTTGGTTATGTTTTTGCCATGAATGGTGTCATCGGAGTTATGATGGAATGGATTCTCAGCGGTTTTCCTATGGATGATAGTGTAATCGCCAAGCTTGTATTGCAGATGAGCTTCCGGGCAAATGATTTTTAACAGTAATCCATCTTCGTGACGGTACCGATAAAAATATTCTTTTGTTGACGAAGAGGATGATAGGCCATAATTCCTTCAGAGTAATATATATTAGTCAAGAAATTATGATAATCTTGAACGTACAATCAGAAACCCGCATTTGTTGCGGGTTTCGTGAAAACATGATTTAGGAGTCAACCAAGCCCTTCGGCGCAGCCGAATTAAAATGGCTTGGTTGATACATTCTTGGATTATAAATCCAAGAATATATAGTTGAGAAATACTGAGTTTTATTTGGAGTATGTTATGTGAAATGGTAAAATAAAATGGATATTGGAGGTCAAAAATTGAATTATATAGTAAAGCGAATTCAAGAGGCAGATTTTGGATGCGAGGAAAGACCAGCAGATTATGAGCCCATGGTGAGATTAATAAAAATACCGACCTCCAATCGTTAGATTTTGTGTCCTAACTTTTGGAGGTCAGTATATACTACTGCCTGTTCTTTTTATTTATCATCATCTATGCCGTGCATTTCTCGAATATTTTTCATAGCGAAATTCCCGCCGACTTTTGAAATTACAAATCATCTGCCACATCTAAAAGCATATTTGCAGTTAATTCAGGTTCTGTAATCATTAGATCATGACCTGTGTCAATAATCATAGCGTTTTCAGCTTCTTCTTTTGTGGCAATTTTCATCATTACTGATATGTAATGACCGTTGTCAAGCGAAAACAAAAATAATTACAAACTTTATAAAATTGTAGATGAAGACACCTTGAAGGAGCTTCGGAGTATCAGTTCCCGGCATTGGCCACTCTGATATACGTGGATTGGTTACCT
>JAILFK010000039.1 GCA_024697595.1 Lachnospiraceae bacterium | reverse complement strand
TTCTAAATATCACTAATCCATTTGAGGCAGGAGACCACAATATTACAAAAGAACAATTTTAATAGAATCAATAATACAACTTATGATGGAATTGTTGTTCCTACAGAGACAGTGGCTTTTGAACCAAATCAAATCAAACTTGTTAGTGACGAAAATCCTACAGAAAATGATGATATTAGATACTCATTATCTGTGGACACAGATGATATATGGATGAGTATTGCAGAAGCAGCAGCTCCTGAATATGTTGCAAAGACTTCTGAGATTATAGAAGAAGGAAATCGTTTGCTTCAAGAAGGGACTGTGAAGGTGACAGCAATGGATTGTAAGCGTGTTGCTGCTGAGATCATAGATAAATATCAATCAAATGCTGATCCTGCAGAACTTGCTGAAAATATCCGTAAAGTGTTTGCTTACGCCAAAGAAAATCTTATTTCGCCAAAAGATTTCAATTCTATAATGCAAGCGGTAGCAATGCCAGTGGTAAATGAATTGAAGTTTATAGATGATTCTATGGAAGCAGAGTATAAGCGGTTTAAAAAATATTTCAAGGGAATGAAAATAGACTGATTAATAATAAAAAAACAAAAATATTTTCTCTAGATGTATTAAATTATAGAGTAATAAACGATATAATATATATAGGAAGAGAATTAAACCACAGGTTTATTCTCGAATAGTTGCTCAATGTGTTGTAATAGTGTATATTACCAATAACTCAAATGAGCTAGATGGAAGGCATAATTGGCAGAGACAAATAGTGATGTTAGATGACGCATTTAACAGAAATATCTAGTGAACTGAAAGGAAAGCGCATTTGGCAGAAACATCTAGAATTAGATGTAGATAAGAATGGGAGGTGGCATATATGAAATTTAAAAAAATTAATGAGAAACAAATACAGTGCTTGATCTCTCAAGATGAATTGCTTGAAAAGGGAATGGATATTGATGATTTCCTTGAAAATAAAGATAAAACCGAAGAGTTCCTTCGCGAGATTGTGGATGAGGCTCAGGACGTCCTTGAGATTGAAGAAATGGGACATTATTTTAGTGTGCAGATGCATATTTTGAAGACAGGAAACGTCTCTATAGTTATAAATCTCGAGGGTGACGATGGGCATAACGAGAAAAACTTACCTGGGGATATGACGGGTGCCATGAATCGGATGAAGCACATGCTCGAACTGATGAATGAAAATTTAGCTGAGCAAGATGATGAGGATGACTGGCGCGAAATAGAAAAGGATTTAGAGGATGTTTTAAGTTCAGTTGGGAAAAAAATAGAAGAAACTGCGGATACGGAATATGTGGATGATGACGGCGATGATTTAAAAGCCGGTGCTGAAAGTTTTGCTGATATTGCTGCACGTATGCCTAAAGGTGGTAAGAGCGATAAAATTCAGGATTTGCTGGAAGGTGTGCCGATTATCATACGTATAGATTCTTTGGAAGATTGCATTAGAATGTCTAAGACGATGCATAGTCTAGAACGCATAAAGAGTGCGTTGTATAAATACGATGATGAGTTTTACTTCCAAATTTCTTTTAAAGGTAATGCGCGTCAAGTTGCAGGTCAGATATTGATTGTATCTGAATTTGCTGAAGATATTTTTGTCCAGGAAGATGGTGGAGATATAATTGTAGAGCATGGTAAATGCATTTTGCCAGACAAGGCAATTGATACTTTATCTGGTTTATAAATGGAAGTTCTTAGATGGAAGTTTACAAGTAGAAGTATTCATATGGATGTTTATAAGTAAAGTATTCATATGGAAGTTTGTAAGTAGAAACTTGCAGGGAGATTCAACTTTAGGGTTGGATCTCTTTTTTTGTGTTTTTTTATGTGTGTAAGGGATCATGAGATAATCAAAAAATATTCAGGAGATTAGAAGAAATTATTATAAAAATATGAAAAAATGCTTGACTATGGTTATCATATATGATAATATAATAATGCGAATGGCGGTGACGATATGAAAAAAAGATACGAAGATGGTGTCGTTCCTCGAAGTTCTAGTGAAGCTAGACAGGAGGCGGCAAGACAACTAAAGGAAGCTAGATTGGAAGTGAACTTGACACAACAAGTTCTTGCAGATCGATCTGGTACACAAAAATCGAATATTTCTCGTATGGAGAGCGGAAAGTATAATCCGACTCTTGATTTTTTGGTGAAAGTTGCTGGAAGCATGGGAAAGCGTGTAGTCATTCGAATCGAATAAGGTATTAAGCCTAGTTTTTGTTTGGTGTGTGTGTAGAAGCTCTGGGAGAGGTCCCGGGGCTTCATTTTTTGTGTATTATTAATTTTATGAACTTATTTTAGGAAGTGGCGGTGCCAATACTTGAAATTAGGTAAAAGCACCGCCGGATTCGACCAAAACTAATCCTTTCGACGCTTGAATGGCGGTGCTATAAGAAGTGACATTCCCTAGCACTGCCACCGAGTTCGCTATCGAGAGGTGAGACTAGGGAGGTGGCGGTGCCTAGACCAAAAATCGAGTGAAAGCACCGCCGGTATCGACCAAAACCAATCCTTGCGACGCTTGAGTGGCGGTGCTATAAGAAGTGACATTCTCTGGCACTGCCACCGAGTTCGCTATCGAGAGGTGAGACTATGGAAGCGGCGGTGCTTAGACCCAAAATCGGGTAAAAGCACCGCCGGATTCGACCAAAACCAATCCATGCGACGCTTGAGTGGCGGTGCTATAAGAAATGACATTCCCTGGCACTGCCACCGAGTTCGCTATCGAGAGGTGAGACTAGGGAGGTGGCGGTGCCTAGACTAAAAATCAGGAAAAAGCACCGCCGGATTCGACCAAAACCAATCCCTGCGACGCTTGAGTGGCGGTGCTATAAGAAAAGACATTCCCTAGCACTGCCACCGAGTTCGCTATCGAGAGGTGAGACTAGGGAGGTGGCGGTGCTATATAATTTTTGATATATTATTATAGGAAAAAGAACATAAGAATATAGGTGTATAATCGCACCATAATTAGAAGAGGTAGTAGATGTTACCACAGGACTTTATTGATAGAATTGAACAGATGTTAGGTGAAAAAGAGGCGGCTGAGTTTTTTGCTAGTTATGACAAGGAGAGAAATCATGCTTTGCGATTGAATAAGCTCAAAGGTCAGAGTGCAAATTTCACCATAATAAATGATAAGTTGACGGATAAATTAAATGAGAAGCCGACAGAGAAATCAAATAATGAGGCTATTCCATGGGAGTCCACTGCTAGATATTATTCTAGTGATTATGAGGCTGGATTTAGGCCGGGGAAACATCCTTATCATGAGGCTGGCGCGTATTATATTCAAGAAGCTAGCGCCATGACGCCGGCGGCTTATTTAATGTCTGATTGTCAAAATAATGAAGATGTCCTTTGTGAGACTGACCAATATATCAATACTAAAGTATTGCAAAATAATTCTCCAGAGCTCATCCTTGATCTGTGTTCTGCGCCAGGTGGCAAGACCACACAGATTGCTTCTTATATGAATGGGCGTGGACTTTTGGTGTCCAATGAAATCATACCAAACCGCGCAAAGATTCTTGCGGAAAATGTTGAGCGAATGGGAATTGAGAATTCTTTGGTTATCAGTGAGGACCCTGCGAATTTGTGGGAGCGGTATCAAGAAACATTTCACAGGATAATGGTAGATGCGCCTTGTTCTGGGGAAGGGATGTTTCGAAAGGATGACGAGGCCAGCAGTCATTGGTCTTTGGAAAATGTTCGCATGTGCGGAGAACGACAGGATTATATTTTGGATGCGGCCTATGAAATGCTTCGCCCGGGAGGTCGCATGGTTTATTCCACATGTACATTTGCCCCTGATGAAAATGAGGGTGCGATTTCAAGATTTTTATACAGACATCCTGATATGTTCATCCTTCCGGTGAAAAAATTCCAGGGGATGAGCGATGGTAATGCTAAATGGGCCGAGGAATTTGGCGAGTTAGGAGACGCTCCTGTGGCAGAGGGTATTGAGAATACAATTCGTCTTTGGCCACACAAGATAAATGGCGAGGGACATTTTCTTGCAGTTCTTAAAAAGAGTGGAGTAGATATGCAAGAGGTAGACGATTACAAAGCTGAGAAATCATTTCCGTTAAAGAAACTTCCTGAGCTTGATGATTTTGCAAAAAAAGTGCTTAGTCCTGAGGAGTATAAACATTTTTCACAGAGAACATTTATCAAATTTAAAGAGCAGATATGCATGGTGCCACAGGACTATGAAATCCCGAGTCTCAAGGGATTGAAGGTCATGCGAGTTGGACTTCATCTTGGTGAGATAAAGAAGAATCGATTTGAGCCTTCTCACGCGTGGGCGTTGGCACTAACTAGAGACCAAGTTAAAGCAGGCGTTGATTTGACCATGGAAAATAATGAAGATGAGGTTTACAAATATTTCAACGGCGAGACATTTAACTATGATGTTGAAAATGGTTGGCATGTGATTTTTGTTGACGGATTTTCAGCTGGTTGGGGAAAGGTCACAGGCACAACGGTGAAAAATCATTATCCAAAGGGATTGCGTAAAAATCTGCGATAGATTTATAGGGCGTGGAATCATTGTATATTTTTTAAGGCAAAGGCGGGTTTGCCTTGTATTTTTTGCTGGTAAATGGTACATTTTTAACGAGCGGTATTCCATTGGAAACTGCATCAGATGATAGTGTGTTATTACATGACTTTGCGACTGCAAGGAACTGCATCCGAAAAGGAGCGGTATCTGAGCGATTGTTAGGCTGGAGAAAACATTTATCCAGCATGCATTAATGGCGAGAAGACGAGGTGATAACATGAAGATTGGAATAATTGGTTCCGGTCGCGTGGGATATTCCATGGGTCGATATCTTGCGGACAATGAGGTGGAGGTCATAGGTTATTATGACAGGCACGAGGCCCGGGCTGCGGATGCGGCAGCGTTTACTCAGACCAAGAGTTTTGGGGGTTTATCCCAGTTGGTCAAACTTAGTGATACCCTGTTTATCACCACACAAGATGGTGAGATTGCGAAAGCTTGGGACCACATAAGTCAATTTAATTTACAAGAGAAACTAATATGTCATTTTAGTGGCTCATTATCATCAGATGTATTTACTGGGATAGATCAAACCGGTGCGTACGGCGTGTCTATTCATCCAATGTTGGCGTTCAGCGACAAATATAATTCCTATAAACAATTGAAAAATGCATATTTTACAGCGGAGGGACATCCCAAGGCAGTTGCTGCCATGAAGGAGATGTTTGCTTCTCTGGGAAATGTTGTTCGTGAAATTTCGGCGGAGAACAAGGCTTTGTATCATTGCGCCACCAGCGTTTTGAGCAATCATGTGGTGGCTGTGTTGCAGTCAGGATATGAGATGCTTGAGAAATGTGGATTTACACCAGAGGAAGCTATGGAAGCTACATCGAGTTTGGTTCGTCTTAATATGGAAAATGTTCTTGCAAATGGCACGGTCGAAGCTTTGACTGGTCCAATTGAGAGAAATGATATCGGTACAGTGAAAAAACATTTATCACAACTTGACGAGGATCAGAAGTTGCGTTACAAGGCAATGGGAGTCAAGTTGGTGGAAATCTCGAAGCAGAAAAATCCTGGAAGGGATTATGGAGAAATGCTGGAAGTCTTGAAATAGAGGATTAAAAATTTACGAAATGTTTTGAAAACAAGAAAATGACAGATTAATAAATTAAGATTTAATATTTTGCATAGGAGAATGAAGAAATGAAAAATACAGTAGTTACATTTAAGGAAGCAAAGGAAAAGGGCGAGAAGCTTACAATGCTTACAGCTTACGATTATTCAACAGCTAAGCTTATTGATGAGGCAGAGGTTAATTCAATTTTGGTTGGAGATTCTCTGGGAAATGTAATGCTTGGATACGAGGATACAATCTCAGTGACAATGGAGGACATGATTCACCATTGCGCAGCTGTTGCGAGAGGAAACAAGAACTGCTTGTTGGTTTGTGACATGCCATTTATGTCATACCAGACTTCAGTTTATGATGCTGTGGTAAATGCTGGTAGACTTATGAAGGAAGGACGTGCTCACGCGGTAAAGCTTGAGGGCGGTGTTGAGATGGAAGAGACAATCAGAGCTATTGTAAATGCGTCAATTCCAGTTTGTGCTCATATCGGTTTGACACCTCAGTCTATCAATGCATTTGGCGGATTCAAGGTGCAGGGAAAAGGCCAGGAGGCTGCTCAAAAACTTCTTGATGACGCGAGAGCTGTTGAGAGAGCAGGAGCATTTGCTGTAGTTATGGAGTGTGTGCCTGCGAAATTAGCAGAAAAGGTTAGCAAGGAATTATCAATTCCTACAATCGGAATCGGAGCAGGAGCTGGTTGCGATGGTCAGGTTTTGGTTTACCAGGATATGCTTGGAATGTTTACAGATTTCAAGCCAAAGTTTGTAAAACATTTTGCAAATGTTGGTGATGTTATGAGATCAGCATTTAGAGCTTATGATGAGGAAGTTAAAGCGGGAACATTTCCTGCAGAGGAACATACATACAAGATTGATGATGAGATAATCGAAAAGCTATATTAAAGAAATTAGGAAAGATAAGATTAGGAAGGATAAAATAATGAAGATTTGTTACACAGTTCAGGAAGTAAGAGATACTGTAAAGGAGTGGAAACGTCAGGGATTGACAGTGGGATTTGTTCCAACAATGGGATATTTACATGAGGGACATAGAAGTCTTATGGAAGCAGCTCGTCGTGATAATGACAAGGTGGTTGCAAGTATATTTGTCAATCCAATGCAGTTTGGCCCAGGCGAGGATTTGGAAAGCTATCCAAGAGATTTAGAAAAAGATGCTGCCCTTTGTGAGGGAGTGGGCGTGGATCTCATTTTTCACCCAGAACCAGAGGAGATGTACAAGGAAGGTTTCTGCACATACGTTGATATGAACGGACTTACAACTGAGCTTTGTGGCAAGACTCGTCCAATTCACTTTAGAGGTGTGCAGACAGTTGTGCTTAAACTATTTAACATAGTGACACCTGATCGTGCATATTTCGGTCAGAAGGACGCGCAGCAGTTGGCTGTTATCAAGAGAATGGTTACAGATTTAAATGTTGGCACTGAAATTATTGGTTGCCCTATCATCAGAGAAGAAGATGGCTTGGCAAAGAGCTCAAGAAATACTTATTTAAGTAAAGAGGAGCGTCAGGCGGCTTTGATTTTAAGTAAGAGTTTGAAGCTTGGTAAGGAAGCAATTGAAGCTGGCGAGCGTGATTCCAAGAAAATTATTGAGATTATTTCTAAGAATATTGAGACAGAGCCTCTTGCCAAAATTGATTATGTTGACGTGGTTGACTTTGCAACAATCACTCCAGTTGATATAATAAAAGGCGAGACACTTGTTGCTATGGCAGTGTACATTGGTAAAACAAGACTTATTGATAATTTTATAGTGCAGATTTAATTTTTGATAATATCCTAGTGTGCATATTTAGATTAGAATTTGATATTTATTATAGAGAAATATTTTTGTTTAGTAGTGTTAGAAACAAGGAGAAAGAAATGAATTTGACAATGTTAAAAGGAAAAATACATAGAGCCACTGTGACTCAGGCGGAGCTTGATTATGTGGGCAGTATTACAATCGATAGTGATCTTATGGATGCCGCAGGAATTCTCGAGTATGAGTATGTGCAGATTGCTGATGTAAACAACGGCAATCGTTTTGAGACATACACAATTGCAGGTGAGCCAGGAAGCGGAATGATTTGCTTAAATGGTGCTGCAGCTCGTCAGGTTTCTGTGGGTGATAAGGTTATTATTATGGCATACGCTCAGATGACTCCAGAGGAGGCCAAGGAGAACAAGCCACACGTGGTATTTGTGGATGATGACAATAATATTGCCAGAGTATCAAGATATGAGAAACATGGTTTACTTACAGAGGATTTTGTGAAGTAGGATTTGAATTAAATGAGTTAACTGGATTCAATGAGTAGACGGGATTTAACTAGAGTGGGAATTCGAGGAATTTAATTGTAAAGATAATTGGAGGTATTTATGTTACAGGGAAAATGTGTTGTGCTTGGTGTGACAGGCAGTATAGCGGCATACAAGATTGCGTCGTTAGCATCAGCGTTAAAGAAATTGGGCGCCGATGTTGAGGTTATAATGACTAAAAATGCAACTAATTTCATAAATCCAATTACTTTTGAAACATTGACGGGGAACAAATGTCTCGTAGATACATTTGACAGAAATTTTGATTTCAGTGTAGAACATGTTTCGCTGGCTAAAAAAGCTGACATATTTATGGTGGCACCAGCCTCGGCAAATGTCATTGGTAAAATTGCAAATGGAATCTGCGATGACATGTTGACCACAACATTTATGGCAGCAAAATGTACCAAAATTATTTCACCTGCCATGAATACGGCCATGTATGAAAATGCAATTTTGCAGGATAATTTAAAAAAGCTTGAGTCCTATGATATTCAAGTCATAAAACCGGCCAGTGGTTATTTGGCCTGCGGTGATGTGGGCACCGGCAAGATGCCTGAGCCTGAAGTTTTGCTACAATACATTTTACAGGAAATCGAGTATGAGAAAGATATGGTTGGAAAGCGAGTGCTGGTTACAGCTGGACCGACTCGGGAGGCTATTGATCCTGTGCGATTTATCTCTAATCATTCCACAGGTAAAATGGGATATGCCATTGCCAGAGTGGCTAGCAGAAGAGGAGCTGAAGTGACACTGGTTTCTGGTCCGACTAATCTGAATAAACCTCTGGGAGTGCGTGTTATTGATGTGACAAGTGCTGGAGAAATGTACGATGCCGTGGTTGCTAATTACAAGGATGCGGATATTATAATTAAGTCGGCAGCTGTGGCGGATTACACTCCTACAACTGTAGCCAATCAGAAGATGAAGAAATCGGATGATGATATGTCAATTGAGTTGAAGAGAACGACGGATATTTTGGCCTGGTTAGGAGAAAATAAAAAGCCTAATCAAAAGGTCTGTGGATTTGCCATGGAGACACAGGACTTGATTGAGAATGCTACTGCAAAATTGAAGAAGAAAAATGCCGATATGATTGTGGCAAATTCTATTGCAACTGAAGGAGCAGGTTTTGGAGTTGACACCAATGTAGCGACTTTGATTACTTCTGACGGCGCTGAGTCTCTGGATATGATGTCTAAGGAAGAACTAGCGATGGTTATATTAAATAGATTGAATTTGTAATTTTCGAATAATAGCATGTAGAGGGCATTATGAATGATGCATAGAAAGCACAGGTTGATTGCGAGAGCAATTAGGCTGTGTTTTTTTATTTACTATTTACACGACTGCCCCTGTGGGGGTATAATATAGTTGAACTACTCCTGTAGGGGGAGTGGTATTTATTTCAAAGGAGATTTTTATGAAGCGGTATCTATATCATGGATCGGACCATATAGTTGGTCAACCTGAATATGGTGAAGGAAAACTACATAATGATTATGGCAAGGGCTTTTACTGCACTGAGGATATATATTTGGCGCGTGAATGGGCTGTTGATAGAGATAGAGATGGCTATGTAAATATCTATGAGATAGATGATGGTGATTTGCAAATCCTTAATCTCGAAGAAGATTGCTATAATGGACTTCATTGGATAGAAATACTATTAAATAATCGTAACTTTTCTTTGAATTATCCAATGGCTGTGGCAGCTGCAGAATATCTACATGAATATTTTCATGTTAACGTTGATGACTATGATGTTGTCAT
>JAILFK010000032.1 GCA_024697595.1 Lachnospiraceae bacterium | reverse complement strand
AGACAAAGGTATCTTCAATGAAAGCGGTACAGTAACCATAGATAGAAATGCTGCAATCAATATCTACAAAAACCAAACAGGTATCTGGAATCAAGCCACTTGTAATATTTTAGGCGGTTCGTATTGGACTGGCTCTGATACAATAGGCGGTATTCGTTCTAATACAGGACAAGGTATTGTAAACTATGGCACACTTACATTAAGTCCTGATCCAGCGAATAATAAGCGAATTGATATAGCCCAAAATGGTTATAACGGAATTTATAACGAAGGAGTTGTAAGCGATAACGGAGCTTATATTTGGGGTAATACTCATGCAGGTGTTGTAAATGGAGCAGACGGAAAGACAAATCCTACATATATCAAGACATCAGGAAACTTCGATAACAATGGTTATGAAGGACTTGCGAACCGAGGAAATGCTAATGTTTCAAATTCAAACATTTATAATAATGGTTCAAATGGTGTAACAAACTATAAAACTGCAACAATTTCAAACTCTACTATTTATAACAATGGTATAAAAAGCGGTTGGGCTGTTGCAGGTGTATGTAATGGTGGCAATATCACTCTTGCCAATGACACCATAAGAAATAACAGATTCATCAATGCTTGGAATAATGTAGGTACTATGACAATCAATGGTGGCTCTAATTTTAATAATGGATCAGAACAAACCACAAACTTTGGTGTATGGAACAATGATACCCTAAATATCAATAGTGGTTCATTCTATGGATTTACTACCGATAGAGGAACAGACGGAGCTTCTTGCTTGTGGAACTGCAAGACAGCCAATGTAAGAGGCGGAAATTTTAACAATTCTCATTATGGACTTGTTAACTGGTCTACACTTAACCAAAGCGGTGGTTCATCAAATGGAAACTCGGTATATGATGTATACCAGGGTGGAAATTACAATTTATCAGGTGCGTCAAGAGCTGATAAGATTTTCTTGTGTGCAGGCAAGATTGTAAATGTTAATAGCACAATAAGAAGAAATGCATCTAATCAATATAATAATTATGTATTGTCTACCGCAGATAATGATAAACAGGTGAATCGTCAGCTTGTAAAATTTTATACAAAGCTAACGCCTGAAATGACAGCATTTATGCTTGCAAGCAATGCATTGTCAAACAATCCAAATGGTTCGTTATTTGATGGCGTTCAAAATACAGCATCGATTATGGGTATAGATGATATGGACAATCCAGCTCTTGTAGGAAATGTAAACGGGCTGTATTTGAGTGGAAATTATAAATATACATATAATTGGGAAGTGTTTGGAGAAAAAGCAGATTTTTCAAAACCAATGGGTTATCGGTTTAATCAAAAAAACAATCATATTCCTAACAGCGAAAAAGTCATCCTTGAACATTCTAATCTTAAAAGAGATGCAGATGGGGCTAATATGTATAACTATCTCAAATTTGCGGGCTTTACATATGACAAAGATTGGATGTCAAAAAATTGGGATGACATCAAAATACTTGATGAAGATTATGTCCATGCATTAAAAAATAATGAACAGGTTTATGCGGTATTCGACTTACAAAATGTATCAATCGCATATTACGGAAATGGTGCTACTAAAGCAAAAGGTATAGATGCTAAACAAACGAAAGATGGTGAATATTACTTTGTGCAGGATAGTATCTCCAACAGCAGTAATACAACCTATGCAGATAATCCATATATCCGTTCAGAAAAAGCTACTAGATATGACAAAAACAAAGAACAGGATGAAGAATATACAAAAACCTATACATATGTAGGATGGTCGCCAATAAGAGATAATGACAAAACATCTACCTTATATAAGGGAAATGGTAATTATGACACTTATAAAGCTGGCGATAAACCATCGAACTGGACAGCAATGTTTATGGATGCCATAAATAAAGGACATGTCAGTTATGATAATGGTAAGGCGTATATAAATCTATATGCTATATGGGATGAAGCGCCAGACATTGATGCAGTTGATATATGGCTTAACTATGGAACATGTCAAAGCTATTTGGATGCAGGCATTATGAAGGATAGACTTTTACAGCCAGATCGAGTAGTTGCATCGGATAGAGAGGATGGTACAAATGTTGTAATTGATTTTTATGATTATAATGAGCAAGAGCTTCGTGATATAATCAATTCAACTGCAGATTTCGGTGGTACATCAATTACATATCGTGTAACCGACAAATCGGGCAATGTGAATTATAAAACAGTAATGGTTCACTTGAATCGAGGAGAAATCACTTCACAAGAACCAGTTATTGAAGAAGGGGAGGATCCTTTGCATCCAGAAAATAATTTTACAGATGCAACAGGCACTACTTATCATTATGTAGTTGATAAAAATGGTGAATATAAGACTCGTCCTGCAGAAATATATTGTAGAAACATTAATTACAATAATTACATGAAGCATTGGAAAGAAGATGGCTCTGTAGATAAGGCAGGGTTCTTAAATGGAGCGCTTGAAACCTATTCTAAATGGTATTTAGATGAGGATTTGAAAGAACAAATGTTAGATGCAATGGAAATTCTTGAAAAAGATGAAGGTTATCCATATGAGCAAACTTTTGACCGTGAAACCATTGCTAAGATACAAGATGAGATATACTCAGATGCAAACAAAATGCAAATGTCTTATATTCGTGATGTTTGGAAATATCAATACATGGACTTTAGTTGTAAATCAAAGCCGTATCATGAAAAGAAATTAATTAAGCAAGGCAAAATATAGGTATAATAAAAGAGCTAGTACAGGTTAAAATGTACTAGCTCTTTTAAGATTACTTTATCAAAATTTATCAAGATTAATCTTAAAAACAAAAGTTTTGCCAAAAACCTTCTTCTGGTGTATATTTGTTTTCCCATTTGCCTGTTGGAACAACCTTCCAGCAACCTGTACCAGGTACGAGGTTATCATATAATTCATAATGAAAAACATTATCTTCGCCCATATAATTAACCCAATATTCAGTATATTCGGCAGGAATCCATACATCATCAGTTATTTCATAGTTTTCCCAATAAGCCTCACGAGTAGTAGTATAAATATTAGTCCAGTTTTCGTGTCCTGAGTTAGTATTTACATTGCTATTACTTGCGTTATTTGTATTTGGATTAGAATTGTTATTCCAAGTAGGTGTACTGTTTGTTGGTGTCTTGCTATTGTTTGACGCGCTTGAACCTGCAGGAGTTACATTCGTATTATTGTTGGCTGGCGTAATATTAGGATTAGAAGCAATTATCTGCTGCTGGTTGCTCCACTGAGTCTGAGCATTTTGCGATACATTCTGTGTCTGAGCAACTGTTGTTTGCTGAACCTTTGCTACCTGCTCGCTAGACATAGTATTCTGGCTTTTAATAGCATTTGTGTTATTATTAGATACCTCTACAACAGAAGTAGCATTGTTATCGGCTGATAAAGCCTCATCAACATTAAGTGTTGTTACGGTTGCGTTATCGCCTAACTTTACACCTGTTTCCCATGTCACATCACCTGCATAATCGCCCTTTAGGACATTACAAGTTTCAACCTTGCCATCAATTTCGATCAAGGCAGTACTTGGAACAGTTAATGTCTTAATATCTGCGGTTTTGTCGATTACGATGTGGCAATTATACTTATTAGAGATAACCTCATTATACTTGCCACCATTGATACGAACAGAGTTTGTTCCACCACCATTAATTACAAAGCACTTGTTTACATTACAGTTATTTAATGTAACTGAACCATCGCCAACGCTATCCTTGATTTCAAGTGTATCAAATGTAGCATTTTCAATGATTACATCACCAACTGATACTTCACCAGAAGCGTATTCCATCTTCTTTGAGTATGTACCGGCCTTGTCGTAATTAATATAAGCTGACTCAATTTCCTGTTCAACTTTGGCGACCTGTTCTTTCTTAAGTGTTGCGTCCTGCTTCTTATTAAGTGCAATGAAAACACCTGTTAGCACAACAATTACTGCAAATACAATACATGCAATAATTACAATTTTTTTACTCATTAATGTTTTTAGTCTTTCCATGTCGTTACTCCTTTAACAAATGTTATTAGTAATACGATTCTGTAAACATATCGTATTTATATCCTAATATTAGTATATCATTCTGTTGTCATGTTGTCAATTTTCGTATTTATGTTGGCGGCAAATTGAAAAATAACTAGCACTTATAGTACAAGGAATTTGCCTTTTATGCAACTAGCTATGCTGCCATTTGTAAAAAGAAAGCTTCTGGAAGAATTTTGCTCTCGCTTGAATAAATCTACATTGGGATTAGGCGAAAATAAATATAAATAGGTTGACATTTTATCAAACATATGTTTTAATGTCACTTGCGTTTAAAAATTGATTATTATTCATATATACAAAAATCCATCTTTATGGTTATAATATTTGTATGGAACTATTTATTATAACATTTTATGTTAATTATGTCAAGTTGTAATTTAGAATTTAGATGTTATAATATAAGTGAGTAGATAAATCAACATATTGTTAATTTGCCGAGACTGTATATCGGCATAATATAAAAGGTACAGGTTCACATATTTCCGCTACTCGATATGCGGATTATAAAAGGTCGAGGAGCAAATATTTTAAGGGGCTTGTTTCATACAAGCCCCGATTTTATTGGAGAGTTTATGGAGACGGGAAAGTTTTATTTTATTAAAAATGAATATTATGAAAAATTTGAAAATTGTAATCTTTTAGGTAATAAGATTGTAAACGGGGAACTTCATGGAAGACCGTGCTATTATTGTTTTGAAAAAGACGGCTTGTATTGGATGGTGCCGATATCTTCAAAAGTAGAGAAATATGAACATTTATATGAGCAAAAAATGGCTCGTTATCATGGGAAGTTTGATGGTATTCGCTTCGGGTATGTTAATGGTGAACGACGCGCTTTTTTAATACAAAATGTTTGCCCTGTAACAACACAATATATTGATAAAAAATATAAAACAAATAAAGATACTGAAGATGTAACAATTAATGAAAATCTCCAAAAAGAATTAGATAGAATTGTAACCAAAGTTATAAATTTATACAAAAGAGGTACGAAGATTGTTCTTACAGATTTAGATACAATTCTAAAAGATTTAATTTAACCAGCTTGCATCTTATTATTATCATTATAGTTTTTATTAAGTAACCAAGCCATACAAGAGGCAAATTTAGTAGTCAGATAGTTCTAATTTATCTGGCTATTTTTATGTTTTAAAATATGATATAATGTGAAGAGAAAAATAATATGGGTACTTACCCTGAATGAGATAATATCAGGGAAGTGATTATGGTTGTGCCTTTCCCTGTAATTATATATTATAGAGAAAGGAGTGAAGCTAATGAATGGAGTGATAAAGATGGCAAAAGAACATCAAATCAATTATGTAAAACCGAATATGACAGCCTTACATGGTCGCATAGGTCGAGAAATCTTTGAAACTATACTGAATACACCAAAACCAGATTTGACCGAACTGAATCGTCGTTCTGATGAAGTCGAGTCAAAAATTTTGGCTGCACGCAAGGCGAGACAAAAATGAGAAATAATGCGGTAATATACAATGAATCATTTTATTGCATTCATATTAATGATTGCAATGATAACTTTTCTGGATTCACTGGAACAAATTTAAATTCTGGTTTCCTTGTGACTTATATCCAAAAGGTTGCTCGAAAAGACGAGTCTTCGAATACGGCTCGAACTTATATTGTGTTGGATAGTGAAACTGATGAGATAGTTGCTTATTTTTCATTAAAAGCGGGGTTTGTTTCTTTTAATGAAATAAGGCGATTATTTAGAATTGCTTTTGATACAATTCCAAGTGTTGAATTGGCAAATTTTGCTGTGAATGGTTCATATATAAAAAAGCACCCTGAAGCGAAAGGAATTGGTAATTATATTATCAAAACATTTATTCTTCCTATCGTTAAAAACGCAGCATCTATCGTTGGTGTTAAATTATTATATATTTTTGCACTTCCACATGATAAACTAATTAAGCATTATAATGAAATCGGCTTTTCTCGTCTACCTAATTCAATTGAACGGCAGGTGCATAAACGCATCAAGCCTCGGTATGATAGAAGTTGCATTTTTATGTATATGCCATTGTAATTAAGATAGCTATATTTTAAAAATTAAATTCATAAACAACCAATAACTCTAAAAGGGATTTTATTCTTCGGAATAAGATCTCTTTTTTATAATCACATAGCCAGAGACTAAACCGTCTATCGGTATTGCCTTAGTGCTGTTATACCATATCCGACACATTTCGTAAAAATTCTAAAAAATATTTCTCAAAACCATCAAAACACAAAAATTGGTTTGCTATAATAAGTATTAAATCAATCGAAAGGAAGATGTGTTTTGAAAAAAATCAAGTTACCCAAAAAGAAAAAGCAGGAAATCAAAATAGATGAATCCAAAAAAGAGCAGCTTGAACAAGCGTTAAACGATCTGGCGATAAGTGACCGAATCAAATTAAAAGAACCAATGATGGCAAAGTTAGAAAAGGGAACTTTAACAGATGATGATATAGAGTCTTTAAAGCTGTATTCTAATGATTGGCTAAACATCAAATCCATAAAAGGTGGCATAATCGAAACATACGATGATAGATACATTAAGATCGTTGAGATTGAACCTATTACTTTTTTGATGAGAGCTGTAGATGAACAAATGGATATTCTATCAAATTTTTACTCGTGGCTTAAGATAGCACCAATAAAATTGCAGTTTAGAGTAGAAACGACAAAGGCTGATGCTTCGAATATTATATTAAAAATGAAGCAAAGTCTTGATAATGAAGCAAATGAAAAGGTAAGAGCAAGGGGTGAAGAACTGATACAGCATATTCGCTATACAACAAAGCAGGAGGCCCTTAAAAAGCGTTTTTATATTATATATGAATACGAGGGCGTTGATGGCTATAAAAGCCCAGATAAAGCCGAAATATACGCTGAAATGTATGCTGTAGAGAATACTATTAACTCATTTTTTAATACGATGGGGAATCAAGTTATTGAACATAATGATGCACAGTTTGCTGCAGATATGATTTATAGAGCGCTTAATCCAAAATCCTCAAAAACAGAAAAGTTAAAAGACAGGATAGACAGAATTGCTAAAGATAATTTTATGCTTTCGCTAAATAATAAAACCGAATGTGATTATTCAGCTATTGATGACAGAATGTATTTAGCACCACGAGGATTAGATTTTACTCATTCAAATTATGTAGTAAGTGATGGAATGTATATAACATATTTATATGTTCGTTCAGACGGATATAAGCCACTTGTCAGTATTGGTTGGTTTGAAGAATTTACCAGACATGGTGAAGATGTTGTAATAAATATGTTTACTATTAAAAGAGATAGAGGAAAAACCATAAAGGAAGCTGGGCGAGTTAAGACATTAAGAAATTCTCAGGCTAGGGATACATTTAGAACACAAGAGGATTCAGAGAAGCTTCATCAGATTGCTGAAACAGCAAAAAATATTCGTTCAAGAATGGCAGATAGTAATGAGGATTTGTTTGATACATATATTCAGATAACCATAATGAATGAATCTTTGAAAGAGCTTCAAAAAAAGAAAAGAGAAATCAAACAATCTCTTGAATCGAAAGACATTCGAGTAGAAGATTGTTTAATGTATCAAGAACAAGCTTTTAAAATGAGTTTGCCACTATTGGATATTCAAAAGCCATTGTTTAACAAGGCTAAAAGAAACTTCTTTTCGTCATCCTTGGCATCAACATACATGTTTACAGCATTTTCATTGTATTCTGATGAAGGAATATGCCTTGGAATAGAACAAAGTTCTGGTTCACTTGTGATTTTTGATCCGTTTGATAGAAAACGATTTTCAAATGCTAATGCTATTGTTTGCGCTACCACCGGTTCGGGAAAATCATTTTTGCTAATGCTGCTTGCATATTCGTACAGATTAAAAGGAATACCAGTATTTTGTATCTTGCCAGAGAAGGGGCATGAATGGGCTAGAGCTTTGATTCAAGCAATCGGAGGACAATATATAGACTTGGCCCCATCCTCTAAAGATTGTATTAATATTTTGGCAATTAAACCACCAAGAGAATCTGTAGTAATCGAAGAAGAATCAGAATCTCTTCTTTCAAAAAAAATACACCAGGTCATAACCTTTATTCAGTTGAATATGTCAAAAGATAAAATGGATGATGAAGAAGAAGCATCTATTTCGACCTGCTTAACTAAAATGTATGAATACTTTGGCATAACAGCTGATAATGATTCTGTATATGCAGATAAAGAGAAAAAGATACTAAAGCCAATGCCTATAATGGAGGATTTCTATTACAGAGCATGTGATGATCCAATTCTTTCGAGAAGAATTGCTAAAATAATCAATGTATATGTAAATGGTGATGCGTCAAATATGAACGGTCAAACTAATGTGGATCTTTCCAATAAGTTTACAGTTTTTTCAGTATCAAGAGCTGGGGCAAGAATGTTGGCGCCATTTGCATTTCTGGCAATAGATTATTGTTATGATACTATTAAAGCAGATATTACTGAAAACTGTATGTTTTTGATGGATGAGGTTTGGAAAATGATGGCTAATCAGTATGCTTCGCAGTATGTAGACGAAATATACAGAATTGCCAGAGGTTATGGATGTTCAGTAATTTCAGCTACGCAAAAGGTTGATGATTTGTTGAGTAATGAATATGGAGCATCTATCGCCGACAACGCAAAAATCAAGTTTTTCCTTGGCTTAGAAAAGAAGCAGGTAGATGAACTATCAAAAATAGTGTATCTCACTGAATCAGATAAAAGGATAATATCAAATCTGTCGCAAGGACAAGCAATGCTGTTTGCTGGTAATGATAAGTTAAGGATATTGATACAGGCACCACGACCTTGGCATAAATTGTTCGAAACAGATACAAGAAAATTAAAAGAACTATATCACGAAATCTAAGCTATACGCTCCTTGGAATACAAGGGGCGTATTTTTGCGCCGATTTTTTACCAAATAGTATAACTATTTTACAGAAATTGGCTAAAATCGAAATCGTATATGATAAAATGAGAATAGTTTTTTAGAAAGAGAGGGTAAATTATGATAACAGGTATTGAAAAAGACATTTACGATATTATACAAGAATTGCGATGTGCGCAGCGTAATCATATTGTAACGATTTTAAAAGAATATAAAGGGGCGTCAGTTTCAGCCACAGAAAAGGCTATCACAAAACTGGTGCAAAATAGATATGTTTTCTGGTCTGCAGATAAGAAATTGTTACTAGCTACGCCTAGAGAGAAAGCATATAAAAATACAATAGATTCGTTAAATGTCCTATGTGATGTTATTAGAAACACAAATATTAAGCTAGAAAAAATATATAAGCCTAATGCTCCGGCAAGCGTTGGGTATATTAACAATAGTCATAAGATTTTTGAAATTATAGCTCCTTCATCTAATGAAACCGCGAGTTCATATGCAGATTTGGTAGAAAAACAATATATTGAAACACTTGATTGTGTTCAGCAGAATATTCGATATATTTTTATTATAAAAAATAAGGAAGAGATCAAACAATTTCCAAAAGAGAAAATATCTTATCCATATGCGTTTGCGCTAGTAGATTATAAAGCTGATGATGGAATTTCGTTTAAAAAGGTGCCAGCAGTTACATATATCACACCCAAAGAGGATTAATTCATGGAAGAGATAAAAAAGACTTTTAAACTATTAAAGACTGATTTGAATAGTACATTGGATTTTATCCGAGATATGGAAAGTAAATTAGAATCGTATGATGAAGCAGCTCTTAATCAAGAGATAAAAATAATCGGTTCACTTTTTGCGGATTATTCAGAAGTGCTACGAAAGAATGCTCGTCGGTTAGAAGAGTATGTGTCTGTCACAACTGATCCAGCAGGTTTGTATCAAGAGGTAATGTCTAAGGCAGTAGGTGGAAAGAAAAAAACAAAAGCTGACACAAATGGCCTTTCGTTTGACGCAAAAATAACAGCTGATAATGTTGTTCAAATTGTATCAAATCATAGATGCCCTCATATTCGTTCCTGTAGTTACTCGTATACAGAATATGCCAGAGAAGTTCAGTCAATTTTTTATGACAATATGAAAAGGATTTTTGGTGAAGAAAAATTAAAAATATTTGAAAGCTGTTATATGATTTTTGTTCATCATTACATTGATAAAAAAATCTATCGAAGAGATACAGACAATTATATGGAGAAGCCAATCTCTGATGCAGTATCGCATTATTTTGTTTTTGGTGGAGATAATCCAGAACGAGTAAAAAGGGTTTCAATGGCAATACCAGATGAGAAGAATTTTACTGAGATTTTTCTTGTTCCAGTAACCGATTTCTCGACATGGATTTGTGAGTTTGAGAAGCAAAAATCTAAAAATAATCTTAATGATTTTGAGAGAATTATGGAAAATTTCGACTTCTAAATGCTGATTTTCGTAGTAATAAATGGGGCAAACGACATGGGATTATGTAGTAATATTTAGGCACTATGATGTGGGTTATGTAGTAATAAGTATAACAGAGGGGTAGTCCACTTATGTTACTACAAAAACCACAAGAAAAAAGTTAAAAATCAGCTGATTTTATAGGATTTTTTGAAAAGTTGAGTTCACTAGGGTTGCAGAGAAGTTAGCGAGTGCATAAAGCACAGGCTAAATAAAAAAGAAAAAGAAAACCTTAACATATAAAGTGTGCAAGCAACCTTGTATGCTCAAGACATAAAAAACAAAAGAGAAAAAAACAAAAATCAAAATGTAAAAAGACAAGGTAACAATCAGCATACAACAAAGCAAGAAAAGAAATTAGAAATCAAAATAGAAATCAAAAGAGATAGAAAACAGAAAGGAGGAATGAAAAAATAAATGGCGAAAATCACAAAGCGGTCAAGAGTAAAAAGAGAGATTCTTGATTGTCTGTCTGTATATGGAGAGATAAGTATAGGAGCAATGAATATCATCCGAAGAGGAAAAACGGGAACATTTTATAATGCTGTAAATCAAATGAAAGAATACGGATGGATAGATAAGAACCAAACGAGAATAAAAAGTGAGAATCAAAAGAGAAAAAGAACCAGAGAAAAAATGAGGTATACCTTGTGTAACCCTAATAGTAAATATGAAGAATATGGAAGATATGTAAGTGGAACAAAAGAAGATTATAAAGAAGGGTATCGGCAGATCACATATGGCCAGACAGTAGAGAAAAATACAAAACGCCTAAGTGCCAGTGAGATAGTAGCCCTTATGTATAACATAGGACTAAAGATAAATGAATATCCAAAGGACTTGTCAAAAAGTGAACAGGGATATTATTTAATCAGTAGGTATATAAAAAAGGAATTAGAAAATAATGATTATAAGATAGAAGACGAAATAGAGAGTACGGCTTTTTCAACAATGACAGGTATCATATCAATGCCAGAAAAAAGTATAGCTGTCTATGATATAGGAAGTAAAGAGCGAATGTCAATTCATAGCTATCCAGAGAGCGTAATGCATTTGTTTATTAATAAGATTCGAGGAATAGATGAATTAAAAAACGAAACCGAGAGAATATTTGTAGTAAATGATTACAGTAAAATAGATAGCTTAATGTATAGCACATGGAGTATCAGAATAGAAGAGGCTGGACGATGGAAGAAAGCATACAAGACAATGCTAGACGGATGGCACTCGAAAACATATTGTATAACAAAAAGCGAAGAAGGCGAAGCGCAACTTGATTTGATTGTGTATGAGGATGAAAGAGAAATATCTCAAATCTTTGCTAAAGAAAAAGGCTATAAACCATACCATAATAGCTTGTCAATCAAATGTGATGGATATGAAGATAATGCATATCATATTCAGGCGTTTGCCGGAGAATTGACAAAGATAAAAATGTTTTTAAGTGCATCAAGTTTGTATCCAGAAAAGGACTTTGTAATTCATTGTTTTAAAGAGCTGGCAGACGCATTAAACGAATTAGAGCTGCCAGATAATGTAGAAATAGAAACAGAAGAAATAAATAAATGGTTAGGCTTGATAAAATTCTAACAAGAAAGGAAATGCTATGACACAAGGATTAAAAAAGAAATTAAAAATAGCAGGAGTGATAGCAGCTGCTTTACTGATTGTTATTTTGGAGCTAGTAAGTATGCATAAACCAAAAAAGACAAGTGAACAAAAAGAAACACAAGAAGAAATTGATGAAGAAATTGCTAATGAGAGCGATGATATTACGACACCATATACAAGTAAAAAATCATACCAGGTAACAGTAAATGGTTTTCTGATCACGCTAGGAAAAACTACATTAGGAGAAGTAAAAGCAGGTGTAGGAATTCGCGAAGAAGATGTTAAGTATGATAAATGGGAATATACAGCTAAAGCAGATGCTCAAAAAGAAATAGTTGTAAATGAAGGTAAGTGTAATGTACGGGTAACATCTGATAAAAGGAATACAGATGCATGGTTTCTAGTAAAAGCATATGCTACAGAAATGCCAGAAGATATTGATAATTGTATAGTGTGGGGCGTAGGAACAGATAGTAGAAGTAATTATAAAATGAGTAATAATTCTTATAATGAAAATGCTACATATGAGGAAATAGTAGGCGTATTTGGCGAGCCACAGTCAACGACAATTCAGACAAATATAAGTGAAGCTGCAGCTCCTGCAGGAACAGAAGAAGAAATACCACAGCCAGAAATACCGGTAGAAAATATAAATACTCAAACCCAATCATTTGAAGCAGAGTGGTTTAGCTCGCCCGTGTATGTAAAAGTCAATCAAGCAAAAGATTATCGTACCAGCTATATAGCAATCGTGGAGGAATAAATATGTATATAGATAAATTTTTTATTGACTATGCAAGCCAGTATAATTTGTCAGCAAAAATTGCGCAAACAAGAATAAATAAATGGCGAGAGGAAGGGAAACCATTAAGAAGAAAAAGAATGCTGCAGGCATTTGGAATTGGAGTATTGCTTAATGGCTATTCAATATTAGGAGCTGAAAAAGTAACAGATGCATACCTGTCAAATAATTCAAATCTAATAACAGATTTTGTAAGAGCAGTGATGTACGGATTAGGATATGAAAATGGACGGTTAGTCATAACATTAATGTTGGCTGGATTGATCTATATAATATGGTATTTTTGGAAGCTAAAGCAGGTTGTAACTAAACAAAATATTGATGAAGAATTAAATGCAATTGATACAGAAGAAGGAACATTAGGAACTGCTCATGAAATGACAGAAGCAGAATTTGGTTACTATTATCAAAGAACTCCGATAGAAAAAAGTAAAGGATATGTGCTAGGAACTGAATTTGAAGAGAAAGCAGAAATTGGAAAGAGTGGAAAACAGGATAATAGTAAGATAACGAAGGTTGTAGAAAAATTAGATAAAGAAAAAGGTGGAGAGACAGGACCACATACATATGTGGCAGGGCCAAGTGGCTGCGGAAAAACATTCAGATTTATTTATCCGAATGTTTGTAACGCAATACGAGCTGGTAAATCAGTATTTATCACAGATCCAAAAGGCGAAATCTATAATATGACTCATGTGTTTGCTGAAAAGCATGGGGCAAAAGTAGCAGTACTTAATCTAGTTGATCCGATAGTATCAGATGGAGTAAATTTTGTAACACTGATTGGTCGTGATGAAGCAATGGCTCAAACAGTTGCAGGAATATTGATAGCAAATTCAGAAGGTGATGCTAACACAAAAAAAGACTTCTGGACAAATGGAGGATTAGCATTAACAACATTTGGACTTCTTTATGTATCACTTGTTGATGATGTGAAAGATAAAACATTGGCAGGAGTATATCGTTTGTTGACTGAGCCAGATCAAGAAAGCTTGGCTACAATAGAAAGAGATTCAAACGGAAATCCAATAAATGATAGCCAAAAAGGTTCAGCAGTATTTAACAAATTGCAGCGTTTGGTTGAACCACTTCCGGCAACACACCCCGCAAGAAAACAGTGGAATATATTTATGACAGCACCAGATGGAGCAAGAGATAGTGTGTTTATGGATGTTGGAACAAGACTTTATATATTAAATGACTCTATTCTGGGAAATGTATTAGGGCATAATGACATTGATTTAGAGCTGCCGATGAAAGAGCAGTGTGTGTATTACATCATTACAGATACAGAAAGTGACAGATATGACGCAGTAGCATCAATGTTCTTTTCGCTATCATTTTATAAACTATGTCGTTACGCAAAGAAGCATATTAAAAGACGACCAGTAGATTTCTTCTTAGATGAGTTCCCAAGTATAGGAACAATACCAAATTTCGTAAAGCTAATATCATTGGTACGCTCACAGGGAATATCTCTAACCATAGTAAGCCAAGACCTTGGACAGCTTATTGAAAAGTATCCAGGGCATGTATGGGAAAGTATATTGTCAAATTGTGATACACAAGTAGTATTAGGTGTAAATGATCATAAATTTAACGGAGAATATTGGGCATCAAAAACAGGAGAAAAGACAGGATATGCGGAGCGCTCAAATATATCTGGTAATGGAGTAATTAACCCATCAACTATGTCATCTGGTGGATCTCTCAATGTTCAGGCAAGAACGGTTTTAACATCCGATGAAGTAATGCGAATGAAAGGACATGGAAGACAAGGCGTTTTAGTATTTACTGCGTATGCACCATTCAAGTTGTTAAAAAAGGTTAATTTCTCTGAATATCCTGCAGGTAAAGAAATCTTTGAAAATGAGCAAGAATATTTATATAAAAAAGTAACATATTTCCATGAACCTAAGTGGTGGGATGAAATAAAGGCTGCAAGGGAAGCTGATATAAAGCATGAAAAAGATTTCAACTGGTTTGATATTGCAAAAGCAGATATAAATGAACTGCAAGAATGTTACATTAAAGATTATGCAGAAGAGAAAGCTGAAAAAGAAGAGAAAAAACAGTTTAAGAAGAGAGAAGCAAATCGACTAGCCAAAGAGCAGGCTGCCAAGGGCAAGACTTTAGAAGAAATATATAACGAGAGAAAAGAGAATACTATAAAGCAAGTAGAAGATAAGCTAAAAGGCTTTGTGCCAGATATGTCAAAATTTGTTGAACTAAAAGAACAAGTTAAAGACAAAGCTCTGGATCTCTTGTATAAAGTCCTAAATGAAAAAAGACCAGATGCTGATATTAATGATGATAATGATTTAGTGTCAATGGATGAATCTGTAATAGTAAAAAATAATGAGGTTGAAGTTGGTGAAGAAGATGAAGCTGAAACAGGTATTAAGTATTATGATGATTCTGACATAACCGATACAGATATAACAAGTACATTTGGATATACCAAAGCGGAATATAAAAACGCTGACAATATTATTACAGAACCAGATCAAGATGAAGAAGAATTTATTAAAGGCTCCAAAGAATCCAGAACACAAGTTAATAATGTGTTTGATGAAAGCGAGCTTGATGATATGTTTGGGTTTGGAGCCGATCTAATGTAGAAAGGAAAGATTATGTTATGGATGATAAATTTTTAATCCCGGAGAACTATAATGATAATAGTCAATTTTTAGGGGTGCCGTATAGAAATCTTGCAGAAGGAATAATTTTTGGTGGGCTAATGGTTGTACTAACATGGCAGATACCATTTATAATTACAATTAAGATTACGATAGCGCTGATCGTTTTTGTGGTAAATGTAATTATATTTTCAATCGGAGTACGAAGTGAAAGTATGACGCAATTTTTGTTTGCTACGATTAAGTTCTTCATAAATAAAAGACGACTCCATCTGCAGATAACAGGAAAAGGTATCAATAACAATAATGAAAAGAAAAGTCGTTTTTCTCTAAAAAAGAATGCCAAGGAAAATAGCGAAGATGCAATAAGTGATATTAATAGTGAATCTGCAGAGCAATAATAGCAAAAAATTTGTTGAAAGATTTGTGGCCATCAAATAGAAAGTGAAACTATTGAAAAACAGGTAATATCTTTTTTAGATTTTCTGATATATTATAAGAGGTAGATTATATCTGTCTAAATTTGTATGAAAGGATATTGATTATATGGCACAGTTTTTAACTGAAGATGAAGTCAGAGATGCTGATAAGTTTGCTCTTGGCTTCAATGAAAAGGAAACAGGTATTCAACAGGGAACAGGACAGATTACCACTTTTAATCAGTTAGGTATTAAAGGTGTATCCGATAAACCCGATGGATGGTATATTCCTGACAACAAAAATGCAGTTGCTATTCTGCTTGAAACCAAAAATAGTAATGAGGACATCGGCACTAAAAAGGTTGTCGATGAAATCAAGAAGAATTGTCAGATTCTTATGGATGCAGGATGGAAGAAAGTTGTTGGTATCCTTCATAATGGATATAAAACTACTGGATTCTTTAATAATGAGCCGATTGATATTCCGAATGAAGTTCAGCATAAAGATTTTTATATTGATTTGGTGAATGAGCAAGGGATCCCGACACAGAAGATTTATGATGTCACTCGTAGTATCAATAATAATCTTCATGTAAATTTTGGTGTTAAAAACCTATATCACCGTATGATTTTTACAGCTTGTGCTTTGGTTGCTCAGAGATACGGAGCAAGGCTCGAAAGTTTGAAAGATAGAGATTTCTCAATGCTTCACGGTCAGATTTTGAGTACCATCAATAAATCTTTAGAAGATAGTAAACAGCAAAATATGAAATTACATATTTTGGAAGATGTTTACCAAAAGATTGAAATGAACTATACCGAAAATCAGAAAGCCATCAATGATTTTATTGATGATGTCTGCACTATATCCGACTGCGTTAATTCTAACGAATGGCGTGGTGAAGATGTAATGGGTATCTTCTTCAATGAGTTCAACAGATATAAAAAGAAATCTGAAGCGGGCCAGGTCTTTACCCCTGAACACATCACATCATTTATGTATCGTCTTATTGGTGTGACACAGAACGATTACCTTGGAGATTTTACTTGTGGTTCGGGTGCTTTCCTCGTTAAGGGTATGTCTAATATGATTCGTGAGGCAGGTGGATATAACACTAACAAAGCAAAGGAAATCCGTAAAAGTCATCTGTTTGGTATTGAGTTTGACAAAGAGATTTACGCTCTTGCTTGTGCAAATATGCTCATTCATAAAGATGGCAAGACAAATCTTGATCAAAATGATATGAGAACGGAATCAGCGTGTGAATGGATTAAGTCAAAACCTATCACAAAAGTTTTGATGAATCCTCCTTATGAGAATAAATATGGTTGTATGACCATTGTTGAGAATGTTCTTGATTCTGTTAAGGCAGGAACAGATTGTGCATTTATCTTGCCCGATAAGAAGTTGGAAAAAGCATCTAAAAAACAGATTAAGCGAATTCTTGAAAACCATACGCTCACAAAGATTATTAAATTACCAGAACCTTTATTCTTTGGCGTAGGTGTTACTACTTCTATCTTTGTATTTAAGACAGGACAGCCTCAAAACGGGCAGGAAATCTTTGGATGCTATATCGAAGATGATGGTCTTGAAACCGTTAAGAATGAGGGTAGACAGGATATTAAACATAAGTGGAAAGCTATTGAAGATTATTGGATTGACAGTATCGGTAAACTCCGTGATACCAAGCACAATACGGCTCAATGGATAAATCCTTCTGAACATCTGTCATATCAGATGCCAGAAAAGCCTTTTGAGATTTCAGAGGAAGATTTCAAGAAAACTGCTATGGATTATATCTGCTTTAAAAACGGCATTGATACTAAGGAATTCGGTGAGAAACTTCTTAATGCTGCTTTGTATGGTAGTGAAATTACATCCGATGAATTGAGCGTTAATATCAAGATAGGCGGTGGGAAGGATGATTGATACAAGTGCTTGGAAATCATTTAAGATTAGTGACTTATTTGTTGTTAGTCGTGGTCAGAGGCATGTAGTTGGCAATCACGAAGATGGTGATTTGCCTTATTATTCTGCTTCTTTAGATAATAACGGAGTTACAGATTATATTAGTAATCCTTTATTTGTTGATAATGATGCTTTGGTTGTAACAACATTTGGCGATGCCTTTTATGCAAAAGGTAATTTTACGGCGAGTGATGAAATTACAATATTGCACCATAAAAAGATGAACGAGTTATCTGGGTTATTTATTGCATCTACTATTAGACAGAATAAATGGAAGTATTCATTTAAGGTGAAGGCTTTTAAGGAGCGTGTTAGCAATGATAGTATTTCTCTTCCTGCCACATCAGATGGTGAACCTAATTGGAATTATATGGAATCCTATATGAAGGCTGTAATGGAAGAATCAGAGAAAAGCCTTGAGAATCTGAGAAAAGCCGATGATGCAAAGCATCTGATTGATGTGAGCAGATGGGGTGAGTTCAGAGTTGGTGATTTGTTTGATATACACCCTACTAATGCATATAAAATTACAAATAGTGAACTTTTAAATGATAATGGACGAAATCCTGTTGTTGCTAATTCGGGTTTTAATAATGGAATTGTAGGATTTACAAATTATAAATGTAATGAAAATTCAGGCGTTATCACATTCACTGACACAGCGGCAAAAAGTTCTGAATCGTTTTTTTATCAAACAGAAGATTTTGTCGGTTATCCTCATGTTCAAGGTATGTATTGTAAGTTACATAACTTGAATGAATATGAAGGTAAATTCATAACAACTGTTTTAAGAAGTGCTGCGGGCAAGTTTGATTTCATAACAAAAATGACGAGAGACGAAGTCAAAGAGTTCAATATTAAACTTCCTATCACATCAACAGGCGAACCGGATTGGCAGTATATGGAAGATTATATGCGAAAAATAATGAATAAATCTGAGCAGATTATATCTGATTTGCAGATTGAAGCGTGATCAATATGGCAGCAACCAATGTTGACATAGATACGATTTAGCATTATACTAATAAAGTATTAAGTAATAGTTAACTAGCCGTTGAGAAGGCATTTAAGTAACCAGACAAATAATTGTCTGGTTATTTTTATACCTTTTCGACGGCTTTTGTTTTGTCAAGAAAAGGAGGAAAAAGATATGACACACGGAATATCAGAAGATTATTTCTTTCAAAAATATAGCTTTGATTGTATGAAAGAACAATTTGAGTACATAGCTGAAGAAATAATACCAAAAATCATTGAAAGACTTCAAAGCATGTTTTCAAGCGTAGAACTTGAAATAGATGAACGAGAAGTAAATAAAGAAGAGCAAAAAATAAACCTTTGCTTTTCACAGCAGATTCCATATTACAAAGAGGAATCTGTAGGGTATAGCTGTTCGACAGCAAAAGAGTTTGAGGAGTCAGATTTTAGCAACCTTTTATATAAAAAGGTCGAAGAAAAGTTTGACTATGAAGTGAACATTAATTAAAACGCAGGAGGGCAATTATGGATACCAGAAATGGAATATTAAAGGAATATCTAACAAGAAAAGGATTCCCAACCTATACTTGCCCGTTTTGTGGCAAGGGAAAAAGCAGAGGTGATGGAGTATCAATAAAAGATACTGATTCTCTGTTTAAATGTTTTCATTGTGGCTTTGGTGGTAATTTAACCACCGTAGCTACAGAAATCTATTTTGGAGATAGTCTTATTCAAGATGAAGGCGAACTTCAAAAAGCTTATGACTTTTATGAAAAGCCCGTAAGCAAAACTGGATATGCTATGAAAGCTGTAGAAATTTTTCTTGGGATGGAAGATAGAAATGTACCAAGGAATTATAAATTTTCTAATACCGAAGATGAGAGAAATCCAGAAACAGATATTGAAAGAAGAAATAAAATATATCTGGCAATGACAAGAATAATGCCATTGGAAGAAAATGCGAAAAGATCATTGCTTGAAAGAGGCTATACTGCAGAACAGATAAAAAAGCAGAAATATGTTTCACTTCCAAAATCTTTTACAGAAAGAAAGAAGTACACAAAAATGCTGCAGAAAATAACTGGTGATGATTTGAAAGGTGTTGCAGGCTTTTCGATGTATAAAGGCGAAATGATAATGACGGATGGAGGATTCTATAAACGCTGCATGGAGCTAGGAATCCCAAAAGAGGAAATGAATAACTATTATTTGTTTCTATGTCCATCATTTGATCTTCACGGAAGATTGCAATACTTCCAGATAGCTTTTGACAAAAAAGTGTCTGGCAAAAACATCGAATGTAAAAATGCCGATGGTTCATTTGAGAAAAGAAACCTTGCAAAATATACTGTATTTTCTACTCCGTGGCAAGAATGTGGTGGCAGAGTAAAAGTAAACGCAGGATGGTGTGGACCGTATAAGCAAAATGAGGATGGAGCAATTGTTCCAGATACAAAAGGAAGAAACAATATTCCGATAATCGAAGGAGTATTAAAAACCAATTTGTATGTAAATCTCACCAATCTGTATGAGCCAGCTATTTCACAAGTTGGAGTTGCAAATACAAATCAGCTACACGACTTCTTTAAAGAGTTAAAAAGTTTATGCCCGGAGATTGTTTGCATAGACGAGTGTTACGATATGGATAAGCTTGAAAATGAAAGTGTTGCAAAGGCTGTGAAAAAACTAGAAACCATTGTCAAAGAAGAAGGTTTTAAATATCAGACAAGACAGTGGAATCCAAAGTATAAAGGTGCGGACGATTTGGCTTTAGCACATGTTAAAGGCGCAAAAGATACGCAGTACAAAATAATAGCTCCATAGAGCAAACCCAATACCGATGGGAAAGAAAAATTTAGCTTCCCTATCGGTAAAGGGGAGCTTTAGGAGGAAAAGATATGGCAGGAATAAATTCAAGCATTATAAGTTTTAAAGACCGAGGGAACTGGGGCGATTCTCGCTACAGGGGGAATTGTTCTGGATATGTTCATAAGGGATTAATAGAACAGTATAATGTCAAAAGTTTAGGAGAAGTATTCGCTGGCTCTGGAACAGGTTCGGATGTATGTAAAGAAATGGGGATAGATTATTTAGGACTTGATCTAAATCCAAATCCTATTCGACCAGATATAATATCTGGATTCAATGTATTAACTGATGATATTCCAGATGCCTTTTATGGAAGAGATATGATTTTTATGCATCCACCATATGGTGCTGAAATCAATATTCCATATGCCGGAAGTCAATGGAATGCTCCAAACATAGAAGAATTAAAGCTACAAGACCTGGGGCAAATGCCTTGGGATACATTTATGTATGCTTTAAACTATGTTGTCATGAAATTTTACACGGCCCTAGACAAAGGAAGCCGAATGGCAATTTTGATGGGCGATGTAAAAAGAAAAGGAAAACTTTATTCAATGTTGACTGACATAGTAAAGATCGGAGAACTAGAGCAGATCATAATAAAAGCGCAACATAATTGCTGGTCTGATAATAGAACATATTCGAACCGTAATTTTGTACCGATAGAACATGAGTACATAATGGTTTTGAAAAAAGCAAGTGATTATATTATGAGCTGTTCAATTCCAAAGAAAATTGAGCTTGATATAAGAGATAGCCAATGCGCTACATGGCAAGCCGTTGTTAGAGCCACACTTCAAAAACTAGGTGGCGAAGCAAAATTAGATGCCATTTATAATGAGCTTGATGGAAGAAAGAAATGTGAGAATTGTAAAGACTGGAAGGCAAAAGTCAGACAGACGCTGCAATATTATTTCGCTTCAACAGAAAGAGGCGTGTGGAAAATCGCATAATATCTCTGTAAAAGAATACCGGCGCTGACGGGAGTTAATAATTTTAATGGCTACCGTTCAGCGAGGTAGCCTGTTAGGAGGAAAAAATGATGGAAAATAATATGACTACATCACATTCAGAACGCGAAATCTATGAGGGTTGCCTAAAAATACTACAGAAAACAATTGATACTGTAGATGAGCAATTGAGACAATATGATATAATGGGCGATATTCAGTTAAACTTTGTACCAACCGAGCTGGTGAGAACTTTGTTTTTAAGCAACACATCACATAGTGGTGGTACATCAACAAGAAAAAAGTGTGAAGAGCTTGGTATTGATACTGATGATATGATTATTTTGCAAACATACCATGACATAAACTGGAATGACTATATTGTGATTGCAGGACAGGATCATTATTATTGGATATATAATGAAAATATTGGTAAATATTGCAAAACAAGATTCCGCTGGAAAGATATGAGCGAAGATGAAGTAAAAGAAGAAATCGAGTATGAAGGATTCCCTATCATATGGGTATCGGAATTACCGCAATGAAAAAATAGAAAAAAGTAGTTGACAATAATACGATGCAATACTATACTATAAGAGTATTAAGTAATTAGTTAACTAGCCGTTGATAAGGCATTTTTAGTAACCAGACAAATTAATGTCTGGTTACTTTTATGCCTTTTTGACGGCTTTTGTTTTTGCCAAGAAAAGGAGGAAAAAATATGGCATTTCAAATGACAGATGATCAAATTGCTGAACTTTGCGGCGCAATTATTCAGCAGACATTAAAAGACCTGGCATCAAAAAACGAACAGGTAAAAGGCGAGGCGCAAGTTTTTTTAGATTCGCCTTGGTTTGAAGAACTTGCTATGACTGAGGCAAATGCAAGTTTCATTAGAGCTAACACGGGAACGGCTTTGTGTAATCGAGCTAGAGGAGGTGTTGCATAATGAAATTAATTACATCGATCTCTGGCCGCATCGGCAGACTCGAATTTGCTAAGACAAAAAACGATAAGACTTTCGTAAAAGGAAGTCTTTGCGTAAGCAAGTCATACAAGAAAAACGACGAATGGAAAACCATTGAAAACTGGTTTGATTTTTCGTCATTTGATGAAGCAGTTGTAAACTACTTCAAAAATCAGGCTGCAGTTGGTGATTTTTTAATTGCAAATGCAGAAATTGCACGAAGCAAATCAGAAAAGGGAGAATTTTATTTTCTCAATATCACCAAAGCAGTAAGCATTGTAAAGAAAGACAATGCAAAGCGCCTGTATTCAACCAATTGCACATATGTAATTGGAAAGAAATATTCTGATTTTACATTGTCGGAAAACGGTTGGCTTAATGGTTCGATCGGAGTAATGACAAGAGTAAAAGAAGATGGAGAGTGGAAGAATACGAATATGTGGCTTCCATTAGCAGCAAACGGAGTAATTGCCAAGCGATTAGTCGATTATCCGAAAGGAGCAGAGTTGCACTTAGAGGGTGAGTTAATTGCTGACAATTACGAGACAAAGGATGGAAAGAAGATAAAATCCATCCGGCTTTCAGTAAATAGAATAGCTGGAAGCGTAGACAAAGCTACTAATTCAACAAATGATGTTGAAGAAAGTACAGAAAATGGTTTTGAGCCTGACGATGATACGCCAGACTTTATGAAGGCAATTTCGAATGGCATAGGTGACTTGCCATTCAACTAGCTCAACTAGCCTTCAATTTTACAACTGAATAGCTCCGAAAGAGCCACCCAACACCGATGGGAAGAATTTATTTTAAACTACTTCCCCGTCGGTGGGGGAAGTGCATTTTTAGGAGGAAAAAGATATGACAACAACAATCACAAGAGAACAGGTAGCAACAAAGTTACAGGGAATGGGTTTGGAAGCAGACCTTACAACAACAATTAAGAATGGTATTGAACTAAACACTATTACTATTGGTTCATTAGACAGCACTGTTCGTCCAGTAATTTATATTGATGAAATTATTGAGAAAGCTGAAGCTGATGAAGAAGATATTGATCATGTAGTTGGTCGAATAGTAAAGTTGTATAACGAGAACAAGGCTCCAGATATTAATGTAGATTTACTCTCAGATAGAGACTACATTTTGGATAACATTATGGTAGCTGTAGAGCGTTCATGCGAAGCAGGAGATTTTGTTCGCAGACCTTCAAGATTTGAAGGAATTGACGAATACCTTCTTGTAACAATGGATCTTGGTTCTGGCGAAACAGGAAGCGTTAGAGTTTCAAAGGCAATGCTTGCTAGTGCTGGTATTACCGAAGATGAAGCTTATGAGAGAGCAGATGCTAACAATACTGAAAATGCAGAAATTCAGTCATTGTTTGGTGTCATAAAAGAGCTGCTGCCAGAAGATGAAATGGCTTCTCTTGAACTTCCAGAAGTTCATGGAAGCAACGAACCTTTAGTGGTATCTAATAAGGCAAAGTGCAAGGGGGCAGGTGTTATCTTAAACCAGACAGTGTTAGATAATTTATTCGCTCACTTTGGAAAGAATGAATTTTTGATGATTCCATCATCAATTCACGAAGTGCTGGCAGTACCATATGATGGTTCTCCATTAGAGTTCTTCAACGGAATGGTCCGTGAAGTTAACTCTACTAAAGTCCGTCCAGAAGAGCAGCTGGCAGATCAGGCTTATCTTGTTACAAGATAAGAAAAAACTAAATAATATAGAGAAGGAAGTCTTGTATTTTAAATACAAGACTTTTTCTCTAGAAACAAGACAGAAATGGAGAGTGAAGAATGAGAATAAAATCATATAAAATTTCAAATGAGGATATAGACGACATAGTTTGTACAGCATTTGAAGGTGGAATAAATTATTGGTGTAATAAAGTAACACCAGTAGGAAAGTACCTGGGCGAATATGCCTCAGAGCAGATTAGTAGAAATGGTTCTCTAATACTACATTTAATAGAACCAATAAATGGCATAAACGAATATGAGCTTAATAAAGAAAAGCTTATACAGGGATTAACAATGTATTTGGAAAATCCTTATGCGCCATATGAAATAACATGTGGGGACTGTATTGATACATGTAATGTTGATGCAGATGTTGCAGATATGATTATACAATATGCCCTGTTTAAAGAAATTGTATTAGGATAACCCCAAGATAAGATACAGGAGGAAAAAGAATGAATACAAGAGAAGAAATGAAGGATAAACTAAAACATTTAATCACTTGTATGAAATGCAAAGTGAGTGGTAAATGTTGTGATGAAAATTGTCCTACACAATACGATGTTGGAAATATGGGAGAGATTATTGAAAATCTCGAAGAAATATCCAAAATCCTAGAACAAAAGCCTTGCGAAGATGCAATAAGCCGAAGTAGTCTACTTGGTAAACTCGATGATTATTACAAAGAAAAGATTAAGGTAGCACCTGACAATATGGCGGAAGGCTTTGTGCAAGTGGAAAAATTGATAAAGCAAGAACTATCTGTAACACCTACACAAGAATGGACTCCTGTTAGTGAGGGATTACCTAAGAAAACAGGGTGGTATCTTATTACATTTAAGGTATATGGTGGCGGTTACGCAGTATGCGAAATGTCTTATCGTAAACCCGAAAATTATTGGACGGATAAGAATATTTCTAAAAAAGTGCTTGATAATGATGAAGTTGTAGCCTGGATGCCAAAACCAAAACCATACAAGGCAGATAAGGAGAGTGATGACAATGAAGTATATAGCAGTGATTGACACTGATGAAAAACCTGTAAGTTGTGAGTTTATTGGTTGCAATGGAAATGTTACACCTTATTTACTCGGTACGACTACGAATATTAAGCAAGCACCCGAAGAACAACCTGTATTAGTTCCTTGCGATTACAGAGAGAATGACTATGCAGAGGGTTACAATCAAGCATTAAGAGATTGTGGGGTGTTAGAAGAATGAACAAATCAAAGTTGAAAAAGTATGTCGGCAAAAATGTGACGGTATATTTTAGGCATAAGTTGCGTCCTCAAAGTGGAGAACTTGTTTATCGCCCAAATGAACCATTGAATGATTATTTTTTATATCAATCACAATGTTCGGGAGGTGCAGTTATATGTTATGTTGCATTAAGTCCTAAAATGATTGGGCATATTGAAATAAGAAAATAAGTTACAAGACTATATTGATGGAACAGCAAAAGAGTCTTACAAACTATCTTGACAAGGCTAATAATAGTTATTATACTGAAAGAGTATTAAGTAATAGTTAACTAGCCGTTGAGAAGGCATTTAAGTAACCAGACAAATAATTGTCTGGTTATTTTTATGCCTTTTCGGCGGCTTTTGTTTTGCCAAGAAAAGGAGGAAAAGGAACATGGCAGAGAAATGTTTAAATGGTTTGTTTATAAAACCAAAAAAGGGCTTCATAGTCGAGCCGGAATTAAAAGATTATATCGGCGATAATCTATATCAACCAATAAGCGATGCTGAAAAGAGAGAAATAATGCTGCAGGAAATGAAGCAGCAAAAAGCACTCGAAGGAGCAATTTCAGAAAAGAGAGGAAGAGTTCCAGAAAGTATGATGGATCAATTTATATACTTTGAAAAGAAAGGAGCGTAGACTATGGAGAACAATAGGGTTACAGCATTGTTAGAAGATTTAAAGATTTTATATAACAATGCATTAAGTATTTCTGTAACAGAAAAGAACGAACAGGAATACTGGGATTCAATGCTAGAAGTTGGAGGACAGCTTTGCGTAAAGTATGCCGATGTCATCAACCAAAAGCAATTAGTATTAGCAGTTTTAAAAGAAATAGAAATTGCAAGAAAGGAAAATACATTATGAGAATTAATAATAAGGAAGAGGCTCGAAATGCATATTGCACAATCAGGTTGTTCGAGCAAATAAAAAAGAACAATAGAATAAATAGAGAACAGTTAAATGCAATAAATAATCTCTTGAATGAAAAGAAGCGAGAGGTAAGAAAGTATGTAAACCACACATCAAATGAAAGGCTTGTCTATAGTGATGATCCAGATTATTATATTGTACTAATTCAATTTCCTGGCATGACTATAGACGATGCAAAAAAAGACTTTGAAGATAATTATAGGCTAATAGCCTATCCTTCACAGCATGATTGCACAGGTCAAGCTTTTACAACAGGTGTTAAATTTTTTATGCGAAATAACATGCCTTGCTGCTATCATCGGATTGCAGTAGATGTGTAATTAGCATAAAAAGAAGAGCCTAGCATAGAAGATACAAATATTTCTACATTTTTATGTTGAAACTTTTTGGCATTTCTATGCTAGTGCTTACAATTAAGAGGTAATTATTATGAATGTAAAAAGAAAGGAATAACGCAAATCCCTGTAGACAGGGTTGCTGTGAGGCTAAAGTAAAAAAGAGATCAGCATAAAATATAATAAAGTGAGTTGCCTGAGGAGAAACAAAAGTATTGGGTAACTCCAATACTGGGCATTAAAGTAAGCTAAAAAACGCTCGGTGATTATATTTCCACACACGGATTTCGTAGTGTGGTGCGTTGAACGAAGTAAAATTAAGACCGATACATTATGCAAGTGTGTCGGGAGGAAAAGATAGTTTGTTTATGCTTGGATTGATTCTATCAAACCAAGACAAATATCCACTTGATCTAGTCGTGAATTTTGACTTAGAAATTGAGTGGCAAGTTGCGAAAAATGTAATCAATGAAATGGAAAGGCGCTGCAAAGAAGCAGGTATTCCATTTGTAAGAATTAAACCAAGAAAGAGTTGGGAAGATCTGTATGAGAAATACGGATTTCCAAATGCTCATGCAAGATGGTGTAATTCGGACTATAAACTTGATTGCAAGAAGCAACTTAATGAATGGATAGCAAGTCAAAATTGTAGACCTGTAGCTTATATAGGACTTTGCGCTGACGAAAAGAAGCGTTTTAAGTATGAAATAGGCGATTGGGAGAATCAAGATGTTTGCTATCCACTAGCCGAAGAAGGAATAGAAGAAAGCACAATTCTTTATTGGGCTAGAAAGCAATCAATTTTTGAAGGATATTATGACAATCTGGATAGAATGGGTTGTAAAAGATGTCCGTTTTTGACTATGAAGGAAATGGCGTATCTAAAGCAATCAGAACCAGAGGAATATGAAGCCTTATTTAAGTATATTAAAGATACTGAAAATATGGTCGCTTCCAAAGGCAAGAAATGGTTGTTTAAAGACAAAGGTTCAGAAGTGATCCGAAATCGAGTAGATACAAAATGGACTTTAATTTTAGAAAACGAACAAAACTATAAACAGCTAACTATATTTGATTTATAGTTGACAATAATACGAAATACCACTATACTATAAGGGTATTAAGTAATAGTTAACTAGCCGTTGAGAAGGCATTTTAAGTAACCAGACAATTATTTGTCTGGTTATTTTTATGCTTTCTTGGCGGCTTTTTGTTTTAGCCAAGAAGGAGGAAAGAATATGGCAAACATTACAGAAACAGGGACAGCCCCAAAAATAACTACAGAGGTGCCAGTAAGAGACTGGTATGAAATCAAAAAAGGATCAGCGCTTTGTGAGCGTAATCGCAAGTTTGATTTTAAAACCAGTGGAAGAAAGGAAATCCATACAAAAGATGCAATGTATGGAATAAATTCCTTAAGAAAAGCATGGAAAGGCATTATACCAATGTCGGTTCAAGCTATAAGACTTGATATTATGAATCAAATAAAAAAAGATTCAGCATATGAGTCAATTACCCAATGTTTACAGGTCTGCAAAGCAATGGGAAGTCAAATTGTTCGTTTTCTAAATTATGAAAACGATATAAAAGAAATTCCTTGGGTTGGTTTAGACCAGGATCAAGATGGGAATTTTATATGTCCCGAAGAGAAAAAAGTTTCTTTTTATGGACACGAAAAAGAACTCTTAATTAGAGTTAAGCCAAGCTTTCTTGCAGTAAGAAAGGTTAAAGATAAAGATGGAAATTCTTTAATTGAACTTAATGTAGCAAAAATTAAGTTCAATAACTCTAAATCAGAGTTTACACAGTCACAAGCTGATAAAGGTGACTTTGAAGCATTAGAGCTATACTTAATGCTTCAATATGCTAAAGCAAGATTAGCTGGTGATGAAAAAGTTGTATTAAAGTCTACCATCTATCGTATGGTGAGTGGGAAGGACAGTGATGCAAAATTTGAGCCTATCTATAATGATGGAACTCAAAAAAGCAATACAGTTGTTTCATTAGCATATGAATATGATCCAAAAGCTTCTGGACCAGATTTAATGGATAGACGATTTAAAAAAGCAATCGAGCTATACTTCACTGGGAAAAAAGTAGAGGAGTGCAGCGCTACAGATTGCTTGTATTGCAAAAGAAGAGCTTTGTGTAAATTCACGAAACCACCAATGACATCAAATGAAGTTGCTTCTGAGAAGAAATTGTCAAATGTTAAATTTAACAATGAACAGCAAGAGGTAATTGAAATTGAAGAAGGAATCTACAGAGTAATTGCACCTGCAGGCTCTGGAAAGACCGCAGTTATGGTATACCATGTTGCAGTTTTACTAGAAAAAGGTGTGGCACCTGAAAAGATTTTAGTCTTTTCATTTACAAACGCAGCTGTAGATGAATTTAGAGCAAGACTTGCTCTTGTTCTCGATGATATGGGCGTAGATGTTGATGTAAATAAGGTAAACATTTCAACATTTAATGCTTTCAAAGATAATATCATAAAATCTGAATTTGAAAAATTTGGATTTAACAAGGAGCCATATATAGCAGATGCTACAGAAAAAGGTTCCATCATAAAAGATATTATCTACAAGAACCCATTACCATTTTTAGACTACACTCGTTTAAAAAGCTATGGATGGGTTGCAGGTTCACTAAAGAAGGTTGCCAAAGTTTTCGAAGTTATGAAAAGAAATAATTTTGGAGCTGGCGATGAAAAGCAATTATATGAAGCGTTACGCGATGCAAGATATGATTATTTCAGTTTAAATCAACTAACCGAACTCATGAAGCTTTATGATATTTATTGTCAAAGTTTTATGGAAAATGCATTATTGGAATTTTCAGATCAAGATTATTTGGTTGAACAGCTTCTACATAGGGAACCAGATTATTTTGAGCAGTTTGGCTATGAGCATATCTTAGTTGATGAAGCTCAGGACACAAATCCAATCAATATTGAATTACTACAATCTTTTATTGACTGTATGGATTTCAAAGAATTAACACTGGTTGGAGATGATGACCAGGCTATTTATGCATCCATAAATGGATGTAGCCCAGAACTTCTGTTAAAGACGGAAGAAATATTAGGTAGAGGAGCAGTTGAAACAATCTTTTTACCATTTAACTATCGAAGCAGCAAAGAGATATGTGACTTTGCGAACAACTTAATTGCAAAGAATACAGTTAGAGTCTCTAAACCAATGAACTCATTTAGAGGAAGTATTGGCAAAGCTGTCAATGCTTATCCATGTGCCTCACAGGATAAGGAATTTGAAAAGATAGTAGAAGTTGTAAAAGAAAAGTTAACTGAGGGTTATGAACCAGAGGATATTTGTATTTTAGCGTGGACTAAATCCACACTTGAAAAAATAACAAATAGTCTTAACGAGGCCGGAATTCCATCTACTACATTATATAGAGAAAAGATGTTGGAGAATCCCAGAATCATTGCAAGCATTGCATTAACACATGCAATTTTAGATGAAACAGATACAGATGACATCTTGATCTACGCAAATGCCATTCGAAAGGGTGGTTTAATAGAAGCACCACATGCATTTTTACAAAGAGCTATTGATGCAATAAGCAAAGACTTAGACCGTATCAGAACAATGAAAGGTAAAGTTAAAGCTGGATTCTTTATAAAAATGTTAGAAACTATAGCTGATGATGACGAATTATACTTATCATTCATAGATAAGGTAAAGACTAAGGAATCATTTTCGGATATGACAAAGTATATCCTCGACTATGAAGAATACGGTGCTGACGAAGAGGGCAAAAGAGAAGGAAATTATAAAGGAGTGCAAGTAACAACTTGTCATTCATCCAAAGGATTAGAGTGGAAGGTTGTAATTACTTCTATTGATAATTTCTGGACTCAATCTTGTTCCAACATTGAGACACGAGAGGAAAATCGAAGATTACTTTTCGTGGCTGCAACAAGAGCCAGAGATGAACTTTTCCTTGTGGGAACATACGGAAAAGGAAATTATGGTTATCGAAGCTTCTTAATCAATAATTTCTGGGATGAAATACTTCCAGAAGGTCTTGATCGAGAAGAAATGAAACAAATATGCGAAGCTGATGCAGCTGAAAGGAAATTACTCCGTGATGCTGAAAAACAAGAGTGGGAAGATTGGAAGATGCTAGATATTCTGGCTCACAAATCAGACTACACTTCGGCTGATGTAAAAAAAGCCGAAACCTATGCAAAAGCAAACGGGCTTTTAGTTGAAGAAAAGACCGCATAAGATTTAGCGCTAAGCCATAAAGGCTTGGCGCTTTTTCTATGTATTAATATTTACCAATACACCTCTGACTCCACCATATTTTCAAGCTGCTCATCCGGTTCTGTTATAACTTCACAGTCGCCAGGCAATGCTTCAGTAACATCCTTGAAGGTATAATTCTTATTTTCATATTTTACGCTATAGATAATACCTTGAATCATATCTCCTGTAGTCGTTTCTGTCTTAATAAGAGCAGTTTCAGATTTGTCGCAAATATCTATCCATCTAATAACCATTGCAATCCCTCCAAAATAAACAATCTTTTCTTATCTGTTATTATTATACTGCTATTAGTACACATTGTCAATAATACGAAAAGTTTGTTAGCCTTGCAACAATGAGCCGTGAAGATTGACATAATATACTAATAGTAGTATTATTAAAGAAAATAAAGTATAATAACGGGAGGATTAAGAGAATATAACAAGGAGAAAACTAACATGATCTATGCAATTTCAAAAGAAGATAAAGAAAGAATACATCATGCATGTATGGTAATAAAAAATGATGCAAATTGTGAGGTGAACTTACAAAAGGGTAAACTCACTTTAGAAAGAAATAATGAAAAGATTTTAGCTTTCACACAAGCAAGAAGAGGACGAGGATATAGCTCCGACAGAAAAGAAATTTTATCATACGACTTAACTGGTGGTTATGACAAGCTTGAAAATGAACTTCAAGAAAAATTGTCAAAACAAATTGATAGTAACAATGGCAATTCGTCAACAAGAGCAAAAGCTAAGTATGCCGCAAAGACATACGACCAGTGCTTAATATATTTCCAAAAAGGAAGTTTAAAACAAATAACCGAAAGAATAAAAAACCTTGGCTATGAAAGTAAAAATATATTTATTAAAGAGGCCATTAATGAAAAACTAGAAAGGGAAGAAAAGAAATGACATTAAAATGCAAGAATATATTACTAAAAATATTAGAAATCCTAATGATTATAATGCCTATCAGCTTGATTAGACAAACACTGGATACTGACATCTGGTTTATGTTATGTCATGGTAAATATATTTTATCAAACGGCTTTCCTACACATGAAATACTTACCGTTCATAGTGATTACTCATTCCAGATCCAGAAATGGGCTACATGTGTGTTATTTTATTGGTTGTATAAGCTTGCAGGATTTGCTGGAATAATATTTTTTGTATATATTTCTAGCTTTATTATAGAAGGCTTAATGTATCTGGTTCTAAAGCAGGTATCAAACAATAGTTTTGTATCGCTGATGTTTACTAGCATAACTATGTTGTTTATGAATTTTTGCTTTATGCGTTCACGCCCACAGATATTTTCATACATTTTCTTATTATTAGAAATATATGTATTAGAAAAATATGTTGCAACAAACAACAAGAAGTATTTAATATTTCTTCCTATTATAAGTGTAATATACATTCAGTTCCATTCGACACAATGGATCATGTTATTTATTGTGGCGCTATGCTACTTATGCGACATGTCTTGGATAAGGATTCGTCGATTAGCACCAGGTAGCTATTCGAAAAAACCAATTGTACTATCACTTATGTTAAGCGTAGCCAGTGGCTTAATTAATCCATATGGATATAAAACCTTTGCTTATATATTTAACTCAATGGCCGACACTAGACACTTAGAAGAGATAAGAGAGTGCCAGCAGACACCATTTGGCGCATTAGTTATTCTATTACCAACATTTGCAATGATTATTTATAAGCTCTGGCAAAACAAATCTATACAGTTAAGATATATGTTCCTTTTCCTCGGAACACTAATCATGGGGCTTGCAGCTTCCAGAAACGAAGCCTATGCATTGATTGGATTCGCCGTAGCCGGAGCATATCTTTGGAAAGACTATATAATAGAAGAAAAACTTGAATCGAGCGCATTTGAGCAAGTAATAATTCCTTGCATAACAGGTTCAATAATTGTTATTTTGTTCGGAATTAACTCGTTATTTTTTGACAACACTTCTTTATTTACAGATACAGATATGGCAACCATTGACGCTGTAGATACAATGGCATTAAATGTCACTCCATCAAAAGACATAAAAGTATTTACCACATTTAATACCGGTGGATATACCGAATGGACAGGCTATACAACATATATGGATGCCAGAAGTGAAGTTTATTCTCAAAAAGTAAATAAGAAAGAGCAGCTATATGACGAAATAGATGCATTGCAAAAAGAAACAACCATAACCAGCTTCCAAAACAAATATCATTTTGACTACTACATAGCCGACAAAGGCTCTCATTTAAGTCATATGCTTTATGATGCAGGTTATGTAAAACAATATGAAAATGATAAATATATTATTTACGAATCACTCCAATGATCTGTGTTTAAGGAGTTCAAGGACACATAGTTTATAAAATACTATGTGTCCTTTTTATAATTCGCACATTCCGCACAATAGCAAAACGCGCTTGACATTATTACGATTCGACAATATAATAATTAGTGTAAATTGTGTTAATTCAATAGTGTATTTTTCGATGTAACCCTATCGAGCAAATTAAGCCAGCAAGCCTCTCACCTGCTGGCTTCTTTGTTTACCAACATAAATACGATAAGTTGACTCCATATACTAATAGTAGTATAATATAGAAAAAGCAATTGGAGGGAATTACCTATGTCGAAAATTAAATCACTTATTGAAATCGCAGTATTAGCACTCACTTTTATCATTGCAAGTTGGTGCATTATTGATGGATTTATACATCCAGAAGCATTTATGAGACAACTGGTTTTTTACTTTGTCATATCTGCAATTGTTGTAACGATAGCTATAATAGATCACTTTACTAAGGGATAATCAATAACCGGAGGTGGTTCGTTATGTTTTGTGAAAAATGTCAATCAAAAATGTATATCAAAGAGAGCAGGCAAAATGTGAGCCTCCCCGAAAGATATAGATTCTATGTTTGCAAAAACTGCGGAGAGAAAATGTATACCTGCGAATGTAAAGTTGATTTTGACACTATTAAGATTGAATGGAAAGAAAACGAGCGCCAGAGATTAAAAACAATGAAAGAGGAAAAAGAAAATGGAGAAAGATTTTAACGAATTTAGATTTGCAGGTCTTAACTACAAAAACAAGAGCAATAAATATTTTACAATGGATAGAGTCTCACAAGACGAATCAAAAATCGTTGTAAAAGTAGCTGACTCACATCTTTTGCCAACAAAATTTGGTTATGCCCTAATTTTGGATTGTAACCATGTTATCTTTATAAAGAACTGGCAAGTGAGTCATAACTTCTTTGGAAATGAAGTTTTGTTAACAAAAGAACATTTCGTTGTAAAAGAGTGGGGGGATTTTTCTAATGAATTTGGAGAAGAACCACAAAATCTAAAGTGGGAAACATGGGTTGATACTGCTAAAGAGCAAGACAATCTAAAGGATGATGAAGGCAATTATATCAACAAGGTAAGCTGGGAAAAATAGGGAAAGTGAGGGTTAGTATGAACTATATCGGCATTTTAAGTCCAGATGGCAGTTTTATAGAATGTGAAAGCTATGAACATCTTGAATTAGCAAAAGAAATTGCTGAAAAACTTAGTAGTGAATATTCATACAAGAGTGGGATTGTTTGCGAGGAGTATCTACAGAAATTGGGCTATATCATTGTAAGAGCTCGTGATGTGTACGGACTTATCGGTTATTTTGATGATAATGGCAAAGTTATATATCTTTCAGATGAGCAGCAGAAATGGTTGGAAGATAATTATGATAAATTCCCAACAGACAAACAAAGATCTGTTGATGACATTATAGACCATAATAGTTGATATAAGAAAGAGAGGGATAAATATGGCAGATATAGAGTTAGTAATTAAGATACCCGAAGGATTAAAGAATGATTTTGAATTGGAACAATGGACGGCATTATCCTGTATGGAGATGAAAAACGCCTTAGAGAAGGCCACACCACTTCCTAAAGGACACGGGAAAATTATAGATGCAACTTTCGCTCTCGAAGCGAAAATTACAAAAGATAACATCGGAGTATCAGAACGAACAAAGGGCTGGAATGAAGCCTGCCAAGCCATCTACGAAAACGCCTCAGCAATAATAGAAGCAGATAAAGAAAGTGAGGAATAATATGCTGATTTTACCTATAAAGAAAAAATGGTATGAAATGATTCTGTCTGGAGAAAAGAAGGAAGAATACCGAAAATTGAGTCCATATTATAAAACAAGATTTGAACATTTATGGCAAGGGAGTCTTATTGGATCTGATGCAAAAAGAAAAGTAATATTCAGAAATGGATATTCGAGAAAATCTCCATCATTTATTGCAACAGTAACACTTGATATTGGAACAGGAAAAACCGAATGGGGAGCAGAGAAAGGAAAGAATTATTACATCCTAAAAATATATGATATTGAACCATACAAGGCAGAAAGTGAGAAAAAGGAATGGGTGTAATAATTACTAAATTTTCAAAAGATGACATCGTTGAGATGAGTGGAGTTATGAGCGTAATGAACGCTGAAATGAATAACATTAAATCTATAGATGGATTGATAGATGAAATTAAAGAGCCTGGTGGTGACACTATAAGAGTATCTGATGTTATAAAAATTATAAAAAAATATTGTGAGGAATAATTATGGCAGATATAGAAACTTTAATCATTGAAGCAGCCCATAGTCGAGATTTGACATATGCGCAAGATTTTAATGGTCGAGCATATGCTTTAATGGATGTAGATTGGATTGGATATTTTGACACACTTGATGAAGTCCTCGAATTTCTCGATATATCAGTGGAAATAGATGGAGCAGAAAGTGAGGATAATAAGGAATGATATACACAGGAAAGAAAGTGTATGACACATTAACAAATACATATAGTACGGGATATTGGATTAAAGACAGTCAAGGATGTTGGTATCCCGTTTGGAGAGAGTGAGGATAAGAATAATGAAATACATAATAGCAATCGACGATAATCTGAACCACACAGAATATGTCGCAGAGGGCAACAATTATATTGTTAATGGAGCAATATATGTGCCTTTAACGGGAAGTGCGAGTGAGGCTCGAAGATATAAAACAAGAAAAATTGCCGAAAGAGCGAGTGAGCGTAATGGAGAGAATATGTGGGGCAGGGTAAGAATTATTGAGGTAGAAGAATGATTAGATAAAGAAAGTGAGAAATAGATGAAATCATACCAATGGTGGAGAAAGCAAAAGAAAAGAGTACAGAAAAAGTATACTTTATTGTTAGGGCGATACTTGTCACCTAAAGAACTAAGAGAGTGGTACAACCACAGAGTAAACAGATAGTGAGGAATAAGAAATGAAGATAAAAGATAATAAGTGTAAATGTGGACATGATGATTTTTTCTTTGCTGAAAAAGGAAATCAGAAAGGCATTTATTGTTCATATTGTGGTAAATGGCTTAAGTGGGCAGACAAAGACGAACAGAATTTGAGAATGAAACAAGTGCCTGTCCTTGATAAGATAAGGGAAGAGATTGAAAAGCAAGATAAATGGTTAGCACAAGCTGGGTACAATGCTTACAATGTGGACATAGCATTTAAAGCAATAAAATTAGCATTAGCAGAAAGTGAGGAAAAGTAAATGGCAAGAGGTTGTTTAACAAATGAGATAAAGGAAAAGTATAATATTACGCTAAAACAATTAAGATTACTTCCTTATTTTCAGTATTTGCTTATGAATGAAAGCAGGCTTGATGCAAGCAAAATTGATGATGAAGAAAGAGCAATTTTGCAACAGTGGCAAGCCGAAGGGAAAATCACTTTCTCTATTTCAGAACCTTGTACTTGTACTAAAGAGTTTTGGGATTGGATGAATGAGATACTCTGGGAATCTTATGTTCCGCATAAAGAAAGTGAGGAATAACAAATGATTAGTTTTGAAACAATATGCATAATAATAATGATATTTAGTATTCCATTTTGTGTATTTGGCGCTTTAGATTTAACTCTTTATTATGAAAAAATTAGAGGATGGATTCTAATTATAATAGGCGTTATTTTTCTTTTTGCGCCCGCAATAATTTTTTTCACTGTTTATAAAAATGATACATCAAAGCTTTCAAAAGAGATAGAAAACAAAGAAATTGTTAGCATCGAAATGAATGGTTTAGAAAACTCCAGTAATGGTTCTACCTACGACTCTATAAATTCAATTGTTTATATTGATGATGACGGAGCTAAGACTAAACTTGATTGTAGTCGTTATCACTTATTCGATGCAAAAGTAGAAGAAAGCGCCGACAAAAAGTATCATATAGCAATTAACAAAAAGACATTAAGGGTAACTGTATATATACCAGCGGGCCAAAGTTATACATCAAAGTAACAAAGGAGAATAACACTATGAATAAATACGAGAAAAATAAAAATATTTTACAGGCATTGCTTGAAATTGGATGCATAAAATCTGTGCTTTTAATTATGTTTTTTACTATAGCGCCACTTTTAATTGGCTTTCTCATGCAAAAAATACCGTATATTTCAAATAAAATAGCACCAAAGAATATGCTCGAATATTTTGTTTTTGTATACCTTATCGGGTTAATAGTTATAGGTGTTGCTTATGGGATTTATTTATGTATTGTAATTGTAGCCAGAATAGTTAATTCAATAAGTGTAAACTTATATGCCGCAAGAATTATGCAATATCTTCCGCTTTCTACAGAAGATTGGAAGCGACTTAATGCAAAAACAGACGAAGAAGCAATTCATATCTTAAGAGATTTAGTAAAAACAATTGGGTATCGTAACGATTTAAAGAAATGCGAAGAATTGCGAGATGAAATTGCAGAATCATATCGTGCGTTTTTAATTTTCAAATATGGAAAAGATTACACTGTTACATTCAATAATGCAAGTGCTCTTGTATTATGCCCAGATGAAGAGTTTGATGAACTATTAAAAAATGAATACGATAATTACAATAATGAGAAAAGACCTTTCCCAGATTGGATATTTTAAAGGAAAAAATATATGCAGATAACAAACGAACGCATGGCACACATGCATGGTGTAGCCGAATGGATGTACGAACACGCAGAAGAATATGGCTGCGAGAATAAAGATGAGATGTACCTGCTTGGATTGGTACATGATATTGGATATTTATATGGTAATAAGAATGGGCATGAGCAAAGAGGTGCAGAATTGATTGGATTAGATAACTACTATGGCCAATTCATACAAGCTCATGGACTCACTCCTCAGGAATATATGGACTGTCATAATTGCTTTGCCACAGAAATACCAAACGAAATGATTTTGCTCTGGACAGCAGATATGATGGTGGATCTAACCGGTAAAGCTGTCGGATTTGAGGCAAGACTTGACGATATTGGCGAACGCCACGGTATTGACAGCGAACCATACCGTATATATAAAGAAACAATGTCCTGGCTGGAAAATCGTAAGGCTATCGAATTTTTAACAAAAACAATAAGGAGATATGATTATGTCTGAATTAACAATTATTATGACAATGGGATTAACAATAGGAGTAATTTTTTTTATCATCGGTATACGGAACCGCGATGCGGTATTTGCTTTTATAGGAGCAGTTTTTCTTTCAGCAGGCGGAGCGCTTGGAATTGCTTTAGCTGTCCACCAATTATCACATGGAGTGGTGGAAGATTTATCAAAGCTTTCAAAAGAGATAGAAAACAAAGAAATTGTAAGTATCGAAATGGAAGATCCAGTAATTACTTATAATACTGATTCTACTGATTCCATAGAAACAATTACCTATATCGATGATAATGGTGATAAAACCAAAATTGATTGTAGTGATTTCAATTTACCAGAAGCACATGTAAAAGAGAGTGATGATAAAAAATATCACATAACAATCATTGAAGACGGAAGAATAACTGTATATATTCCCAAGAACAAAGAATATACATCTAAATAAGAAATCAAGGAGTAGGCATTTAGAACAAAAGGAGGAATGATTATGTTTAAAACAATAACAATTATTGCACTGATAGCAGCGTTGATAACAGGATTTATTTTTATTGTCATCGGTGTCGCTATCAATATTTTAAAGAATAATGACAAAGGAATGACTTTAACTTATGTAGGTATTCTTCTTATAGCAGGAGGAATAACGACATCACTATGGATTGTAATGTTCTTGCAAAATATCACATAACAATCATCTAAGATAAAGACACAACCGTATATATCCCGACGAGCAAGAAATACATAACAAAATAGAAAAAAGTAGCCAAATGAAAAACATTTTGGCAGTGAGGAACAATAAATGAGTAAAGAAATTTTAACAGAATATAATAACAAACGAAGAAAATCATTACAAAATACCACTATCACTTGTCTAATAACCGCAACTATTTGGCTAGTATTAATAATTTTTTATCCTATTTCACCAACAGTAATGGATTATGATGGATTAAGTGTTTGCTTATTTGTCGTTATAATTATTAGAGCGGGAATCCACATATTATACCTCAAATACCTTGATTCTAAATTACATGATTTTGTTTTTAAACATCTTGATTGCATCAAAGAAATCAAGGAAACCAATTCGCTAACAGAAAATTCTTATCAAATAAAATTAGAAAAAGATGGCGTAAGCTGCTTTTTCACTGGGCAATATAAGCTCCGATATTGTGATAACAAAATTTCTCATAATAATACATTTACTATCAAAAGAACAGAAGATTCATTTGTTGTATATAAGAATATATATAAGCCAGCTGATGATAAGAATTTTATGATAGAAGAGTAAATAAAAAAGGAGACAGAAGAATGAGAAATTATTTGAAAACATATAATATAGACAATATCATTACAGATAGAAATAAACTTGGAAACAAACACGAACTTATTTTAGGAGCTCCTGGAAGCGGAAAATCATTTCTGGTAATGACTGAAATAAATAAAATATTAGAGCAAACTGACAATAGCCATATTCTAATAATAGATATAGATGGTGGATGGTCAAAAGCATTTGCTAAAAATCCAGACGCAGAGATTATTTCTATAACATCTGATACTTTAAATATAAATGTATCTGATAAAAGAATTATTATATATGATTTGCATAAAAGGCATGAGCCTTTGTTTACAGTATTAAAAGACATAAGTCATCGTGTATATAATAAAGAAGAGGTTAGCAATACCACATACATATTTTTCGAAGATTTTGAGCTTTGCGAACATGATAAAAACGCAAAAGAGATGCTCTTGGATCTACTTCACAAAGCTAGAATGTATAACACAGCAATCACTATTACTTCTTCAAGTAATTTTGAGAAATCTGAAATCGTTTATTTAGTAGCCAGACTTTGCAGCCGGATAATTATTTTAAATTGTAATCGCATCGAAAGCGCATTATTAACAGAAGCTCATTTATTAAATGACGAAGATAAAAATTATATTTGTGATCAACTTGCTGGATGCGGCTTGTTATTGCAAGGTAACGATAAATATTATTTTTGTAATAATCCAATAGAAAGCTATATAGGAATGATGCTACTTGGAGAGAATCTCGCTGTTACCCATGATAGCCGCTATTATAATTATAAGGATTATTTGAACCAGACACATCTGCAGCTAGAAAAGAGACACAATTATATTCAATATATGTTCCCAACAGACATTCCTAGCAAGCGTATAGGTGCTCCTACAATAAATGCTGATGGTGCATATATCCTAGGTAAGAATAAGACTGTAAGAGAAAATTTACGCTTGGCAACAGAAGTCATGATAGAGTTTTTCACAAGCAAAAAAAACTGGCGAAAAAATGATCACAATTTTAAGAGAATTTCTAGGATATTGAGATGCCTTCGACTCTTTGGATTAGATGATGAAGCTGATCGTTTTTATGAAACAATTCTGTCAGTAACAAAATCTGTTGCTGACGATAAAACGAAGACATATTGGTTCAAGAATAATCGAAAAGTTGAGAGAAATTTCTTGTAACAAAGGACTTAGAAGTTACATAAAGCAAGGAGTACTTTATGATAGATGCAATAATAATAATTTTATTAATTGGAGCAATGGCTTCTGGATATAAAAAAGGAGCTTTAAGTGTCTTAGAAAGCATGATTGCTATTATTATTGGTGTATTAGTAGCTTATTGCTTCACACCAATAATATCAAATGCTATTCAACAATGCCTAACTCACTATATTCCTATAGCCGGTCGTTCTTTTGTTGGTATATCTTTATATTTTATAGTGTACCGAATAGCTAGAACCTTAACAAAAAATTTTTTACAACTAGGCAATCTTCCAAAACCTTTTTCTGCTATCAATTCCTGCCTTGGAATAGGTGTAGGGCTATTAAAAGTATTGCTTATTATATGGCTGATTTTGAGTTTGCTGCAACTTACACCTGTTGCGCCTATAAAAAATCAATTGTACCAATCATCTAATCTTCTTCATCAAATTGCAATGCATAATCCGCTTGATAACTTTTCGTATTTAAGTTGGTTGCACATTGACAACCACGCCCGTCTATGATAATATAATCATGTAAGGAAAAGCCTTACAAAACTCCTTTGAGTATAGCCCCATTTCCTTCGGGTTATACCATTGGCAAAACAAAATTATTACTTACTGGAAGCTCGCAATGTGGCATTTAAACCATAGCAATATGGCGATCAGGGGTCCGACTCCCCTGGCGAGTTCTAATTATCTAATATTAGGTCATATTTTTCCTTGCCAGCTTCGGTTGGCAAGGACTTCCTTCAAAAATAAGGTAGGTGATTACCATAATTAAAGATATAACAAATCAATTAATACAAGATTATTTAGATGCGAAGCAGCAATTCGGCATATCTGTTGATGACTACATCAAATTTAGAAATCTAGCATCAACAGAATCACATCAAAGCTCATTTTTTTTGCAAAGAAAGGTTTGCGATAATACGAATATTGGCGATATTAGTAATTATGATGTGGGTATGATGGAATCATCTTCTTCAACCCAAATTACTACAACATCTAAAAAACAAAATCAACCTATACAATTCCAACCTAATCACAAAAAGAAAAGTGCATTAGATATGATGCGTTCATTTGATTAAAGAAAGGGGTATGTTTTATTTATGAAAGAAAAATTTATTGCAGTAGACTCTGGCAAGTATAACACAAAGGTAGCATATTTTGACGAAGAGTCGAATATCTCAAAGACACTTGCGTTTAGGACCAAAACTGGAATCGGTTATTTCGAAGATGATGGATTAGAGAAAGATTCATACATTGTAGAGATAGACGGAAAGGTATACAAAATAGGCAATGGAGCTTGTACTGAGGCCGAGCTGGAAACTTCAAAGAAAAGCGACATTCATAAAACTTGTATTCTATCAGCTATAGCAATGTGCTGCTATAAAGAAACAGAAGAAGTTGAAGTAAATGTTGCCATCGGGATCCCAATTAGTGACTACAATGAGGTTCCAAAGAGAAATGCGTTTAGAGAATTTATCTTTGATAAAGAAAGCTATTCTGTAAAAATCAAGGCAAGCGCAACTTCAACACCGAAAGAAATCAAGTTTAAAATCAAGAATAAATATGTATTCCCGGAAAGTGCTGGCGCTTTATTTGTAGACACAAATGATACTATTGATTTAAACGGTTCTGTCGGTGTGTTAGACTTGGGTAATTTGAATAACAATCTTGTTGTCTATAGAGCAGGAGAGCAGGATAAAGAAATGTCGCTCACCAATGAGCTTGGAGGCAACATTTTGATAAATGGGTTAGCCAGAAAGCTTTCAACAGAATTTTCACGAGTCGATTATAAGACCACAATGGATATTTTGAATCAACCAGCTAATGAAAGATGCCTTCCTATCGCCGACGAAGCATTGCAAGCAAAATCAAATGCAATTATCCATGAATATTTATTAGAGCATTGCAATAAGATTAAAAGAGATCTAGATACTAAAGGCTGGTCTTTTGACTATATGACATTTATCGGAATTGGCGGAACTGCATCAGTTCTATCCGAAGAATTATCCGAATTATTTGGAGATAGAATTTTCATACCAAAGCAGCCCGAATTTGCTAATGTTGTCGGTTTTCTTCGAATGTGCTATGCAAAAGCAGGAAAAGAAGATAAATTAATTCCTATGCCTACGAAAATGCAGATTGAAGAATCTGAAATTTTACCAGAAGCAGTATAACTAGCTTGGTGGGTATCCCCTTAAAGACTCTTTTAATCCCCAGAGCGCCATTCCTTTTTTATATAATTAACTTCTTGAAAAAGACCTAGAAAGTACTAGGTCTTTTTCATTTTGGCAACTTATCGTATTATTGACAACACATACTAATAGTAGTATAATTTCATTAAAGAAACAGAGAACAAATCAACTGTTTTCCTCCCTTAACCAAAAATCCTAAAGATGCGTGGCTGACTGACCTCAAAGTCAATATATGTGTATATAAGATACACACAAAACCTACACATATGGAGCGATAAAATTATGAATACATATATAGACAATTTTGAAAAAGCATATGCCGAATGTGAAAGAAACAAGACGGCTGATGAAACAATAGTATTTGCAATTGGAGCAGGTAGAATACTTCCAAAATTAGGTGCAGTTAAACGAATGCAAGAAGCAATAGATTATATTAAAACCTTATCTGGATTTGTAAGAATCTACCCAGTAGACAAATGGCACACATTACTTATATTTGATTCCTTAAATCATGCTAAGCAAGGGAAAAACAAGATGAAAGCAAAGGGCATTGTTCTTGGCAATATAATGCCACTGTTAATCAAGAAAGACCAAATGGAGTAGAATCATGGAAACTATTGATGTACAACTAAAGAAATATATATTTAACAATCTTGGTATCAAATCGCATAGAGAAATACTTCTTTGGAAAGAAAAAAGAGATACCAGAAGCTACTGGATAAACAATATTAGCGAAGCTGCTAAGCTTATTATAAGTTTTAAAAACAAAAGAGTAACAATTTGTGGCGACTATGACACTGATGGAACAAGTGCCATAACTATTATATATAGAACCCTTATCACTTTAGGTTTTACAAAAGTCAATTGTAAAATTCCAAGAAGATTTTCTGACGGCTTTGGGCTAAAAACTTCTATGATAGAAGATATACCCGACGGTTTGATAATCACAGTTGATAACGGAATTGCAGCCCTCGAAGCCATTGCCTTGGCAAAAGAAAAAGGACTAACCACAATTGTAACCGACCATCATGAAGCGATTGTCGAAAACGGAGAAAGACTTCTGCCGGATGCAGATATAATTATTGATCCAAAGGCAATCCCAAATAGCGCTGAATATAACGGATATTGTGGTGCAGGGTTAGCATATAGGCTGGCTGAGGAACTACTTTATACATATGGCAATACCGAACAACAAAAGATTCTAAAACCACTTATGTCAATATGTGCTATTGGAACAGTCGGGGATGTAATGGAACTTCACGAGGAAAACTATTGGTTTGTAAAATATGGTTTAGATTACCTAAACAAAGGAATTACTTTTGTGGGTATTAAGCAGCTCCTCGAACAATTTGGCATAACCGAAATAGATGAAGATACTTTAGGATATTATCTTTCACCTGCACTAAACTCATCTGGGCGATTATTAGACGATGGAGCTAAATATTCAGCCTCATTAATGATGTTAGATAATGGTATTAAAACAATGGAACTTGCTAAGTTTACATACCAAAATAATAACAGAAGAAAAACTTTAAAATCAGAAGCCGTAGAAAAAGCAAGAACATATATTACTGAAAACTCTTTAGAAAATGCTCCTGCATTTGTAATAAACTTGCCAGGCACAGAAGAAGGCATCGTAGGAATTGTAGCTGGAGACTTGTCTGATGAAGATACCGGATATGGTGTACCAGCTATAATTGTAACCGAAAGTAAAGAAAATCCTAATTACTTAAAAGGTTCAGCTCGTTCTATAGATGGAATTAATATCAAAGAATGCCTAGACCAACTTGCTGATTTATTAGTAGTTTATGGTGGACATGCAGGTGCTGGTGGTCTAACTATTAAGAAGAGTGATTTTGAAACCTTTGCAAAAAAATTTACTCAAATTGTTTCAAATTATCCTAATTCCTCAACAAAAAAAGAAACAAAGTATTTTGAAATAAAACCAACAGAGTTTAAAGATGCAATAGCATTATTAAAAGAGTATGCTCCTTTTGGCGAGGGCAACAAAAAGCCAGTATTTAAAACAACTACAAATCCTATTCCAGTTAAAACACAAGATGGTGAATCTAGCGTATTACTTTTAGGGAAAGACAAAGAAACAGTAAAAATAATATTAGGAGAAGATACTGCTGCAATTGGGTTTAAATTTGGGAAAGAATTTGCCAACACAGAATCCGACCAAAAAGCAAATATAGATGAAATAACATTATATGGAAATTTAAGTGAAAATGTATTTAGAGATACTGTAACATACCAAATCCTTTTCAAAACCTATAATGCAAAATATTTTGCAGAACAGCTCACTTTATTCTGACAAATCGTAAAATAGGGATTTTGATATGATATAATGGTTCGTGTTAATTAATTTAAGGTAGGAAAAACTATATGATTATTATAAAAATACCAGATAACGAATTTTCGGACGAATCAAAAGCTTTAGTTAGCGCAAAAATAGATGAACTTCGCTTGCTATCATCCAGTACAAACATTTTACAAAAAGGTAACAATCAATACATCTACCTACATGGCGAATCATATGAAGAAGATCGAAAGTCATATATTTGCGAAATAGAAAAAGAAATAATTGATGCCATTATTACAAATCGAATTGTAATTTACTTGCAACCCATTTATTCAATAAAAGATAAAGCTTTTGTATCAGCTGAGGTTTTAGCAAGAATAATTAAAAAAGATAATAATATTTTAATGCCTGCAGAATTCATTCCCGTAGCAGAAGAACTTGGAATAATATCAGATATTGAAGATGTTGTTCTCAAAAAAACTTGTGAGTTTTTAAAAGAAAATGACATTCGTCAACTAGGCTTAAAATATCTTGAAATCAATTTATCCGTTAAAAACGGGCAAAAGAAGAATTTTGCCAAAAAGTATTTAGGCACAATGATAGACTATGGAATAGATCCATCACTTTTAAATTTTGAAGTAACAGAAACGGCTGTTGTTTCAAGAAAAGAGCATTTGATTAAAAATATGAATGAAATGATAGATGAAGGATCACGCTTTTCATTAGATGATTTTGGTGCAAGGGAATCTAATTTGAATTATGTAATTGATATGCCTATTAAATTTATAAAATTCGATAGAGACATGACAAATGCTTTTGTAGAAAACGAAAAAGCAAAATGCGTAATGCAACACACAATCGAAATGGCACATGAATTAGGTTTAAAAACAATATCCGAAGGAGTAGAAACCTATCAGATGTTACAGGATATGCAAGATATTGGAATTGATTATATCCAGGGCTTTTTCTTTTCAAAACCACTTCCAATACCAGATTTTTTAAAGTTTATTAATGATAATAAGGACTAAATATTATGAGATTAGAAGAAATACCAGAAAAAAAATTAAAAAAACTAAACGACAATGGCATAGATAACATTTACGATCTATGCTATTTATTCCCGTATAAATATTATGACTTTTCTGAGGCAAGAACTTTATCCCTAGATATTGTAAACAAGTATTCTTTATTTTATGGCGAGATTAAGTCTGTTGAAGTTGTATCCGGGACCTATAGAAACAAAAAAATGGTACAGGCAGGTCGTGTAAAAATGAAACTGGATGTATCTGGTACAACTTTGTATGTTACATATATCGGTAATTACTATATGGGCGAAACTCTAAAACGACATATAGGATCAAACTTATATGTTGGCGGCAAAATCTCTTTGTTTAATGACAAATATTATTGTATGCTAAATCCAGTTATGACAACATTTGATGAAAGAGAATTAGGAATTAAGTGTGTTTATCCTAAATATGCTGGAATAGGAGAAGATTATTTAAGGGATTTAATATCAGAAACAATCGAAGAAGAAAAAATAGTAGAAACACTTCCTTTAGATGTATTAACAACGCTTAAATTACCAAATAAAGAAAAATCTATAAACTATATTCATAATCCTTCAAATATTACACAGCTTCAGTCTGGTGTTAAACGACAGCTTTATGAAGATCTAGTTTATTTTGCATGTTCTCTTGAAAGAGAAAATCGCCTTGTAAGCAATAATTCTCCTTTTGTTGTAAAAAATTTTAATTACTACAATAAAATATGTAGCTCATTGCCATTTGATTTAACCTCAGATCAAAAATCTACAATTGAAGCATTGATGAAAAAAGCTGCAAAAGGAGAACGCATTAATGCATTAATTCAAGGTGATGTAGGCTGCGGAAAATCAATTGTGGCATTTCTACTAATGCTTGTTATGGCAGAAAACGGTTATCAAGCTGCAATGATGGCTCCAACACTTATTCTAGCCGAGCAGCACTATAAAGAATTATCATCTTATGCTTCTTTAGTTGGTAAAAGAGTCGCATTTATAGGAGGGAAGCAAAAGGCAAAAGAAAGAAAAGAGATATTATCTGGAATAGAAAACGGAGAATATGATCTTGTGGTTGGAACACACTCATTAATATCAGATAAAGTAGTATTTAAAAATCTTGGTATGTCCATTGTTGACGAAGAGCATCGTTTTGGTGTACGCCAAAGAGAAGCGTTAGTCGAAAAGGCAAAAGCTGGCGTTCACACCATAAAATTTTCAGCAACACCTATTCCGCGAACACTTGCATCAAATATATTCTCTGGAAATGACATCTATGAAATAAAAACAATGCCGGCTGGTCGAAAGGGTATTGAAACAACAATAGTAAATTCCGACAATGACGCCATTTCAAAAATTAAAGAAGAATTAGACAAAGGTTCTCAGGCATATGTTGTATGTCCATTGATTGAAACAGAAGATGGAAAGCAAAAAAGTTCAGTAAATGCCATTGCCGAACTTTATAAAGAAAAGCTAGGTGTAGAAGTAGCTTGTGTCACAGGAAAAATGACTAAAGAAGCAGTTACTGAAAACCTCAAAAGATTCAAAGACGGCGAAGTAAAAGTTTTAGTTGCTACAACGGTAGTAGAAGTTGGAGTAAATGTTCCAAATGCTACTGTCATGGTTATAGAAGATGCTTATAATTTTGGTCTAGCAGGATTGCACCAGCTACGAGGTAGAGTTGGAAGAGGAAATAAAAAGGGATACTGCATTTTAAATAGTGACAGAGATAGCGAGCGACTAAATATCATGTGTAAAACAACCGATGGCTTTGTAATTGCCGAAGAAGACATGAAACTCCGTGGAGCTGGCGATTTACTTGGGAGCGAACAATCTGGCTCTAATCGTTTTTTAGAAGAAGCCTTATTGTACCCAAATATGTTTAAAAATGCTAAGGCAATTGCTAAAAAAATGGTAGACAATGATTCCGACGATTTGTTAATTAGAGAAATGGAAAAGAGAAACGACAAAGTATATTTTAAGTTAAAAAAATGGAAAGTATTTGCATAAATCAATTGACTTAATTACGATTTGGCATTATACTAATACCGTATTAAGTAATAGTTAACTAGCCGTTGAGAAGGCATTTTAAGTAACCAGACAATCATTTGTCTGGTTATTTTTATGCTTTCTTGGCGGCTTTTTGTTTTTAGCCAAGAAGGAGGAAAAAATATGGCAAGCAAAGAACTTATTAAAAAAATCACTATCAGAAAGGATAGTACTTGCGATGGCTTTGAAAAAGCAGTCGCAATTTTCAATGCAAAGAAAAATGCATTAGAATTATCATTAGCTGCAGAAGGAGATAGTGGTGTAGAAAACAAATTCCCTGTATATATAAAGGGAACAACAGAAAAAGTCGGTATATTATGGACTGTAAACGACGCATCATATAAAGCAATAGAGCTTAACTCATTAAAGGCGTTTGTTAATAGCGCTACATATGGAAGCATAAAGCCCGTTAAAATTGATGATCGAATCATAGAATGTGAAGTCATTTTTGAATCATCAATAGAAAATGTTGTTCCTGTAACATCTGAAAACAAAACAAAAAAATCAGAAAATGTTACAGTAACTAGAAATGGCTGGTCAGATCCAAATGGATTACCTTCATTAGATTACAATAAAACTGTAAATGAACTTATTGCAGAAATTGTAAAAAGAGGTTATCAAACCAGGGAATATATGGACGAGGTATTAGAGGTAATGCGATCAAATCATTTTAGTGATGGTTTAATACGATTATGCCTTTCAAAGTATCGAACATATATCAATCCATCAGTAAGACCAAAAACTATATATATTGATGCGGAGCTTAAAGCTGAAATCAAAAAATATGGTGAAGGGAAGCTGGCAAGGGCAGTAAGGGCTGCGCTCATGAATTGTCCATTGGTATGTCAAGGGCCAAAAGCATGTGGAAAAAATGCTTTTATGGAAACTGTAGCATGGTTGCTCGGGCAACCTTGGTATTTATTATCATTTAATCGGCAGATGAATACGGTATCTTTTTTTGGAGAAAAAACCACTGACAATAGTGCGCAGGATTTTTTACGAAATTTCACACCAGAAGAAATATCCGTAGCTAATCAAGCAAAGGAAATTCGAGATAAAGTAGTAGCCTTTGCAATAGCGCATCAAAAAAATGCCGAAGAAATTGACAAGGTTTTAGAAAAAGCTCTGTCAGAAGAACAAAAACTTGCATTAAAGAAGCTGGCTGAATTTGAAAAAGCCAAGGCTTTAGCAGCAACCACAAGTATTGTTCAAGAAAAAAGTGTGTTTGTAGACGCGTTAACAGATGGCGGTGTAATGATATTCAATGAAATGAATATGATTGATCCAAATATTTTTTCCGCTATAGCAAATCCACTTTGTGATGGTACAGGGAAACTATTAGTGCCGGGCAAAGGCGAACTACCTATTCATCCAGATTTTCATTTGTTTGGTACACAAAACGAGGAATATGAAGGTTGCGAAGAAGCAAATACTGCTACCATTTCTCGTTTTAAGGCAATTACATTTGAGCAACCAAAAGATGTTTTAAACATTTTAACAAGTGCTTGTGCATCAGAAGTAAGACGAGCTGGCTTTGATTTTGATGAAATCCAAAATCTCCCTTCGTGGAATAAAAAGTGCGATTGCTTTACACAAGCAACAACATTTTACAAACAGTGTATGGGTGCTGTAGGTGATGAAATTACTGATAGCGTTCTAAACATAAGAGGTTTTGCGCGAGCTTTAATGCTTTATGTAACCGATTATGACAATGTAGTAAAGCTATCTGGATTATTAGACGAATCTGTTATTCAGACTTGTCCTCCAGATGAAAGATTAGCAATTAAAACTGTTTTAACAAACTGTGTTAGTCTTTAACAAAAAACAACCTGCTCTTTGTATTTTTACTAGAGCGAGTTCTTGTTGACAATAATACGAAATACCACTATACTATAAGGGTATTAAGTAATAGTTAACTAGCCGTTGAGAAGGCATTTAAGTAACCAGACAAATAATTGTCTGGTTATTTTTATGCCTTTTCGGCGGCTTTTGTTTGCCAAGAAAAGGAGGAAAAAGATATGGCAAAATTTAATGTCTTAAACAAAAAACAGGTAGAAGCACGAATAGGTGTTATTTACCCAAAGGAAGCCAGTGTCAACTACAATACTGACAACGCAACCGTAAAGCTGTTTTGTTACAAAAAGCGCTTTACCGATGAAAGAGTTTTAGAAGACACAGTAGGATTTGATGGTTTTTCTATTGAACCTCTCTTCAATAATGGTGAAATAGGTTCATTAATAACTGTCGGCGAGCGAAAAGCATATGGCTTTGCCAATAGCTCTGATGCTTGCGAAAAAAATCCAACAGCAATAGCCGGATTTAGCTTAGGCATCGGCACAGAACTCTACACCGCACCAGAAATTATCTTCTGGGGAAGAGAGTGTAAAAACATTTCTGTAAAAGATGGCCGAATCAAATGTTATGACAACTTTGTCATAACCGAGTTTGAAGCTACAGAGATTGATGGAGAAAAAACTATAGTAAAACTTACTATAGAAAACACTTCATCTGGTGTAATCAAAAAATGGGTGGCTGCAGATGGAGTCAAAGGTACAGAACCTGTAATTATTTCAAGTTCAACTTCATCATCTAAAAAGCCAACAGCTTCAAAAGAAGAAAAGCCTAAAGCTGAGCGAAAAGCATCAGCAAAGCAGGTTAAATTTATCAAGGATTTGCTGGGCGAAAGTACAGACGCATTACTAGATTATGGCGTTAATGAGATTAAAGAACTCACTTCAAAACAGGCGAGTGAATTAATCGAAAAGCTTTCAAACGCAAACATCGCAAAAGAACCTGCAACAGCACAGCAAAACGCTCCAAGCGAAGAAGCTGTTGATGTCGTAAGTTCTGAAACAACACCAGTTGTTAAAGAATCTGAATCAGTTTCTGAACCCTTAATAGAGACTAATGCAGAAAAAATAACAGAAGAAACAGAAGAAGAAGCAGAAGAAGATGTAGTGATCCCAGAAATGAGTGATTACGCATTTTTGACTGATTCATTCTAACTAAACCATCCACCTAGCATTTTGCTAGGTGGATTTTATGGAGGAAAGAAAAATGATAAAAATTGATGAAATCAAGAAAGTTGCTCGTAATCTAGTTGGTAACGACGAGTATTACGAAAAATTTTACAGTCTAAAAAGTGATGTAGAGTTTTTTAATCTCTACATGCAGCGCAACAGAAAGTCTGAGTTTATGTTTAAGGTGCATGTTGAACTCCAAGGCTCTTATCGTGCATTTGATGATATTTGGAGCCAATACAGTCAAAGCATGAATTATTTAGAAAATGCTTTTGCTGTATTCTGGCTATTAAAAGCCATCATTGAAGACATAGATGCCGGAAAAGAAACATACACAGTGGAAGAAATAAGAGATTTTATTGAGTATTTCGAAGAGTATCTCGCACTAAATATCACTGATTATGTTGGTGATTTTATAGGTTGTAGTCATAGTGGCGCAGCTGTAGCAGCAAAGCTCGAAAAGATTAAAACACTTTAATCTGAAAGGAGATAAAAAATGACTATTAACAACCTATCGTAACATTGACAATGTATACTAATAGTAGTATAATAAGACTATGAAAAGTAGTCTGGAAAGTAACAGAGGTGAATAATATGGCATATAAATACGCTAAAGACTTGGTAACAATCAAGTCAAAACAAACATTTTCAATTGAGCCACATTTCTTTGTAGCTCAGAGCAGGAATGAGGAAAGCCCTTTACCAATTGTTGGTTCGACATCAAGATTTCGAGCAACAATCATAAACGAAAGTCGCGAGCCAGTGACAGTGCGCTGGTCTACAAGTGAAGTAAATGCTATAGCTGAAGATTTTGCTATTGCAAGAGCAGTAGCAAAAGAATTAGAATTTAAAGGGCCAGCAAAAAGTGCTGTTCCAGAAAATGCTAATAGTCTAGCATATACAAAAAAATTTATGTTTGGCAGCCTAAAGGGATTATCTCCTGCAGAAGCATTCTTACAGGGTACTACAATGGACGAAATGCAGAAGCAATATGAGTTTATTAAAAGTAACCTTGAGAAATACCCAAAGAACAAAGAATTACTACAAGCAATCCAAGAAGCTGGTATTTTGTTTCAAAAGGGAGAAATAAAGCCGTGCGCAGCTCCAACACCTACTGCAAAGGATATGGTAGTATTTGAATCCTCAATGAAGCCATTAGTTCGAAACGAGAATGGTGACGGAACCTGCCCTGTGTATCAGAGCCAGATCGTAGTTCATCCAACAGACAAGTTTCCTGTTGAAGTTGTTCTTACAAATTTTGATGCACCGGTTATCAAAAACACTGACGGAAGATTAAATGTCATTGCTAAAGAAAAGAAAAATGAAAAGAAAAACTCAATGAGAATGAGTTTTGCAGACTTCGGCTTCGTAATCAAAGAAATGCAGGATTACATTTCATATTTCAAAATGCTAAACTGCAAATCATGTTACGCAGATTCTGATGCATGTGACAAAGAAAATAGACTTGCCGCCCAACAGTCAGCAAGCTAAGAAAGGAGTAATAAGGGGAAGTTTTTCAGCTTCCCTTTATTATTAAAACTATGAATAAGTTATATCTGAATATTATTAAAAATAAATATTGGGTTTTAGCACTTATCAGTGCATTTTTCTGGATTATCTGGTCACATTATTTTTCTATTTCATTAGATTCTATGAACGCAGAAGTAGTATTGTTCAATTACACTTACGGACTTATTCCACGAGCGTTTATAGGTCATATTTATTATATGCTAGGTGGAACAAATTCTTTCCATCAAGTTCTTACATTTTTAATTATCGAACATATCATACTAACATTTATCATTATTGGATGCTGGTATTTTATTATAAAGAAAGCCCCTAGATTCAAACATAAAAAAATCGTTGCTTTCATTGTACCTTTTAGCATAATTGCATCATTTACAAGCCGAGCAAACCTCGGTAGAAGTGATGAAGTATTAATTGCTATTGCAATGCTATCAACCGTCATTCTCATAACCGATAAGTTTTTATTTCTATTGCCTGTTCTCGCAATAATTGGCGAATTAACACATGAAGGTTTTACCTTTTTATATGCCAATGTGCTATTAGCAGGACTAGCATATCGCTTCTTAACAACCAAAAAGAAGAAATACGCCATATGCTTTGCAGCTTCTTTTATAATGATTTCCATTTGGTTTTTATACTTCGCATTTATAGGAAATCACAACGAGACAGCATATTACAATATTGGAAATAAAGCATATGAAATGATGGGAAGATCATTTTATAAAAACTTTTTAGATGCAGAATTTTTGGGTGTAAATCTATTTAAAGAAGAATTAAAGGCTCGTCCACGCGCATTTATAGAGTTAGGCTTTTATATAATTATTATGTATCCTTTCGTAGAAAAAGTAATACGATATATTGTTGCATTGCTTAAATCTCAAAAGATGCATCTAATCATTTTAGGTCTTGGTTGGCTCACACTGTTACCAGAATACTTACTAAAATTAGATTTTGGTCGTTGGACAATGGCATTGTTAATCTATTTAATTTTAGTAACCCTAATTGCATTGTCATATAACGATGAAGATGTCCTTTCTTTATTCGAAAAAAACATCTTAGACAATTGGGGAACTGGCACTTTGTCTTATACAAAAATTGGATTTTTAATTACAAATCCATTTGGAGCGCAAGCTGTATGCGAGGCAACACTTGCTTTATATAAATTTTTTCATTATTTTTTCTAAAAATGGCAAAACAATATTTTTGATTTGCTATAATAATCATTAAGAATTAGCAACAAAGTCAATCGGAAATTATTAGAGGCTGTTGTGGGAAGATGAAAGAAACAAAGGGCTGTTCTTTTGCAAGAGTCAATACCCAGCATTGTAATGGAATCTTCTTAACCACACACACTAATTAAGGAACGAGGCAACGGGTTCTCTAATTCAATGATATGGCGCTTTTTGCGTACCTATAAAATGAGTAGGCATTGAATTAAGAATGTCTGCTCATTTATTTTATATTAGAGCGTTGCTAAATTTACGATTATTCAATAATTAAGAAAGAAGGTATAAATGATGACAACAAAACCAAGAAAATGTGCTTTCCCGATTTCAAAATGGAAAAAGCAAGGCGTAGAATTTACAGAATCGGAATCTGGTGAAAGAAAAATAGCCGAATATATAATTGGTACATCTACTATTGGTGACGATAGCCAGGCTATTTATGAGCGAATATTTGTAGATGTCTTTAACTTAATCCAGAAAAAACAAGTTACTGTACACATCAATTTATATGCTGATCCTGTAATGGTTGTAGAAAAGAATGGTAAATTTATTCCCCATTCACCAGATGATACCATTTTACGGGATGATATTGATGATGTAATAGACATATCTAATGACGGCAACCGTTTAAGAGCATTAACAGAAATAAGAAAGAATATGTACAACGCAGCGACTCTGGGTGATGTCACAAGAAACCTGCGAGAACAAATTACTAATGCATTACCTGCAGGATATTTTCAAGATGGAAATGCATTAAGTTATGACTTTTTAAAACTATATTTGCGTGAAAAGTATAGATTAAATGATCTTCCAGAAGAAGGCAGCCTAAAAGAAATTATCCGAGATTATAGTAAAGCTGAATTAATAGAACTATATGGCGGAATGTTAGAATATGCATCCTTTGGGAAAGCTTCATACGAACCACTAAAAAGTCTTTTAGAGCAAGGCTATAAACCCGAAGAGATTGAAATGCTATATTATGAAGAATTATCTCGAAGATTTTTTATCGGCGACATAAATTAGGAGGATTGTATGAAAAGCATCATCATAACTGAGAAGCCATCCGTTGCGAAAGCTTTCGCTTATGCGCTGGGCGTACCATCAACTACATATTCTAATGGTTATTATGAAAATGAATCATATATTATCACATGGGCGTTAGGACATCTAGTAACAATGTCTTATCCAGAAAAATATGATGAATCATTAAAGGTATGGTCGATGGATTCATTACCCTTTTTGCCAGAAAAATATAAATACGAACCAATTTCAGACGATATTAACAAAAGGCAATTAAACATAATCAAAGAACTATATCATAGAAACGATATAGACACCCTATACATTGCCGGTGATCCAGCGAGAGAGGGTATATATTTACAATATCTCATTCTTGATTATGTTGGAATAAACCCTAACATAAATCAAAAAGTCGTTTGGATTGATTCACAGACAAATGAAGAAATATTAAATGGAATTGCAACAGCAAAAGATAAATCTAACTATGATAATTTAGCAGCTTCTGGCTATTTGCGGGCCATAGAAGATTATGCAACTGGTTTAAACCTATCAAGAGCAATTACTATTAAATACTCTAATTTACTGGCACAAAATTTAGGGCAAGAAAAATGCACCATTGCTGTTGGCAGAGTAATGTCTACTGTTCTAGGCATGGTTGTGTCACGAGAAAGAGAAATTCGTAATTTTGAAGAAATTCCCTTTTACAAATTGGTATTAACAGGAACCAACAATGTAGAGCTGGAATGGAAAGCCACAAAACAAAGCAAGTATTATGAAAGTCCTTTATTGTATTCCGAGAACGGCTTCAAAAACGAATCAGATGCGCAATACCTATTAAACGAATTAACAGGCAAACCAGCAATTGTAGAATCAGCCATCACAAGGGAAGTGAAAAAATTTGCTCCCAACTTATTTAACCTAGCCGAGCTGCAAGCCGAGTGTTCAAAGCGATTTAAAATGTCGCCAGAACAAACTCTCGCAATTGCGCAGGCATTATATGAAAAGAAGTTTACTTCATATCCCAGAACTGATGCAAGAGTATTATCAAGCGCTATAGCAAAAGAAATTGATAAAAACATACAAGGATTAACCTACATTACTGAAATAGAGCGTTTTGCGAATAAGATACTCTCAGATGATAGCTATGCAAATATTATCAATAGCAAGTACACGGATGATTCAAAAATTTCAGATCACTATGCAATCATTCCTACAGGTCAAGTATCAAAGATCGAAGAACTTACTCAGGAGCAAAGAGCAGTATATAACCTAATTGTATTACGATTTTTGTCTATATTTATGCCTCCTGCTAAATACTTGGATGTAAATATATGTGTCAAAATAGCCGGGGAGAATTTTTTTGCAAAAACAAAAATATTGCAAAAAAAAGGATTTCTAGAGCTATATAATACAAAAGAGGAAACTGAAAGCGAGCTACAGAAAGAAATACTGCTTCTTAAATCTGGCGACAAATTCCCTGTAGCTACTATAGCAATAAAAGAAGGAAAAACTTCTCCTCCAAAAAGATATAGTTCAGGTACATTGATTTTAGCAATGGAAAATGCTGGAAACCTAATTGAAGATGAAGAAGAAAGAGCAAGAATCAAGTCCTCTGGAATAGGTACATCAGCTACCCGTGCAGCTATTATTTCAAAATTAAGTAATAAGCACTACATAAAAATAAATCCTAAAACACAGATTGTTTCTTCTGATGCATTTGGAGAAATGGTTTATGATGTATTAAACCTTACAATCAAAGAGGTATTAAGCCCTTCTATGACAGCAAAATGGGAATTGGCACTAGATGCTGTAGTAGAAGGCAAAATGAGTTATGAAAAATATTTAAGTGTTTTAAACGCTTATGTTGCCAAAGAAATTGAAACCGTTAAAGGAAATGACTGCTCAGAACAAATCAGAACTGCAATAATTCCATTTAAGACAGATAATTCCGATGAGAAAAAGCTGATTTGCCCTTTATGTAAACGAAAACTACTAAGAACTCAAAGCGGCGGTTATGGTTGTATTGGCTTTAGAGACAAGACAAATCCTTGTAAATTTTATATTCAAGGAGAATTATGCAAGAAAAAATTGACTACCAATCAAATTGCATATGCCCTGGCACATAAGGATGAGCCAAGTAAAACTGCCATAAAAGGTTTTGTCTCAAAAAGCGGCAAAAAATTTGATGCAAGAATCAAATATACCTATAACGAAGAATACAAACACCATTTTGAACTGGTATTTGATAAAGATTTAGCTTTTCAAAATACATCTATTGCATGTCCAAAGTGTCACGAAAAGCTGCAGTCCAATGACGCCATGCTTAAATGTCCGAAATGTTCATTTACTCAATACAGAAAAATATTTGGTAGACCTTGTACTAATTCAGAACTCGATCAAATGCTTACTACTGGAAGAACAAATAAACTAAATGGATTCTATTCTAAAAAGAGTAACAAGCGATATTCAGCACGACTGATTTACGATAAAAACACAGATAAAATCAGTTTAGATTTTTATTAAACGAGGTATTTTATGAGAAATAATGAAAAAACAATAGAAATAGAAAAGAAAAGAAAGAAGGAATATCAGGCAAAAATAAACCGCCTTAAATCTCGTCAGAGCTTTATAAATACTTTTTATAGCTGGGCTTCTGGATTTTTACTTATAATGATTTTGCTTGCATTAATAGCAGTAGCTTCAAAACATAATGTTTTATCTAACGCCTATGCTTTACTTGAATCGCAAAGCGAAAACCCACAGTCAATCTCAGCAGAAGATATGCCTTCTATGATGCAGAAAGGACAATAATAATATATGAATATCAAAAAAATATTTCACTTACTAGGAATTGATACCAGAGCCGAAGACAAATATAAGAAAAATGCAAATACAGAAAAGGATTCATCAAAAGATGTAGACTCTGACAATTCATCTGATGAAAAAGAATCCTCAAAAATAAAGACATGGTTTAAACTTGTACCTACATTTTTAACAATCATAATTATTACCGCCTTTCTTTTTGCAATGATAAAACCTGCAGATAACAAAAAGAAAGATGACAGCACAACATACGGCGTTGATGGTAAAACTGTACTTGTAACATCCGATGACATAAAAAAAGATGCCTCAACACATACTTCTGTAGGCTCCCCTAATATTTCAAATGCTTCAAAAATAGATTCGAAAAGTAGCTCCGGAAACACTTTAAACAATACTTATTTCAAGTTTAAAGTAGAAATGCCACAAAATTTTGAAGCATATGAAACGCAAGAGGTTATATACTTACGAGACTTAAAAACTCATACTCAAATATCAATTATTCCTTTAAATTATCAAATGTCTGATCCGTTAGAAGTATATAATCAAAACCTTAATTATATGATGAAGCAAACTGCGATATTACTTGATAATAATGGCAATGAATGTGAAAAAAGATGTTTGATGTGGGCTAGAGGCTATCTATCAGATAAAACTGTAGGTTCCTTCCCACTAAAATGGTCTAACGGAACTGCTTATTATATGGAAGAAAAAGACTCACTTCCAATAGAATTAACAACTTGTGACTACTTCTTTATCTATGATGGTAAAGGCGTTTGTATGCAAGGAATTTCTCAAACACTTAAAACTAATGAAGTGTTTGCATTGATGGATCAGGTGCTAAATTCTTGGTCTACATATGAACCAGCTGCAATCTCACTTGAATGCAGTACATTTAAAGATGATGCCAGCGGTGTTTCTTTTAAATATCCTTCTAACTGGGATGTATCTCAAAATGACGATGGAATGACTATTATAAAAGCTCCGAATAGTCAAACCGAACCATATGCAGGCACAGTAATCGAATACATAGCAAGCAAAGATATTGTAGGCGACTATGCGCAATATTCAAGTTCATATGAGGCACAAATACTTTTGCCTACCTTTATCCAAGAGATTGCTCCTACTGATTTTACTTATGAAACAACTGTAAATAAAATGGACTTACATTCAAAAATAAAGAATATGGATTGTATTTATTACAAAGTTGTCGATAAAGTATTTCCTAATTCAAAAGGCGTAACAAACTCCTTGTCTATTGCAGGGGATACGCTAACATCAAATAGGTGGTGTTTTAAAGCAAATGGTTACAACTGTATGCTTAACATTATTGGAACAACTGATGAGCAATTTATTCAAAGCATAACCGATAGCTTTACAAAATAATCGAGGTGAATTATGACTTTTTTAATAAAAAAAATAAAATCTAAACCTTTAAAGCAATTGCTTGAACTAACCTGTACCATTGTATTATTTTTCTTCGCGATATTTTCTAAAGACATAGCCATTATATTAGTTTTTGTAGCATCTTTGCTATTGTTGTTAATAGGATATAAAAAAGAGAATTCGCGCAACAATAGTTCGAGTTGACAAAGTGCAACCTGTGTGTTAGTATAATTACAGAAAGAAAGTCCTTTCGTAAATAAGTTGTTAAATATAAAGGAGAGAGTGTTTATGAACAAAACAATTATGATGGGAAGATTAACAAATGATCCTGATGTTAGATTTGGAGCTGGTAACAATACACAGATAACAAGATTTAACATCGCAGTAAACAGACAGTTTAAAAGAGAAGGTGATCCAGATGCTGACTTTTTCAGCTGCGTTTGCTTTGGCAAGACTGCCGAGTTTGTTGAAAAGTACTTCAAGAAGGGCAACAGAATCCTTGTTGAAGGTGAAGTGAGAAACAATAATTATACAAATAAAGACGGGCAGAAGGTTTATGGCACTGAGCTGCTTATCAACAGTGTTGAATTTTGTGAGAGTAAAAATTCTAACAATAATTCATCTGCTCCATCACCTGCAGGTCCGGCACCAGACAACTCTGGATTCATGGAAATGCCAGACGAAGATGAACTTCCGTTCAATTAATTTTCTATACGAGTTTGCGACCACTCGCTAAAAAGGTCGCATTTTTCTTGTGATGATAACAGATTCACTCTGTATCATAAATAAATACTATATGCTTGGCAGATAACACTCTATCAAGCATATAAATATTATGAGAAAGGTTGGATTAAAACTATGAATAAAGAAGCAAAATGTTTATTTCTAACGCAAAATTTTATATCAAAAAAAGGTGTTATTGAAATGTTATGTATATCTCGTCAGTACTTAACAAAGTTGGAAAAACAAGGCGATTTATGCCCAGTAGAAGGATTTTCACCAACACTTTACTTAAAAGAAGATGTATATAATTATCTTTTAAAATATCTGGATCGCCCAGCTGCAAACAAGGATCGAGAAGAAAGATATAAAGAAGTTGCTTTGCAATTAGCACACGAATTGGAGGCTAACGGTGAAGAAATTTAGGCTTTACAAATTTAGATTCATAATCTTAATTATTGTCCTTGCTATCATTAGCGGAAATAAGCTTATTTCAGAACATGGTTCCACTCAACAAAATACTACTAAAGAATCAGCTCAATTAGTAGAAGCACATTTAGAAAGAATAGTAGACGGAGATACTCTAGTCGTAACCACCAGTTCTGGAGAACAAAAAATAAGATTATTGGAAATAAACACACCCGAATCAGTCCATTCTGATAAAGAGAAAAACTGCAAAGAGGGAGAAATAGCCAGTAACTTTACCAAAGAATTTTTACAGTCATATAGCACTTTATATCTAAGTTACGATAAAGAAAAAACAGATCAGTATGGTAGAACACTTGCCTATGTTTGGCTCAAAAACAATGTAGATATAAATAATATGGAAGATGTAGAAAACAATTGTCTTAATGCTATTTTAATAAAAGAAGGAATGGCAGAAGTAATAATATATCCTCCAAATGACATGTATTCTACTTTATTTTTAGCTCTAGAATCAGAAGCACAACAAACTCATACTGGCCTTTGGGCAACGGAGGTTTTTTATGAATAGCATTTTAATACCAGATAATTTAAAAGATTACCTAATATGTGAAGACTGTTCTGATTTTAATGTTAATAATTATTTCAAAACTGCAAGAACAGAAGAAATAAAAGAAGAAATAATTAGAACCAAAGAAAAATCAGATATAATTCAAAATATTATTAAGAAGTCATATCCAAATACAACACTTTTATATGGCCCAGCCGGAACTGGAAAGACAACTTTTTCTCGATATTTAGCACATGAACTTAATATGCCATTCATCTATGTGAACTTTGCAAAGATATTCAGTGGAATATTCGGAAAAACAACCTCTGTAATAAATGAGATTTTTGAGTTTGTCTGGGATAAAGAATGCATATTTATGTTAGACGAAATAGATTGCATATCACAGGAAAGAGGGCGAGAAAGCGATGGCGCAACTGGTGGTGAAATAAGTCGTGTAACTATCACTTTAATGCAATGCTTTGATATGCTCCGGTCAAAAAAATCACCTTTAATTTTAATATCAGCCACCAACAGAGTAGACATCATGGACAAGGCACTTCGTAGTCGATTTTCAATCGTAAAAGAGGTTCCAACTCTTACATCAGAAGAAAAGAATAACTTCATTTTGAAATTCTTAACTGATATAAATGAAAAATTAAAAGAAAACAATATGACTACGCTGCGATATAATCATCAAAATATCCAGGATTATTGTACAAGAGGCTCCCGAATCAGCCAACGAAATGTTGAAATGGACATAATGAGAAATCTTGCAAAATGGCTGGATAACACCAATGAAGAGTTTCTTTTAGATCACATAAAAGAAGAATTATAAGGCTAATATATTGACATTAATACGATTTTGCGATACACTAACTTAGTATTAATTATTAGTTAACTAGCCGTTGGAAAGGCATTTTAAGTAACCAGACAATCATTTGTCTGGTTATTTTTATGCCTTTTTGACGGCATTTTTTGTTTTCAAGAAGGAGGAAAATATGATGGAAAACATTATTATCAAAAAAGGTTCTGTAGGCGAAAATGATTTAAGTGGTTTGACTGCTAGGGTTCATTTATTGCAAGAAGGCGTACCAATGGAATTGGTGATTAAATGCAACGGCGAAGATAAGCTTTTGCATACATCCCCAATCCAAAAAATCACTAACAACTTCTCAGATAAAACTATCCGAGTAGTGACACGCTCTGGAAGTGTTTATATACTTCAAGAGCTGTAGGAGGTGACGATTATGGAAGCTGTTCAAATGACAATATTTGATTTTTTGGCACAACCAACCATTTCCACGCAGAAAAGATTATTAAATGTCGGTGATACGGTGTATACCGTATCACGAGCTGACATTAGAAAATGGAAAGTAATTAGAGAGTTTACCGTAGAAAATGAACCAAATAATCTACGATATACTTTGCAAAATTACTCCGGTTCAAATAATTTCAGTGTCACAAGCGATGCTGGCATTGGAATTGATACTTTTACAGACCTTGCGTCTGCAGAAGAAGCTGCCAAAAAATATATGCAGCATTATAAAATGATTCCAAAAACACAAATTGGTTTCGCAGAAGCAAAATGCTTTTCAAGGATCCGAGCTTGTGATAATGCGGAATTACTCATGTGGTATGGCATTTTACCAAAACCCGTATGGTTAGACACATACGAATTAATGGTAAAAGATAATATGTCATATATACATATACTTTGCTTTGATAGCGAATCAAAAATGCGGAAATATCTGGAAAAGAATTTTTACGCAAATATAAAAGAATATTCATATAAAGAACTTGATTCCTGCGAAAAAATAATAATTCCGAACATGTATCCTTGCAGCGAATTAACTGACTGGGATTATTGCGAAGATGGATATTCGCAAATCAAAGACACTTTATTGTAATTTCTCTGTTATCTCAGCGTATAAGTTAGAAGCGAAATACTCTCTAGCTTATGCTAGGGAGTGTTTTGTTTTAGCCATTAGACAAAACAAAGGAGGAAGAAAATATGGCAAATTTAAGTGATGTTGCAGGTTCAATTAATGTAATATCTGATGTAACCGTTGACTACAAATTGTTTTGGGAAGCAATTAAAGCAACACAATATGGTGATTATAATTTTACAATCACCGAAGGAGAAGAAGATTTAGATACTGATACAGTATCATTCTCTGGAACAGGTAGATGGGTTTTTATAAATAACCTAAATTATTTTGGTGCTTGGGCTGTTTCTTCGCCTCTCTATATCAATCTGAACAGTATAACAAAGCGATATAAGGAATATCTCGAATCTATTCCTTTTGTTTTGCATTTTGAATTTTCGGATTTTGAATGTGGTTGCGAAGTTGCATATGACGCTGAATATACAATATCCCATAATGCAAACACTCCATTATCAGAATGTGTAACTACAGAGCAAGCACTTAAAAATTATAATTTTAATTGTTATGAACTAGCCAAGTTTGACTATTTTGATGGGCTAATTGATGCTTTTCATTATATGGCAGGCTATGATTGGACTAATGATTCAATTGAAAATTATATAAATATTTTCAGAGATTCCATAAAGGCGTATAAAAATGCTAACCCAGACTCAACAGAAGCGACAGCTTTATTGGAATTTAATACTCTAATTGAGCATATAGAAGATAATATATCCATAAACAACATAACACTTCCATTAAGCTTATTAGATGTAATTAAAGAATTTTATTAGGAATTTCAAAAAAAAACAAAACTCTTTTTCTCAGAGTATAAATCAGAGAGTTGATAAAAAAGCTCTCTGGTTTGTGCCGGAGAGCAGAAAGAGGTAATTATGAGTAAATTTAATAGCATAGAATATTATCCAACACCTGAATGGTTGTTGGCAGAAATCACAAAGGATGTTGATTGGTCTAAGATTACATATGTTTTAGAGCCATCAGCAGGAAGTGGCAATATTGCCAGCTGCGTAAGAGCAAACATCAATAATGCCACAACAAGAAATGGTTATCCTTTGGGAAGAAAGGCTGATATAGACTGTATTGAACTTGATACAGAACTACAATCTGTTTTAACAGGAAAGGGCTATAGAGTAGTGCATGACGACTTTTTGAGCTTTAATAGTCAAAAGCGTTATGATCTTATCTTTATGAATCCTCCATTTTCTGAAGGAGACAAGCATTTAGATAAAGCCTTAAAAATGCTTCATGCAGGCTGTGGTCTTATTTGCATTTTGAATGCAGAAACCCTCAAAAATCCTTGTACTAATTTACGCAAGGACTTGATCAGAAGGCTTGAAGATGTAAATGCTGACATTCAGTTTATGTCACATACATTTACTAATTCAGAAAGACCTACAGATGTAGAAATTGCAATCATTAAGGTCTTTTTGCCAGAAGAAGAACCTAAAGAAGATGATTTGCTGAAATATCTTGGAAAGAAAGCATATGCTGAAGCCGAAATAGAGCAGGAGACATCACTTGCAACTGACGATTATATAGCAAATGCTATTTTAATGTATCAGCTGGAAGTTGAAGCAGGAATTAAACTTATAAGAGATTATAAGAAGCTCCTGCCTCATTTAAAAGATTCTATTGGCGATAACGGGTATCACCCAATGCTTGCATTAAAGATTGATGGAGCAGAATTAAGCGAAAATGAGTATATTAAGAGAGTAAGAGAGAAGTATTGGACTGCACTGTTCAAGAATCCTCGATTTACAAGAAATATGACATCTAACCTGCGAGAAGAATATTCCTCAAAGGTAAATGAGTTATTAGACTATGATTTTTCATCATATAACATTGCTCATTTACAGATCAAGATGTCAAAAGAGCTAACGAGAGGCATTGAAGATTGTATAATCGAACTTTTTGATAAACTCTCTATCCAGTATTCATATAGTAATGAGTTGTCAAAGAACATTCATTATTACAATGGTTGGAAAACCAACAAGAGCTGGATTATCAATAAAAAGGTTATCATTCCATTCATGAATGCATGGGATAATTTCTGTAATAGCTTTGATCCATGTCATTATCGTCTAACCGAGCAGCTTTCTGATATAGAAAAAGCACTCAATTATTTGGATAATGGAAAGACAACTTTTGACTCTACATTAAATGATGCGCTTATTGCCGCAAAGAAGAGTGGTACTTCTAAAGATATTGATACTAAATATCTGAAACTCACTTTTTATAAGAAAGGTACTTGTCACATTACCTTTAAGGATGATGAACTTCTAAAGAAGTTAAATATCTTTGGTAGTCAGCAAAAAGGTTGGCTTCCAGAAGGTTATGGAAAGAAAATGTATTCTGATTTTACATCAGAAGAAAAGGCTGTAATAGATGAGTTTGATGGTGGCGAATTTAACTATCATCAAATTGTCTCACGCCAGCAGGAATATATTTATAATCCAACAGTCGCTGTACCAATGCTTTTAGATAAGGAGACTGCGTAATGAAAAAGCAAGTAAAGAAAATGGCCAAGTGTTCAAATTGCGGAAGTTTACTAATACTTGTATTGCAAAGTGATAACTATGTTGGCACTTGCAAAAGATGTAAGATAACATTCGCAGTTGATAAGAACAAAATATAACAATAAACCCAATAGAGGGGATGCAAATAGGGCAGAAGAAAGGCTGTCCTTCCCCTCTAATGAGGGGATAAAACTAAGTATATGAATAAAAAGAAAGTCATATTCCAACCATTCGATAGAAATGGTGGTCTTGAATTCTTCGATGAAGAATTCATTTGTTCAAGCGAAGAAGATTTTGGTGATGGAAGAACATCACTAGAAGAATTAGAACTTGATGAACTTGAAGTTCTTCAAGAAGAAATAGAAGAAGGAATCGCTGATTATCAACTAACTATTGATATTGAACGAGAGAACAGTAATAGAGATCTGGAATCTATAAAGATCTCTAATCAGCGCATAGGACAGCTTAAAGCTGAACTTCACGCTGTAAAAAAGATGATTCGTAGAATTAAAAAAGAAAGAGAGGGCATCGCAGCCTAAATTTCGTAAGGTGAGAAATAATACGATTAAGGTGGTTGAACTTGTACGAGTAGCCTAGCCATCGTTTTAATGCGATTTTCTGATCAATGTATCAGAATGAGCTTTCAAATAACAGTGTTATTTCTACGAATCACATCATATGCTGGAGCGGCGGAAAAGACTCTACAGCAACAGTTATATTATTTCACGAGCATGAAAAAGAATTATTAAAACCCGGAGATAAGGTTACAATTCTTTTTGTAGAAGTGATGTATGACTTAAAACGAAACATATCTGGCCATAACCCCGATATTATAGATTTCATTTATGAGAAAAAAAAGATTTTCGAATCTTGGGGCTATAATGTAGAAATTCTTCGATCAAAGGATAAAGACTTTCTAACTAACTTTTATCATAAGTTAACAAGAAGTCCAGATCCTGAAAGAGTGGGGAAAACTTACGGGTTTGTTTCATCGTCAAGTATATGTGCAATCAGAAAAGATTGCAAATTAAAACCTATGAACGAATGGAATAAACTTCATGCTAATGATAATCAAGTGCAGTATGTTGGTATTGCTCTTGATGAACCAAAAAGACTTGAATCTCTTCATAAACAACCAGATCGAGCATCTCTTCTTGAAAAGTATGGATACACTGAAGATATGGCAATGGAGCTATGTCGTAAATACGATATGGTTTCGCCTCAATATTTTTTGCCAGGAAATCAGATGAGGGACGGATGCTGGTTTTGCCCGAATTGTAAATTTTTCGAAAGCAAAAACATTTATGAGAGGATGCCAGACATTTGGGAAGAATATGTTGCTTTGGAAGATACACCAAACCTAGCATATCCTAAATGGAATTGTTATTCAAAAGAAACTCTAAAAGAAAGAGATTTGCGAGTCAAAGGACTGTATAAGCAATATAGTATCTTTGATTATATAACTCAATAATTCAAAAGCACTAGAGAATATGATTCTTTAGTGCTTTTTCTTTTGCAAAATACGCATAACGAATTTTCAAAAATCCTACCTGACATATTTAAGTACATATGAAATAACTTTTTTTCATATTTAAAGTAGAAGGAGGTATTCGTTATGAATATTAAAATTTCAACAAAACTATTTGTAAATATAGTTTTATATTACATTTGTGACGATCCGATTATTCGGACATTACTCAAACCTGCTGTATATAATATGATGCAGTCCATAATAGACCATTATTTTCCTAAAAGAATAAAATTATGGTTATGTTCTATTGATTATGCATTAAATGCAATTATCCTTTTTATAAAAATGTTAGGTCTGTATTTAATTGCAAAAATTTTATTATTAGGGATAACATACTTAATAGAGCAGCAAAATAAACTTTCCGCAACTATTCGCCAAATTATAGTTTTGCGCACAGTTATGTGGTATAATTAAAACATCTATTATTTGGAGGTGTTTTTATGGCCACTTACAGGGATTTACAAGATCAAAGAAACAATTTAAAGATACAAGAAATATTAAATAAACTACCAAAATTTGCATCTTATTTCTTTGAGTCAATGAAGATAACTAATAAATCATCACGAACACAGTTAGAATATGCTTATGAAATTAATGCATTTCTTCATTATATAGCTGACAACTCTCGAAAAGATGTTTGTGAGCTGTCTGAAAAGGATTTAGAAACTGTTACGCCACTAGAAATCCAAGGATATTTAGCAAAACCCACTAAAACAGGAAATACTCTATCAGAAAATGCTACGGCAAGAAAATTATCTGCATTGCGTTCTTTCTATAAATATTATAATAAAACAAAGCAAATGCAATCAAACCCCAGTATGTTAGTCGATATGACAACCAAACATAATCGAGAAGTAAACGCATTAACCCGCGATGAAATCAACGCCCTAATTAATACCATAAAAAACGGTATTTCATTAAGCAAAAAAGAAAGACAATACTATGAAAAAACACGCCTTCGCGATCTAGCAATAATTTATATCTTGGCTGGTACAGGTATCCGTGTATCTGAATTATGTGGCTTAAATATTACTGATTATGATAAAGGAAATGCTTGCTTACATATAACAAGGAAAGGTGGCAACGAAGATAAGGTGTATTTTGGTGAGTCTGTAGAAAAGGCAATAGATGAATACTTATTACTTGGCAGGCCGCTACTAAAGCCGTTATCAGAAGAGACTGCTCTATTTATCTCTTTACAACAGTCAAGAATGTCTGTTCGCTCTATAGAAAAAATGATAAAAAAGTATGCTATTCTAGCAAATTTGCCAAGCAGCACACACACCCATACTCTTCGAGCTTCTTATGCAACTGCTCTATATGAAGAAACGGGTGATGTGTATATGATAAAAGAAGCATTAAACCACTCTTCTCTTGAAACCAGTAAACATTATATCGCAGGAGCAAGCAAGCGAAAGAGAAAAGCATCTAAAATCAGTAATGATATATTAGAAGAATACTAAAAACCAGTTGCATTTTGACAACTTGTTTAAAAAAATGTAGAATTGATTACGATGTATATTATTATTAATGGAGGGGCTAACAGATGCCAAAAAAGAATCCAAAATTAGATGAAAACTTCGGTAAAGATGGACACATTTGGGGTAGACCTGTTGATAGTCCTGCCGAATATGAAAAAAATGTTGCCATTGGAAAAACAATTAAAGCATTAAGAAAACGCCGTGGAGAAGATCAAGACATTTTTGGTTCCAGCTTTTCTCGGTATATTGGTCGTGCAAAACCTTTTAAGCGTTCTACCATATCTGGTTGGGAAAAAGGCATTTTGCCATCTAAAAAAACATTACGACAACTCTGCGATTTTCTTGGTGTCACTTATGAAACACTAGGTTGTGGCGAAAATGATGAATTTAAAAAATTTGACACTAGCGAGATTGATAAAATGTTTTCAGAACTACGAAAATATTATCATATGCCAGTTTGGTGCGAATTAGATAAAAAGAAACATATTGGTGCCTGGGCTATTGTAGATGCCACAAAAAATGAGCTTATCTTTTCAGCTACAAAGCATATACCTTTTGAAAGAATCAATTTTAATGTTTATGCGCAACAAACACCATTTAGTGTTCCTGCAGAAAGCTCTCTCTCACCATTATCAAGGTATGATATATATGATAGTGTCTGGATTGAGCCTATTGGCGATACATATTTAAGCCGTCATATGTCTATGGAATGGGCACAAAAATATGAACAATTAGAAGCATATATATCTGCAAGTGGAATTATATATCCATTTGATGAAAATGGAATCACCTATTTATGCTATCGTGATTTATGCTAAAAATTATCCCTCCCTACTTTAATAGGGAGGGATTTCTTATGAACATATATATATCATTCCGAGCAAAACCAGCATTAGTGCTATTGAAATACTTAAATTAACACAACCATATATATCTCTCATTTCTGCAAAATGAGGATCCTGCAATTCCATTTTTCTCATTTGCTCTTTCGTCATTCTTAACATATTCTATCCTTTCTAATTAGCTTTAAAGAAATTATTTCCAGAACCTTCTGGAAACTGTCCATAAAATGTATAGCCTTTTAATGAAGTAATATTTTTAGATCTCCAATACTTAACTGCATCGTCTAAAATATATGTTCTTCTTCCATGAATACTACCCTCTACTAACTGATACTGAGTCATTGTTGGTGACGGAATACTTTTAGAATGCCTAACAAAAATAGCCTCATACTGTGATACATAATGTCCATTATCTGAACCTGCAACCAAATAACTTGGCGACATGGCTAGTTCTAACATTTGTTGTTCTGTAACAGCACGGCCTATACCACCGCCGCAGTGATTAGCCATCGCTTCACTTGTTGCTGTCATACCAACATCATTAGAATCTTCTGCAATTAAACAACTTGTAATAACATTCATTGCATCCGCATCAGCAACAGCGAAACCATAAGATTGAAATTCACTCCAATCTTTCCACTTATCAGAACCTTCTAAGCAGCTATCATTCAACCTCAAATATATCTTAAAACAATTTGTTTTATTTACGACAACACCATTGCCACCTTCACAGTGGCACCATAATTTGTTTCCATCGGAATCAACTCCCAAATAAATACCTATGTGGTTTGTCTGACTACCATTTGAGCCTCCGTAGTAAATTACGCCAAGATCACCCGGCTTTAAATCGTGACTATCGATCACCGTACACATATCTGAACTTGCAAACCCGCCTGTACTTAAACTTGTAGGAATATCCCATGCGGTCCATCTAACCCACGATACAAACCCAGAGCAATCTAATCCTTTGTACTCTCCTTCTGCCAATGTAGACCACCAAGTTTCATCCCATCCTGCTTTGACAGGTTTGCCTCCCCACTGATAAGGAATCGCACCAGTTAAAGATAGTGCCGTTTTCATAAACTCTTGTCGGTTAGGTGATAAGTCTGGACATTGTGCAACTGCATTATTTATATAGTTCTGTATATCTTCTTTAGACAAAATACATCCGTGCGTTGCATTAGCACTACTATAATTTGCCATAGATGTTGTTGCTTCAAGTGTTTTATAATAATTCCAAAAAGCCATTTCGTTTGTAATAGCCAATCCATCTGAATAATCATTCTTGATTTCTTCATCTGTTTTTCCTTCAAATTTATTTTTTACCCAAACAAAAGGTTTTCTTATTTTTGCTATAAAACTTGCAGCCATATGTTCAGTTGCTGTTTTTGACTGAACATATAAATCATTAGGTTTGAGCTTAAAAGTTTCTAACATATAAGAGCAATCACTTGAAAAAGGTTCCAAATGCACTGTCGCATAATTTTCAATATCAACTTCTGGAAATACCATTTCTTTCTCACCTTTAACATAAATGGCATCATTTTTTCTTGTCGCAAAACCATGAAAGCTATCCTCTAGCGAACCTTTTTCATCAGATACTTTGTGATCCACCTTTGGCGTTTTGTCTTTGTTATATACCATTTCATAGCACTTTATATTTGCATAAGTTTCTTCCATGTAATTAATATCAATATTGTCTACAGTAGCAGCAATTGCTCCACTTGATATTTGAGCTTTTACATATTCACAAAAATTCTTTACATCAATATGCGGTTGCATATTAGTTTTCAGCCTTTCTATCTCTGCAGACTCTACTGCATAACCATTATTGCTATTACTTTTTTTAATATTAAGCTCATCAATCTCTTTTTTTAACTTATCAATTTCTTTATTATTCTCATCAATCTTCTTTTGAAGCGAATCCTTTTTTCGTGGTTTTTTCTTAATATCTTCTTGGTATTCCTTGTTTTTTTTCTGAAGTTTTTCTATTTTTTCATTTTTGTTAGTTATTTCAGCATCAATGTCTTTAATATCTGCTGTAACATTAGACAAATTGTTTTGATGCCTCTTTATATCGTTATTATATGCATCAATATAAACCTGTTCATGTTCTATTCTTTTAGACAATGTATCTTTACAAACCTTAACGATCGCATTATCACCTACCGGCAAAAAAGACAGATATGAATAATACTCATTTTTTGTAAGATCATAATTTACTGATTTATATTTATATACATCTACAGGTGTAACTGTTTTTTCGTTATTAGCAATTCCATCATTTGCCTTATTATTACCATCATCTACAGAATCCCAGTAATATGTAGCAGTAAGAAATCTTGACTGTGTAAAAGAATCACCCATGACTTCATCATATTTTTTTAAGGTCGATTCTTCGTAAGTGTCATCGAATACTGCATACGCAGAAGCAATTGCACAAATATTCGCATTAGCAAAAGGATTACCTTGCGCTAAAAATTGCTGCTTTGTCATTTCTTCATTAAAATTTACTACACTCTCACCATTTAAAAACATTTTCGCATCAGCTAAAGCATTAGCAAACTTGTTGTCATACGCATCCTGTAAAAAATTGTATGTAGCATTTGTAAAGGCAGTAGCACTAGAATTATAATCAGTTACTTTTGAAAAAATCTCTTTCGTTCTATCCGATGCGCCATTGTAAAAATCATCTGGATTAGAAAAGATTTCATAATCCTTTTGTTCAGTATTGTTTAAAGATTTTCCCTCATCAACTTTTTTTTGAAGTGCATTTACTGATTGAACTCTATTCATTATGTTCGGACTCGCAAAATTTGTTGCTCCAAAAATAGCACACATTACAAAAAGGAACATAATAATGCCTATAGCCCAATGTGGTAAAAACACTGATGAAAAAGTTGTTTTTATAGCCGAAGCAAAACCAATTAAGCCTCCACCAATTTTAGCTCCTGTTTTTATTTGATTATCTTTATTTTTGCTACCAGCGTTATAGCTGGTAGCATTATTATCAAAAATTTTACTCATAAAAGTCACCTATTATCTAGCTGAATTTTCTCTAACAAAAGTCTTTCCATTTGGCAATGTTTGTTTAACAATATGAGTCTCATTTATGCCACCTTCTCCAGCCATAAAAACATTATTAGAATATGTTGTCGAAGAACCCCTGGCACTAAATGAATTGGCATTAGCAGTTTTTCCAACATAATATTTACCGCCATCAAACTCAACCATTGGCGTTCTTGGATCAGAAGATGTATATTGTGATGCATCATAACAAGTAAAATCGCCACCGGTACTTGTTCTAAATGAGAAAGTAGAATCATCACCGTGAGCAATTTCTGTAATATTATATGAATCATCTCTTTGTCCTAAATCGCGCATAGCTGAATTAAATGTACCATTTGCTCTTGAATCTATGTAATTATTGCTAATTCCAATATCGTCACAATATCCATCCTGTGCAAATGGTGTATTCATTACATCTGCTTCGGTAAATGCTGAATACGAATCCATCATATTCTCACCCGTTACAGCTGTTCCACCCTTAACTAACTCACCATTCTCTCCAAATGTTGAAGCAAATACAGTTCCATCACTGGCTCTATATACTCCGTTAGCCACTTTTGTAACAGAAGATGCTCCATTTGTAGCCGCCTGCATTGCTTTTGCCTGTGGCCCAAACGCATTATCAAACGATGTAGTCTCTCCATTAGCAACTTTTGGATTAGAATTAATAGGCTCATGTTTTTCAAATTTAGGCTGCGCCATCCATTTTTCTCCACCAATATCAAACAAAGTAGCATTTTGAGGAGCATTTTCACCAGCTCTTAATTTGCGCATATCAACTTCTGCACCATTAGGCATAACAGCACTAGCTCGTCCATTTCCGATGTTAATATTTGCATTTTCTAAGTCTGGTATCTTATCAAATGGATTTTCTTCTGAGTCGGCACAAGCTTTTTGCAGATTTTCAAGACCATTGTTTTCATTAAAGAGAGTTCCTGTCATATCTTCTAATTTAGAATTTCCAACTTTCTTTCCATTCATAAGATCGGCTATCGCACTGCCGTCTACATTTCCATTAGCCACTTGATTAGCTAATGTATCATCTGCCATTGCACGAGCTACATTATTTGCAGTATTTGAAGCATTGGCAAAACCTTTGGCACCAGAAGCAGTATTCATTGCCATACCTTGTAATCCCGGAACCAAATTAGCAAGACCTTGACCTGCTCCCCACTTTGCTAAAGTTCCTGTTGCTATGCCTTTTACAGCTCCTGCAGTTTTAGCAACAGCAAAAACCGTTGCAGAACCTCCAAGAATTGCACTTGCTAATCCCGTTCCTGTCTGAACAATGTCAAGACCTAATGCTTTAAAGTAACTATCAATCTTTTGTCCAATTTGTGCTAATGAAATAATAAATATAATTCCCAATATAGGATGAACATTTCCGCTCATCATATTCATTGCACTAGATACAGCTTTCAAAAAAATAACATTCATCAACATAAGTAAGAGCTGCGAAAACACAAGTTTAATAAAAGCTTTAAATATTCTAGTAGACTCTTTACTTACTGCTGTTGCAAAAGCAAGAGGCGAAAAATAGAAACAAAGCATAATAACAATATATCTTTGCACAGCTTCTGTAAGAAGCTTAAACCATTCTATCGCTAATGCGATTATTAATATCAATCCAGACAAACCTGTAGCCGCAGCTGCGACTTGATCAACAGGATTAATTCCACCTGTTAAAACATCCCCAGCCAATAGAGCTGTACTGGTTCCACTCACATGAAGTCCTGACATATCAGAAAATCCTGCCGAGTTATCTCCTACAGACATTAATCTTATATATGCATCAGCAAACATATTAAATTCTAGATCAACAATGCTCTTTCCAAAAACAACGCAAATACATGACACAAAAAAACCACCAATCAAACGAAGAGGCGATTCATATGAATCAGAAAACTCACCAAGCATATTTTTCGCCAAAGCACAAATCAATATTACAACTGCAATTCCAAGTCCAAGCCCTGTAATAATTGTTGAAATGTTTGTAATGTAAGGAACATTGCTATCAAAATATGTTTTATCAAGTGAAAATAATGTAAGAATTTCAGCAGAAAATAAAGAGAAAAAATCTCCTAATGAATCTGTCAACCACTCAACTAATTGTTCAAATATCCAAGTCATAAACTATTCCTTTCAAAAAAATTAGCGCCAACATCAAATGTGCTGGCGCCTCTGGTTAATTGTTTTTGTACTTTTTACCAGCCTAAATTTGAATAATTGGCAATAAACGGCTGAATAAAGTTCAAGAAAAGACCTAGACCATTAATACAAATCCAAGCAATACCAACTCCAATTGCAGCCTTTCTTCCCTTTTCCATACCTTTTTCACCACCAAGTCCTGCAACTATCAATGACAGAATAATTACAACTGCACATACTGGTGTTGAAATCATAAGTAATTTGCCATAAGCTGTTTCAAACATAGAACCTGCCACATCAAAAACATCCTCTGCAAATGCAGGAACAATGCTAGATGCAACTACAGCTCCCGTAACTACAGCACCATCAATCTTACTTTTAACATTTTCTAACATAATATATCCTCCTTTTTCTTGTTAGAAATACGCAAAAAGGAACGAGTGCTAGGTACGCTCGCTCCTTTTACATAATTACTATATCTATTTCAGATTATATATTCTTTGCGTACTTATGTCAATTAAATTTATTCAGTTTTCGATACTGGTGTTAATTATGTATTTAAGTCAACATTAATCTCCATAATTAAGAACTTTAACAATTTGACCATTCAACCGGATGTTTTCTTCGTCCTTTGATGTAATTCTTACGGCCACTAATGAACCAACATGCGGAAGTCTAATAAACTCGTTAGTTGGATAACTACATAATACATCCAGTACCCCGTTGGCACCTTCTAATCGACAAAAGATACCATATGTTTCTACACCAGTAACTGTTGCCAGCACTCTAGATCCCTTTGAATAAAAATTAAAGCAACTTAATCTTCTATCTTCCATTCCTTCTTTAATAGAAACCTTTACTTTGATAGAATAATTTTTCCCCTTCTTTTCTCTATCCAACTTCAAAATCTTAACTGGCGCAGTAGTACCGACAGGATACATTTCTGAAACATCAGCAATATGAACACTTGCAATATCTTCAGCTGATAGTTTAAATTCAATACCATACAACTCGGCATATAAATAGTTAGAAGTAGCTCTTACAATACGAGCCTCAGCCTTCATTCCTTCTTTAACACCATATTCACCATTTCTACTACGAGAAAAGAAGAAGCTAATCTTCTTACGATTCATAGCTGAAATACGATTAGCAATAGCAATTCCATTTTCTTCATCAATCTTGCCTACGATGAAATCAACTTCTGACATAATTCGATCTTCTATATGCTTACGCTTTATTGCATCAGATACAGACTTGTTGTTTCCCTTCTTGCTGATCAGCTTCTCATCATCCTTTGTTAAAGTTGTAAAATAATCAAATGGAATAATAGTTCTAAAGAACTCTCCATATTTAACAACAGCTGAAACCATACCGCAATACATTTCAATACCTACAACTGTTCCATATAAAATACGACCTGTATGCATTGAATCAACCAAATTCAAAAACTCATTTTTACGAATCACTGAATTAGAAACATACTGCACCTCATCATGTAATGGAATAACAGCATCTGAATACAGCTCCTTCTTCTTTTTTCGCCCAGCTTCTAACAGCTTTTTATCCAGGAGCTCTTCTTCATCTGAAACAAACAATGATTTAGACATCTTTTTTGCCAAATCTTCCTGCTCTGCTTTCTTTGTCTCCTGTAATGCTGCTTTATCTACCTCATCAAACTCAATTGGAAGTTCTTCTTCATCCTCTCCAAACACTTCTGCTGAGATATTCTTTTCCACTTCAACATCTTCTTCTGAGACAAGTTCATCCGACAATGATGACTCACTTTCATTATTTTCAGTTTCTACAGCATCTTCCTGCTGCTCAATTACAACATCTGTTGCATCATCTGTTGTATCATCTGTTGCATCATTTGTTGTATCCAGCTCCTTCTCAATTACATCTTCCTTCTCCTCAGACACAATTGATTCAACTTCCAATTTCTCTTCTTTGACTTTTGATGCCCTAACTCTTTTTGGCGCTTTACTTTCTGCCATTTTGCTCCTCCTTATTTTGTAAAAAAATAATAATTTTTTTGTAATTATTTATCTGAAAAATATAAGGGAGATTTTCACTCCCTTGTATTTGTTACTATCTATGCACTATAAAATAAGTTTTTATAGCGCATTTCTCAATTAGATATTAGCTTTTCCTGCAGCCTTATCATAAAATGTTGAAATCAAATTCTGGAACACATCACCAGAACCCTGTGTAACAGCAGCAATAATAGCAATTAACAAAATAATTGCAACAACTGTCATAATAGCTTTTCCATACTGTTCAATAATTTCCTGCATTTTTTGCTCCTTTCTTACGGGCGTTTTTCAGATTGAACAACCTTGACTAAGCCCTTTCCATCAAAGTTGTAATAACCATCTTCAAGATTGCCAATCAATATTTCAGCATATCCTTCCTTGGTTCTTTTATATCCAGCAGTTGTTGAAGTTATTTGGGAAGCCCAAAGCTTCGTATCTGCTTGAATAACAATATCAGCATAATAAGTTCCAGCATATACACCTAATGTATGCTTTTCTCCCTTTTCCATCGCCGGAAATGTTCCAGCTCTTGTAAAATCAAATTTTTCATCTAAAACCTTATCATCTATGGAATAGAGTGTAACTTCATTTGATTTTGTTAAAACTGAAGACAAAACTTCATATGCATTTGACTCTGGCACCAAACAATCTTTTGTTATTTTATAGCCACCATTAGTAGATTCCGTTAGACCATATATTCCTAATGTCCATCCAGTAGGTGAAAATTTTTCAACATTTAAACTGTCTGGAATTTCATCAGACGAATACATTATTAATTTATCATCTGAATAGAGAGTAGGAATTTCATTGTTTCCTTTAACCGAAAAAACAACTCTTGATGGATCAGCCGATGTTACTATTGTACTGTCTTTAAAATTCTGATGCTGTGTATTAGGAACATAACAATCTCCTTTATCTGACATAACATAAATTCCATTTTCAATATTTTTTACTAATCCTTCTTTTCCAGCTCCACCTTTATCAAAGACTTGACACCCTGTTAGCAATAATGCAGATGTTATTATCATTCCTAAACTACACACAAGCTTTTTTTTCATCTGCCAATGCCTCCTTAAACAAATTGGTTAGCACTTTAATACCCTGCCTACGATACAAGTATAGAGTTGAAATGCTTTTTGTATGTTCTGATGCAATTTCATCCATTGTTTTTCCATTAATGTATCTGTCTTTTAATATGTCATAATAAATACTGCCCTTGTAAGGATAAGACTGTAAGTCGCTAAAAGATTTAATAAAAATCTTTAGATCTTCTTCACTTATAGAAAAACCAATATTATTGCAAAACATTGCGTTCATGCAATAATCGTTGTTTTTGTTATAATTCAAAAGCTTGTAATTCTTTAACAAAGCTTCAACTTCTTTTTTTTCGAAGCGGCTCAACCTTTTACACTTCCTTTCCCTTTTTACTATTAAGTTTTTGCTCAACTTGAAAATCATTATATCATACGAAAAATCTCAAAAAGGCATTTTTCGTAAATAATTTAAAATATTTTCAAAAAAAAATAACTCTGTGGACATTTCGCCACAGAGTTCGTATTATCATTCGTTATATATTTATACCTTTTCCTAGTTTAAAATCAACAAACATTTGTCCTTTTTCTTTATCATCATAAATAGCATCATAATTTTCAAAGGATAATCCTTTATGTTCAATAGCCTGAACAAATTTAGGAAAATCTTCCTTTTGCATAATCTTTAACCATACATTATGTGCTATTTCTTCTGAATTTTCTTCCACATAATTTTGAAGTTGCTGCGCCTGCTCACCTTTTTCACTACTTCCATCAATAACAACAGTTTTTGTATATCCGTCTTCAATGCATTTGATAAGCCAACCAACATAATTATTTATAACTCCTTGCTTATCGGCTAGAGCAATTGCATCCCTAACTGTTTGCTCTTCATATCCTGCTTTCTTTAAAAGTAGATCAATATCTTCTTTCCCAAGTTCATTATGCCCACAAAATTCATCATACAATTCAGGGAAGTTGTCAAAAGGCATTTCAAGCTGACGATTATTTTGTTTTTTCATATCGAGAATTCTCTTCTTCTCGTCGATAACATCTAAATTAGATGGCATATTATTATAAATCCTAAATACTATTCTCCCCATTTTCTTGCCACATCTAATACCTTCAAAATCAAATTTAATATCTGATTTTTCTTCAAGCTCTACTTGCGCAGGTATCAATACGCATCTTCTAAATTCTCCCCAGCTTGTATATTTCTTTTTTTCACAAACATCAAATAACTGGTCCCAATCAATATCTTTTCTTCCATTTCTTTCTAAAAAGTATTGAACACTTTCATCATCCATGTCTGCCAGACCAATTATAAATCGAAGTTCTGAAATATTATACTCACATTCAATGAAACCATTTTTAATATTTGGAATCTTATAAGCTTCTTTCTTTAGTATCTCATATAATCTAAAAGTCGAGTTTTTACTAAAAGCCATCATTTGAGACAACTCAAATGTAGTATAATTGCTTTCCAATTCTAAAATATGATCTTTCAATACAGAATTAAACTTTATAGTAAAAACTCCATCTATGTAATCTGCATTAGGAACAACAGAAAATGCTCTAAAATTTCCTTTTCCATCTTCCATCAAAATAGAGCGCCCCATCATCTTTTTGGATGCTACCAACAAATCTCTATATACATTTGCTTTATTAGATAACAATTTAGAAAGCTCACTTGGGTATAGCTCTGCTTTTAAATCGCCGTTTTTATCCTCTTCGATCCTGGTAAGAGCAATTTCCATTAACTTATTTTCTAATAATGATGAACCATATTTGGCTGTAGTAAATGTGTTGGATTTTACCAACATGGCTTTCTCTAAAGGACTATTATTCTTATTTTCTCCCATAATATTCCCGCCTCTCATTTTTATACATACATTTTATGCTATTACAGCGTGTTTTTCAATGTTTTTATGTAAAAAATGACTGATTTTATGTAGAAAATGACTGTTGCAGGTGTAGAAAAAGCCTCTTAACTATGTAAAGATTGACTGATACTATGTAATTTTTGACTGATACTGTGTAGTCTTTGACTGATATTATGTAAGGATTGACTGATACTATGTAGGATTTGACTGATACTATGTAGATTTTGACTGAAGTCTATTTTTCTGTCCTCTAACTATGTAAAGATTGACTGATACTATGTAGATTTTGACTGATACTATGTAAAGATTGACTGACTTCTTGTTTGGCCCATTATTTTCTATTACCAATAATTATCTCTGGCTTAATATGAATCCCAAACAAATTTTTTAAAATTAATCAACTTTGAATAATGTATTTTTATCATAATTACGATTTAATGTCAACTAAATTGTCTAAAAATTATATTTTTATGATTTTTCAAGTTTTTTGTTGCCGTTGATTTGTATTGATTAAAGATTTTTTAACACCTTAAATTTAACTATGTACTGTGTGACTGAATACTATGTATTTTTTGACAGAATCTATATTGTTTGGTTCTGTCAATTTTTACATAGTACTCTGTCAGGGAGTACATAGAACTCTGTCAATTTTTACATAGTATTCTGTCAATTTTTACATAGGTAAGTTTCGGAAGCCTTGATTTTACTAGCTTTGAAGCCCCTACTAAATAAAGAAACAATTCTTTGTTGTTGATTAGTTAATTAATATATATTATATATATGGGAAAATCGTCAAAATTAAAATATTGTGTATTTTAATTAAGGTCGAATAGCGTTGATTGACATTAATACGAAGTAGTTATATACTGATAAAGAATTAAGTAATAGTTAACTAGCCGTTGAGAAGGCATTTTAAGTAACCAGACAAATTGATGTCTGGTTATTTTTATGCCTTCTTGGCGGCTTTTTGTTTTAACCAAGAAGGAGGAAAAATATGGTTGATGAACAAACATTAAGAAAATTTAAAAACAGGTTTGAGCCTAGTTTACAAATGATGTCATCTATTTACTTAGGCGACTATCAAGGAACAAAGCCAAGTGTAAAGCTCACATTAGATGAACCAACTTGCTATGATCCAAATAACAATACTATTTATATAAATGTTAAAGATATAAATAATTATTTGGACATAGACAGTTATGAGGATTTTGTAGAAGCTGTGAATTATTTATATGGACATGAAGAACAACATCTTCGTTCTACTGTAGATTCAGATTATTCATGGGCTGTACAAAGAGGTTGTGAAGTAATTATTGAATATTTTGCTTCACAATTAGAAAGCACTACCAAAAGATTTAAAAATTCACATGAATATGTGGAATATTTAAACAATGATTTACCAGCTAATCATAGAATATATATGTCTTATAGCATGTTACAATCTTTTGTATTAGGATTGGTAAATTCAATCGAAGATGGTCGTATAGAAAATATACGCCCTGCAAAATTTTATGGATTTGCAGCTCTTCGTAAGAAATTTAGAGCAAGAGTTTATCTTAAATCGAATGACACTTATGGTAGTGATCCAAAACAAAAATTAAGATGTATATTAAATAACATCTTGATGCTTGCTACTTCTCAAATGTATGAGATGGGCTTTAAGAAAAACTTCGCGGGTACACAAATTGAAAGAGATTTGAAACAAATGATGCCATATATTTATTCTGGCATTGTTGCAAGTTCTTGTATGCAGATGGCAAAAAATGCCGTAAAGGTATGTGAAATAGCCGCACCTTATTTCTTTGAATATTCAAAATGTATACCAAGTGATGAATATGATAAGAGAAAGGAATTAGAAGAGCTTATTTCAAAGCTAATAACCCAAGAAGTTAGAAATGGTAGAATGAAGGCTACAGAAGAAAAGCAGAAAAACAACGCTGTGGATTCGCTGTTTACTAATTCAGATTTAGAAGTTACTTTACCAGATGATGTTTATGACGAATTAACAAAAAATAAGTCTAACAATAGTGGAAATGGAATGATGATAAAAAGAGAGCATCCAAAAGATGAATGTTCTGAAGAAGAAACTACTGAAAGTACTGGAAGTAATAATTCTGATGGAGAATCTAATGAGTCCTCTTCTACTCTACCGTCTGAGTCAAAGGAAGCTACTAATAATGTGAAAAGCGAAGAAAATGGAGGATGTTTAAACGGACAGCCGGTAAATTCTGAAGTTAGTTCTAATAAAAATGATAGTAGTTCTACAGAAGACGATTCTGAGAAAAAATCTACCGACAATGAAAATGGTTCATGTAATGATGAAGCAATGGCTGAATCATCAAGTTCACTTTATCAAGAATCTGATAAGGATTTAGAAGAAAAAAAGCAGGACCAGGCAGGAGCTTCTGGAAAAACACAAGATAGCACAAAGCAATCTGGTGGAATTCAAGATGGCAATATTGAAGATGATATTGCAAAAATCAAAGCCGAAATGGAAGCTGCTTCAAAGGAAGTAAGGCAAAATACTTTTGAACAGATCAATACATCTGATGAAATCAATAGAAAAAGAAATCCTAAAAAAACCGAAAAAATTTCTGGGGGAAAAGGAAATGCTATTGAAGCAAATGGAAAAACAATGAAAGATATTTGCTCTTCTTTTGAAGAAATGGAAAGAGATTATAAATTAACTGATAATCTTCCACCTGTTTTAGAACAAAGAGGCAAGGCTTTTAAAAGAAGTTGTGATCGTTTTTTAAGATCGCGTTCTGTACCTAATCTTACTAGATTAAATTCTGGTTCTATTGATGCAAGTTTAATTACAGGACTTGCTTATGGAGATACAGAAATCTTTAAGAAAAAAGGCAAGAGCAAAACATTTGATGGAGCTGTATACATCCTAATAGATAATTCTGGTTCAATGTCTGGTGAAAAAAGAAAATCAGCATGTGCTGCTGCTTCCATAATCGAAACAGGATTTTCTCAATTTATGCCAACTAAAATTGTTGCTTTTGACAGTTGTAGTTGTGTTGTACATGAGAAAATTAAGGATTGGGAAGAAACAAGCAAAAGAAGCATGAGCTGGAATTTTTACCTACATGGACGAGAAGGAGGAGGTAATGAAGATGGTTACGATATTAAAATTGCAACTAGAGAGTTACTTTCTCGTGCTGAAAGCAGTAAATTGTTAGTGATTCTATCTGACGGAGCGCCACGCAACAGATCGCTAGTAACAGAAGCTGTTAAATCGGCTAGGAAAAAGGGAATAAAATTAGCAGCTATTTATTTTGAAGAAGGCGAAATAAATCCAAATTCGCATGAAGTACAAGCGTTTTTCAACATGTATGACAATAAAGATTGTATTGCTTGTAGTCATACGGAAATTGAAAAAAATCTTGTGAAGATTGTAAAAGATTTTAGTCGCCAAGCATAAAAAATAAGCTCCTCATATGAGGAGCTTATTTTAGTATGCGTGAATATGAGGTTTTGGTAGGATGCCAAAAGAAACAAATACTCTACCTTTTATATTTGATTTAGAAAGAAACGGTTCATCCCACAAACGGGAATCATTTGAATTTTCTCTATTGTCACCTAATACAAAATAACAATCTCTAGGAACAGTATAAGAAGATATATTGGACACAGTGTTTCCAACTACATACTCTTCTACTAAAGCTTCTCCGTTTACATAAACGACATTTTGCTTTATCTCAATAATATCGTCTGGTAATCCTATTACTCGCTTTACAACATCTTTACCGTCTTCTGAAAAAACAATTATATCGCCTCTTTTGATGTTGTTATGTTTATAAGCTAAATGATTTACGAATAAAATATCATTTGGCATTATGGTTTGCATCATAGATTCTGATGGAACAAATCTGATCAATAATACTGTTTTTAAGCAGAACCAAAGAAAAAGAATTGATAGCAAGATACATACAAGTTGAATGATTCTATTTTTTCTCACAAAAGATCTCCTCTCAAACAAACTACTCGAATCTTAAAATGATACTTCCTGGCAGTATATTTTATATTTTTTACTAATTGTTCTGAACTATCCTCAGTTAATCGTAATAGTTTATCCATTTCAAGAAATGAATCGGCGATTGCAATAGGAAGTTCATATTTGTCGGCAGTTGTTGCCAAGATACATTTTTGCATAAAAATCCTCCTTGTAGGTGCTTTTACGAAATTTTTACAAAAAATTTATAACAAAATTACAAAAGAATGTCAATAAAATTACGATAAAATTCTAAAAAAATTATAATCGTTGTTGATTAAGCGAAAATAATGCGAAATAAATCGTCACTTTACTCTATATCTTAAATCGCTTAAAATATAAAGTGGTTTCTGGGATTTTTCGAGGAGGTTAAAAAGAATTATGAAAAAAGATGAAACAGTTTATAAAAGAAAAAAAACAGAGCATGGTGTTTTAATTGGAAAAAGATTAAAGCAACTTCGCGATGAAAAAGATATAACACAAGAAGAATTAGTTAAAGATTTGCAGAAAATAATTGGAAAGACATACTCTCGTTCTACTATTGCTGGCTGGGAAAGAGGTTTTATTCCAAATCATAATATTCTAAAAAAACTTGCAGAATATTATGATGTTCAAGAGGAATTTTTGTTGCCGGTAGATAAAAATGTTATTATGTCGGCTAATGATCCTGATTTTACACCACTTGATATAGATAAGTTGCATTTTTTAAGTGGTCAACCAGTATTTGCAAAAGCAAAAAGTAATTCTAATGCAGATATTCTTACAGGACAATGGGGAATTGTAGATTTAGAATTTGAAAGAATTATTTTTTCAAAAGATACATCAATATCATTTGATGATATTTTTGGAAAATATGATTTATTCTATAGACCTGTGCCTGGAACAGCGGCAGGAAAAGAAAAAATACTAAATAAAAATGAAATTAGAAATATAAAAGAAGTATTTGTTCAGTTAATATCTCCGCTAGAACAAGTAAGAAATATGAGTGATAATGGAATCTTTAACGAGAAAGAAAATGCTATTGACTTAAACAATGGAACTAGAGTTATTATGAATAATTATGGAAAAGGTTTTGTTTGCTATAAAGAAAAACCTTTAAATGAAAATAACGAATGTATCGTAAGTAATATTTAGTTTGACTTAATTACGATTTGGCATTATACTAATACCGTATTAAGTAATAGTTAACTAGCCGTTGAGAAGGCATTTTAAGTAACCAGACAAATAATTGTCTGGTTATTTTTATGCCTTCTTGGCGGCTTTTTGTTTTGTCAAGAAGGAGGAAAATATGGCAAAAATTAAATGTTATTATAACCATATCATTTATCCAAGAGGAAACATAAAATCCAAAAATGGATTCACCATTGTTTTGTATAATTTTATATCTGGGGATGATGATAAAGGTAGAATCAAAAGAAACACACCATTTATTGGTGTAGGCAATTATTTAACAGGTTTGTCTAATGCTGAATATGAGTTAGAAGGTGATTGGCAAGCAAACAAAAAGACAGGTGATAGACAGTTTTGTATTAAAAGCTGTTCTGAAAACCTACATAAGTCAAAAAACTGCATAATCGAGTTTTTCTCACAATGTACATTGCAGGCGAATGCAAAAAAGATTTATAGGACTTTTGGCGATAACACTTTTGATAAGTTGGATCAAAATATAAATCTTATTAAAGAAGTTGGTTTGTCTGATATGACAACCAATAAAATCAAGAGATTTTACATTAACAAAAGAAGTGGTACAAGGCTTCTGTCTGAGCTATATGAATATGATGTAGATACCTCGTTGGTTTATCAAATTATTGAAGATGGTTATTCTTATAACGATATTTCAAGCGATCCTTATATACTTTATAAAAAATATGGAATGAATTTTGCAGAATGTGACAAATATGCAAAAATGAAAGGCTTGAAAAAAGATTGTAAACAAAGAATTAATGCTTTAATAATTATGGCTTTAGCAAACGCTGAAATGAGTGGAGATTGTGGTATTACTTATACTACTGCCCTCTCTCAAATAAAAAAGCTTTGTAAGTTGACTGAAAAACAGTTTCAAGAAGCTATTCTTGATAACATAAATGACAAAGAAATTTGTTGTTATGAAAATCTGCTTTTTAGGCAAAAGACCTTTGACGATGAAACTAATATAGCCAAAAGAATCTTAGAATTAAATCAAGCATCTAATTATCAAATAGTTGATATTGACAAAAGGCTTGATGAATGGGAATCGCTAAAGGCCAAGGAACTAGGAATTAAAGAGTTTAAGCTTGATCCTTTGCAGCGTCAAGCAATTATTAATTCGTTAAATTCGGGCTTTTCTGTAATTACTGGAGGAGCCGGATGTGGTAAAACTACAATTGATGAAGCAATCATATGGTTATGGCAAAACTACGGGCAAAATAAGTCAGTATGTGGTGTTTGCCCTACCGGAAAAGCAGCGCAGAGAATGAAGGAGGCTACAAAACTTGTTGCTTCAACAATTCATTCTAGGCTAGAAATCTTTGATAGTGAGAACTATCAAGGAACAGAACGAATAATAGATGAAGGTTTGCTTATTTGCGATGAAATGAGCATGGTTGATGTTCATGTTGCCTCAGATCTTCTTACACACATTAAAAACGGAACAAAGGTTATTTTCCAAGGGGATATTAACCAGTTGCCTTCTGTGGCGTGTGGAGCTGTTTTGAGGGATATAATAGAGTCCGGGCAAGTTACTGTTACAAAGTTAAATAAAACTTTCAGACAGAGCGATAAATCATCTATTATTAAGATTGCAAACAACATTATTGCAGGGAACAACATATTTCAACTGTTTAACAATAAAGATTCTGCATATGTTCACGCAAAAAATTTACATCATGCAACAAGTGAATCATTGGCATTATATGTTGAAAAGGTGAAAGAATATGGTATAGAAAATGTCTGTATGCTTACACCGCTTCATCATCACTTAAAAAATGCTGTTGGGTACTGCCCTTCTAGTGATGAATTAAATATTTATGCGCAGGCAAGGCTTAATCCGCCTAGCAAAAATAAAAAAGAAGTTACCATATCGGTTAGGCGAAGAATAGGTTTTGACTATGGGAAAAATCCGTCATTGGAACCTATTGAATTTAAGCTGGCATATCGAGTTGATGATGTAATAATGGTAACAAAAAACGGTGATGGCTTTACAAATGGCGACATTGGTGTAATCAAAGATGTTGTTGAAGATAATGAAGGGAAAAAGGCCCTGAAAGTATCTTTCCCAGAAGGTGAAAAGATTATTTATCAAAAAAACTTTAAGGACATTGAACTAGCATATGCTATGAGTATACACAAAAGCCAAGGATCTGAATACAAATGTGTTATCCTTGTTTTGCCTATAGAAGCAAAGATTATGCTGCAAAGAAACTTGTTTTATACAGGTGTAACAAGAGCAAAGAACCAAGTAATAATAATATCTAGTAAAGAGGCTATAAATCTTGCAATTTCACAAAATGCAACGCTTTCAAGAAAAACATTCTTGAAAGAAAAGTTGATTTTAGCCTTCAAAGACTTGGCAAAAGCATCGTGAAAACAGTATATTGATACAAAATATTGCTGTTTTGGCAAAAGAGAGTTGCAAATGCAGCTCTTTTTTGTTGACTTAATTACGATTTGGCATTATACTAATACCGTATTAAGTAATAGTTAACTAGCCGTTGAGAAGGCATTTTAAGTAACCAGACAAATAATTGTCTGGTTATTTTTATGCCCTCTTGGCGGCATTTTGTTTTAGTCAAGAAAAGGAGGAAAAATATGCTAAATATAAAAAACGACGAAGATGTAATGTATGTCACATCTGCTGCAAAAAAAATAATGCTGTTTTTTGATATGGACGGCACTTTAAATCACTTTGATACCAATGCAACATTGGAAGAAGTGAAATCAAAAGGCTATATGCTAAATAGAATTGCAATTGAGAAAATGGTTAATTTGGCATTGGTTTTGAAGTTACAGGGATTTGATGTAAATATTCTTTCTGCAGTATATCAAAACGGATATTCAGAAGAAGAAAAGAATCGCTGGTTGGACAATCATTCTTTACAAGGAATTAACAGATTTTTTGTACCGTGTGGTACAGATAAAGGGCTGGTTATAAAATCTTTGCAAAGAGAAAACCCAGATAAAACGCTAGTTCTAATCGACGACTACTCTCCTAACCTTTTTAGTTGGGAAAAAGCAGGTGGGGTTGGTATTAAGTTTTATAACGGGATCAATGGCACCAATGGTACTTGGGCTAATCTAGGAAAGTTCTCATTATATAAAAATGAGTCTATTCAAGAAATGAATAAAAAAATCATGTGGATTGCGAATGTTTATTCGTGATGTTAAAATGAGGAGGAAAGAAATATGTCTACAAAGGATAAATTGATACAAAAGATATGTTTCGGGAATACTAATAATATCAAGTTTCATGAATTACAAAAGTTCCTTGAAATCCTTGGATTTTCATTGGAACATATTAAGGGTGATCATTATATATTTTTTCATCCAAATATTGAAGAAATTATTAATATTCAGCCAAAAAAAGGAATGGCAAAATCATATCAAGTGAAGCAAGTAAGAATGATTTATGAAAAATATAAAGACTTATTTGAAAATAAATAAGGAGGAAAGAGATATGTTAAACTATGATGTATTTATAACATGGTCGGAAGAGGACAAAGCATATATAGCAAGTGTGCCAGAATTTGCAGGTTGTATTGCAGATGGAGAAACACGAGAAGAAGCTTTTCATAATCTTGAAATTGTAGCACAGGAATGGATAGAAACAGCAAAGGAACATGGCCGTGATATTCCAAAGCCTAAAAAGAAAAATGAATATGCATTTTTAGCGTAAGAAGAAAGGGGTGCCTAATGTTAGGCATCCCTTTTTAGTAAACTCCTTCAAAAACAATGTTACCTGTAATATCACTTCCGATTTTCAGCTTTGAAAGATATGAAGAAGCATATACTGTTCCGACTGAAATAGAATCATCAGTAGACGATACTACTTTCCACTTGTTAACAGTAGAAGAAATTAAAGTTCCATCTGGCTTGGTAATATCATAAGCAATACTTGGAACGGAAATTTGCCTACCCTCTTCTATTTCTTTTTCCTTAATCACATCTGGAATTGCAACATTATACTTTTCTAATACTTCATCTTGCTTTTCTTTTGGATTAACAAATGAAATCTTATATGTATGCTTTTGGTTTTCTTGTTCTCGTGTTATAAGAGCAATTTCTTCAATTTTACCCAATTTGTTATTTGGATAAGTAAATTGTTCTTCAACTTTAACAGCTAAAAAACCTTCTGAGCTATCTACATCAGCTGCAGAAATCTTTATCTGAAAATTAGGATCAATAGCTTTATCGCCATCACCTTTAACAGAAAGCTTTGATAATAATATTTGCTCAAAAGCAGCAAGCAAGTCATCATCACTTTCATAAGTTCCAACAGATGATTCTGATAGCTCTTCTAACGCCTCATCAATGGCAATATTTAAACTATCGTCTATTTCTTTTTCCTTATGTGTTTTTGTTTGGACCGATATGATTCCGATAATCGAAAGCAATACGATTACGCCCAAAATTACACTGTACATTACTTGTTTCATATAAGCCTCCTTATAAAAAGTTACTTAACATTTAGTCCTTTTAAAAAGTCGTTGTATTAACGGAAATAGTTATGTCTTTAGAAGTTTTTAAATTAGTGCTAGAGCTGGTAGCAATAACTCTTATTCTGTATAGACCAGCTACTTTAAAGGTAATGGTTGTATCAGTTATAACATAATTGTTACTATTGTTATGAGACAAATCGTCAACTTGACTTATAATTAAACTGCTATTTGTGTCAGTAGAAAACATATCATTAAATGCATATGTTTCATTCACTTTACATTCGCTGATATTTACATTAAGCATAGGTGGTTCTTTGCCGTAGAACTCGCTATACTTAGAAGCTGTGTCAGTTTTTGAAGCATCCAAGTCATCAGATATTCCTACGCTTTGAACTCCAATTGCTTGAAACAGGTTTACTTTCTGTGAGGAATTAGGAATACTATACCAATTTCCAAAAACCACACCAAATAAAGTCAAAATGATTATAATTGCTATAACAACTCGTCCAAATTGTTGTGTTATTTGTGGCATATTATTAAATCCTTTCTACAAAATTGAAACAAAATGATGAATAAGATCGGCGAATGCTCCTGTTGGAGATATAAATAGTGATGCTATTCCAAGCATTACTGTTACACCTATCAATACAGCAATTGCCAATGCGCCATATTCTCTAATAAATTCTTCCATAAAATCACCTCGACATTAAATGCAGATATAGGCGATTGTTGCGCCTAAACCTGCGATTATTAAAACACCAATTACAAAGTTAACAATAGATCCGCCATATTCTCTAATAAATTCATCCATATTGATACCTACCTTATCTCACTAACAATAACCTTATCTTCACTTAATGCGATTAAAGGAATACGGTATTTGTATTTTAATGTGGCTGTTGCAACATAACGATTAGCTGATGTCGATGCAGTTTTAGATGAAACATCAAACTGATAGGTGTCATTAACCTCTGTTGCATGAGTTTTATAATAATTAATGACACTATTTGAACAGTTGGATGAAGAAATCTCTTGGACTGCTTCTGACATATAAGCCTGGGCATTTCTAGCATCAATGCTAGATGATATAAGGGAAACACCCAAAAAGGCTACAATTAATGTAAATAAAAGACCTGTAAATGCTTTAATTATTTCTTCCATAATTTCTTTCCTTTCTATACAAGATTTCCCATTGTGGCAAATGATGTAAAAAAGAATACGATCATATCAACTGCGAGCTTTGCACCGCCAGACATATAAGGTATTGCCATCATAGCTTTAAGCAGCGTTATTTCTTCGTTTAATCGTATTTCTTCTGAACGATTTAACATTTCGTTGTTTTTTTCTAAAATATCTCTAATTTGCTCATTGTAATCATTGCTGATACCTGACTTTAAAGAATAAAGCATTTTCATTGCTGATGTAATACTTCTAATGTCGAACTCTCTCATAAAAAGAACAAACGGTTCTGACGAATTAGGATTTTCTAGAATTGAATTATATAACTTAACCAACTCTGGTTTTAAGATTGCAGGAGCAGAATCAAAAGATTGTCGAATAGCATTGCTTACATTTGTTGTTTGAAGTAAAAGTGCTATTTCAATCAACCAGTTTGGAAATGCTTTTTCGATTTCTAGAATCACTTTTTTTCGAGCAAGCTTATAATCAATTTTATGCTGGAAAAGCATAGGTATGGCAAGTAAACATATAATTAGTGCAATAAATTTTAAAGCGGTTATCTTTAAAAGGACAGAAATAATAAGTAAAACTATTCCTATAATTCCTGTACAGCAAGCATATTTTATAGACTTCCTTAATTCAGCTGACTCATTCCAGTTGATAATCTTATTGTAGGTTTTTAGTATAGATTTATCGTCATATTTGTTTTTTGGGTTTAACCAGTTTACTGCTATAATGTCATCGGCTTTAATATATGTTATAAACGATACAAGCCAAAGTAATACTGTAGAAATTTGAACAAATATATTATGAGAAATATTTAATACACTCAATAATTCAGCTTTCGATGAAGTGATTGTAAGTATTTTCATAAATATTTCGCAAAGCAAAAAAACAACAACCGAAGAAGCGACTAAATCATTTTTTCGCTTTCTTTTGGTATTCTGGCTTGTAGTATTTCGCTCTTCCCAGTTCTTTCTATCAGTTTGAAGCATTTCGATTGTAGAAGTATAATCACCACCAATTCTTTCAGCTTTAAGTGCAAATTTATGAATTGATTTTAATTTTTGGCATTGATATGATGCCTCAATTTCTTTAAAAGCAATTTCAGACATGGAAAGAGAGCTGCTTTTGTTATCTAATGAAGCTGCTTTTTTTAAAGCATTATCAATAGTTTCATACATGGGTTCGCCCTCTTTAAAAATCTCTCTTGTTTCTTCAAGTGCGGCATATACTTTACCCTTGGTTCTAAATGAATATAAAAATTGCTCCATGTATTCGTTTAGATCAAAAAATCTTCGTTGCTCATACATGTACTTGTATGTGTTGGATATGATTTTAGGCAAAAACAGCAAATCAATGGCGCACATAGCTGTGATATACATCCATTGTAAGTTGAAAATAATACCCAATATAATTGTGAGCAAAAATGTAATACCAAAAGTAACTAATGTCTTTTTTAGATTAAAGACATAGCCATAACCTGTGATTTCGCCTTCTAGATTTTTAGGCTTAATGTAATAAAAAATGTTTTTCTTCAAAATATCGCTCCTTTCACTATATTCTTATTTCTTTTGAAACAGATGATGAAGATTGAATGTTTACAACATTATCTTGGGGCGTAATATAATCTGTTTCTTCAAAAACTATTCCTAAATTGTCACAAGCTGTCTTAACCTCTTTTGCAAAAAATGGATTTGAAATACCATGTCTTTCAAACTTCTTTAACATAGCTGATGGCAATGTTGAATCCAGAAATTCGCTTTTATTAAAAAGCAACCCTTTGACTTTTGCTCCGTGTTGGTTATAAAAGACGCCAATCTGTTCAATGTGTCGCGACATATCTTTTAAGTCTCGCTGAATAAATACGCCTACGATTTCATTGAGATATACTTCATCTTCGAGACGAGTACGCTCGATTGCATCAGAAGTCATGTTTTTTATCTTTGTTACGATACCTTTTACATTTGGTGAATGAATTGTTCCAATTCCTCCAGAAATAGTAGCTAACGCATTAAAATATTCAACGACTTCATCACCACGGATTTCTGAAAAAATTAGCCAATTAGTGTTACAACGAACAGCATCTTTTATAGCATCTGCATATGTTCGAGTGTTATTTTCACCATCCTTGGTAGCTAAAACCGATGTATTACGAAGATTTGGTCTAAGTGATTTAATGTGCCATTCATTTGTGTCCTCGATTACAAAAACATGGTCCTTTTTGTCAATGAAAAGTGACAAATACTTACCCAATTCTGTTTTACCGGCACCAGGTTCTCCTGCAATTAAAACAGTACCATGTGCTTTAATTACATTTATCAGAAAAGACAATTCTTCGGGCGTTGCATATTTGTTTTTTAAGATTTCCACTGTAGATAATCGAGCATAAGAAGGAGTTTTGCGAATATAAAGCTCAGTTCCATCTTGCGCATATTCTGAATGTAAAACCTTAATTCTAATACTCTCTCCAGTAGTGGTTACAGCTTCTGTCTCTAATGTCTTTGATATTTTATTAAATTCACTATTTTTAGAACTATTAATTCTTTCAATAAGCTTTTGTACCTGCACCTCGCCATAGTTCAACTCGTCGTGTCTGATCACATTGTTATATATATCAATAGTCCAGACATTTCCTGAGTTATATTCAATATCAGTAATGTCTTTATCATTAATAAATGCAGTCAGATCCTCAAAAAATTCAATAGGTACTTTTAAGATATTAAAATCAATACCATCTACTACAGCATCTTCTTCAATATGTAATTCCTTTTCTTCTTCTGTTTTAACAAGGGTTTCTTCTGGTAGTTGGTATTCACTACCGAACAAAGAGCCTTCTGTTGTCTTGTTTGCAAATAGTGCCATTAAAGTTCCTCCATTTCTATTAAGCTCTTAATACATTCACATACATCAGAATCAAAAAACTTTTCATTTTCTAGCAAATAATTGTAAGCCTCATCTGATGAAAATGCGCTGCGATATGGTCTGTCTGTTATAAGAGCGATAAACACATCTATTGTGTGTACCTGCATTGCCGTTTTTTGTAATTTTTCATTTATGGTTTCGTTAAAATTAAAGCCTAATGGCTCTAATCCATTTGGACTGTGATGTATTGCCACAACATCTGCCAAATCATCTAGCCCGAAATCTTTAAGCAGCTTATATCCGAATATAGGATGCATATTAATTACCTCTTTTTCAGATGGTAACAATGGTTCAATCTTATTTTTTATTTCTGGAGAAATAAAAGTCATTCCTATATCGGCAACTATGCAGGCATCAGACAAAAAGGTATCTGGATAATGTAACATTTGTTCAATGTGCTTAGCCAAATGTTTGCATTTCATCCCTTTTTCTAATGCCTCAGAATCCATATACTCATATACTTTTGTTAAATTGTTATGCATTTTCCCACCTCTACATCAATATAAATTCATATATAATTACAAAAATAACTATTAGAACACTTAGTAAAATTGTCTTTTTCAATGTTTCTTTCGAAATCTTTGATTCTAAATCTTCGATATATTTTTCTGTATCGTTGTAATATCCATCGAAATTGGCATTATAGTCATCTTCGTTTATATATTCTATTGGCTTGTTTTCTGCTTCGGTAAGCTTATGGCGCTCTTTATCTTCATACATACGCTGGTCTGCAAGTTTTAGCACTTCTTCTATAGTGCCGGCCTCTATTCCTTTTGCATAACCGAGTGATGCGCTGACAGATATTGAATCACTGTATTTCTCATTTAATTCATTATGGTCATTTAGCAAGGTGTTGAATTTTTCGATTAGCAGTGTTGTTTCTTCTTCATCCGATTCGATTAAAACACCAAATTCGTCACCACCTAGTCGATATGCATTGTCTTTGCCAAATACGCTTTCCAGTTTGTTTGCTACAAATATCAATAGCTCGTCACCAGCACTATGCCCCCAATTGTCATTAAAATCTTTAAGATTATTTGCATCAATGGCAATAACCACAAGTTTTTCTTTTGGGATTTTCTTTAATGCTTCATCAAAAGCAGCTCTGTTTTTAAGACCTGTCAATGCTTTGTCGTAAAATGCTATCTTGCTGGTCTTTTCATTCTCTATTTCAAGTTCCTTAATCTTCTGTTCCTGCTCCTTGATTGTTTTATCGCTTTCAATCTCTTTTTTTATTGATTGAAAATCTTTGTTATCCATAATATCAATATCAACTTTTTTGATTTTGTTTCGTGTCTTGTTCGATTTTGCTACTGGTTTGTCATTGATTGATTTAGCTGGAACAGGTTGCTTTGTACCGCAAAAGACACAAAATTCAGCATATCCATCTATGATCTCGCCGCAAGTTTTACATTTTCTCTTATTTTTTTCCAAAGAATATCGCTCCTTTCAAGATTTGCTTTGTCTATTATAGCAAATCAAAAATGCCGTTTTGTGTGTTTTGGTAAAAAATATTCAAAAATAATACGATTTATACATTTTTGCACAAAAATAAGCGCCGTTTTGTTCGGCGCTTATAATATATTGATTTATAAATGACACACGGGCGAAAACCCCGATGCTTCAGCATCGTGGGATGAAGCCCGACCTGCTCCTCGTGGTAGCCGTCTAAACGGCTACCTTATCTATAAGTACGGAGTTCCTTGCGGTTACTCTCGTACAGTTACATAACTTTGGTGTTTTCATTCCTTTCGGCATAGAAGAAAAATCTATCTTGTTACCTTCTATATCCATAAGGATTGCATAGCCACTACTCATGCGACCTTTGATAAAGTATTCCTTACCGAAATATTTTACCTTATCGAATTTCCTATAACCTTGTATCTTTCCAGTAGTTATTGGCTGTTCGCTACGGATACCTTTAGTCTTTTGTCTGTCGCCTTTGGCTACAGATTTTTTGACATATACTGTATCTGTAATCAGTTGTATAGGATTGCCACCGCTTGCGATTACGCAAGCATCTAAATGATGATCTTTTTCGATACCAAGGTTAAGCCTGTTTGCCTTTGTGACCATACCAAAGGTCTCTATAGCATCTGGATACTGTTTAAGCAACTGGCAACGGATACTGTTCATCTGTGTAGCATATTTCAGTTGCCCTTTCTTCTTGCCTTTGAATTTAGGGTTAATCTTTCCTTCATGTAAAGCTTTATGACAAGTGTGGCATAAAGTGATTAAGTTTTTTGATTCATCACTACCACCTTGACTACGAAAGATTATGTGATGAACTTCTAACTTACTATCCTTATGTTTGCCTTTACAACATTGGCATTTGTAACCGTCACGGTTAAGTACCATAGCCTTTGTATTCTCGAAACCATAGTTAGTGCCTTTCTGATAGCCCCAATGTCTAACTTTTTCATTGGCAAGTGTAGGATTTTTTATAAGGTGTGTATCAAACTGACCTGTTTCCAATACCAAGGTCGTAACAGGGAGTATCGACTTAATATATTCGATTTCCTTAATATGACTATGGAATTTACTTATCATAGTAGGGCTGAAGCGGTCTTTTCTGATACTGTTTTTACGATTCAGAAATCTTGGTTTGCGGTATCTTGTTTTACGGTTTCTACGATTTCTGCGGTATTTGGCTCTCTGTGTCATTTTGTCTGTAACATCATTCCTGACAATTACCTTTGACATATAGACTATATCGCCATTATCTTTAGAAACGGAATTACCGATTGTACCACTCCCTGTATCTACACCGAGAGCTAGGTCTTGTGTATAGTTCGTGCTTCTATACAACAGTTTAATTGTGAACGGACATTTTTTTACTACTTTAGCCTTACCACTTTTAAGCAAGTGCTTGACTTTACCGTGCCTATTTGTAGGCATAAGCGGTTGTCCGTTCTGGTCTAAAACATATACCATGTAGGCACTCCTCTCTTGGTAACTTAATACCATAATGCCGTAGTTTCCTACGGTTGTGCGTATCTCGTATTTGTTACCAATACGAGAATCCGGCCTCACCTCGACAATGATATAATGGCTTTTTACATATAGTACACAGGGTACTGATTACTCCCTATCCCAACTTAATACTATACGACAGAGCAGCGGTCTGGTGCGTCAACCACAGGTGTCATAACCAAAATATCGTAGTTAAGATTTCTCTTAACTGAGTCTGATAACGCTCTTAAGGGGAAACCCCTATGCTTTAGCATAGGGGAGCGTCATAAACTACAGCTTCATTGCCTGTTCAATCAGCTTGCAAATTACTTCATTCATAGAAACATCATTATCTTTAGCAACTTGTTCGATCCAGTGGTTTTGTGTTTCTGTTAAGAGAAACTGCTTTCTAATACTTCTTGTTTCCTTCTCTTCTTTTTCGATTTTAAAACCACTAGATTTTTTTGCTGGTTCAATAGCCTTTGCAGCCTTTTCTGGTTCTTCTTTCTTGATAATTGGCTCAGGTCTTGGTGCCTCTTTCATTTTGACTTCTACTGGTTCAGTCTTTTTTGCTGGCTCAAAGCCTAATCCGTCTGTTAAATTTTCAAATAATGGCTTTTGTGTACTTGATTTACTCTTTGCCATGGCTATCTCCTTTCTACTACTCTCCGATATATTCCCTTACAAACATTTTATAATCTTCTCCTGTTGTTGAGTGAGGAGCATAAGTTGTAAGTGTTTCTCTGGCCACCAAAGCCTCACGCGCCTTTACCGATTCTCTGATATATGTATCAAAAATTTTTGTATCAAGCTGTTTCGCAATATTCTCTAAAGCTTCATATGTTGCTCTATTAAGATTCGTTCTGGTATTAAAACGAACAAGTAAAAATCCTGCAATCTTCAAATTAGGATTCATAATCTCTCTGACATTCTGGATTGTTTCCCAGATTTGAGATAATCCCTGTACGGCATATCTGTCTGCAGTAACTGGAATGATTACTTCATCAGCTGCGATTAAAATTGCCTGGAGCAATGAACCTAGACTTGGAGGACAATCAATCAATACATAATCATATCCTTCTAGCGAGTTTAGCATCTTCTTAAATGAAGTAAGACCGGCTGCAGGATTTCTGGCTATTTTTGTTTCTGCTTCTCGAAGAAGAGGATCCCCTGCGATTATGTCGCCGATTTCAGTATGCTGGATACATTTGTTTATATCTTCCTTATCCTCTGCTAACCAACAATCATAAAGTGTTGCTTCGCCCTCGTAGGATGCTCTAAATGTATCTGTCGAGTTTGTCTGCTGGTCGGTATCAATGAGTAATACCTTCTTGCCGAGTTCTGTTAGGCTTGCTGCCATGTTTACCGAAGTAGTTGTTTTGCCTACTCCACCTTTTTGATTTGCTATTGCTATTGTTTTCATAAAATATACACACCCTTTCTTTATATATGTAATATGTTTGTGCTATACACATACACAACAAAGGTGTGTATGTGATTTGTGTATGATTTAACTGTATGCCCATATAATACTATTGTGTAAGCTGTATGTCAAGTGTGTATGCAATAACTTTGTGTGTGTGACAGATACACATATTATATACACAATACAGATACACACAAAGTATGTGTGAGCAATATGTTTATATAGCACACACACGAAATGTATGTATAAAGCATATGTATGAAGTATATTAAATACAACTGCATAATGAATATGCTTGCTGTGTACAAAAGAATTTAACAAGAATGAAAATATATGTGTTATGTGTATGTGTATTGTGTATATAAATAATATGGCCGTAATATTATGCAAAATAACAAACCATGCGTACAAGGCTCTAATTTTGGCATATAGACCGTTTAGAGCTTTAGGCATACAAGAATAGCCCAAAGGATACAAAAGCGGCTCAAAAGGCAAATACAGCGCTTGTAAAGAGCGTTGTAATTGAAAACTGGCAACAATTTCCGCAAAAAGAGCAAAATACAATATTTTCTTTGATATAATGTGTGAAAATAATTATTATTAAATTTTTCGGTCATGCAACATATATATGTAGAGCAACATATTTCGCTAAAAGAAAGGAAGGATAAATAATAATGACAACAAAAAAGAAGCAAGTTATTGCAACACCGCAATATAAA
>JAILFK010000028.1 GCA_024697595.1 Lachnospiraceae bacterium | reverse complement strand
GCGTATAAAAGAGGCTCTTTAGAGCCAGCCATGTAAACGCAGTGCGGAAGGCGAATTATTCATAGCCTCTTTAGAGGCAAGCAGGGAACAGCGGCTTATAGCCGCAGAGGAAACCACCGGCTAAGCCGGTGGTAATGATTTAGTATTTTAAATCGTTTGAAATTATTTTATGATTGATGTTCAACTTGGTTATCTGGTTCGTCATCAGGTTCATTATTGAGTTCGACATCAGATTTTTTATCAGATAAAAATATCAATTTAATATCATAAATCCATGTGATTAATGCTAAAATGTTGGCTATGTTTTGTATTAATCCTACACTTTTAGCATTTATAATATTAAGAATATTAATGATGAGAACCAATGCAATCAATACGACCATTATGCATGTCCAAAAAGTTCTTTTGGTAGATTTTTTGTAAAGATACAAGATTCTATATAAATAGTATAGAATTTCATATATGAAAAAAATCCATGACAGGATGCTGATGATATGAAAATCCGTGTCACTGTTTTGGACTGCAATAAGAACAAATACTGTGGTTACAATAGTTATACCTACATCAGCTAAAGTATATATCCACCAAAATAGTTTTTCTTTTTGCAAAAATTTATCCATAATTCTCCCCCCAATCCACACATTTATAAAATGTAGAACTTATACAATTAATATATTACAATAATATAGAAATTTCAATATAATAACGAACAAGGAGCAGCGTAAATTTGTACTCGAAAAATCTTTTCGTCTTAAGTCGATGTGATTGAAAAAAGCGCTTAAAAGTAATGAACGAGAAAAATAATATTACATTTCAAAGAACAGATAATCTTATAAGAAAAACATTTATCAATATTTTACAGAATAGGTCATTCGATTCAATAATTGTCCAGGATATTATCGATGAGGCAAATATTAGTCGAAATACATTTTACAATCACTATGGTGATAAATATATTTTGGCTGAGGCTATTTATGATGAGCTTAAGGAGGCACTTGATAAATATTCTTTAAATAATAATGAGCCTCGTGAAAAGAATTTTACAGAAGGATTCTATGAGACTTTTCTAGCTGATTACAGAGAACTTATAATTGCTGTGAAAAATATTAATACGGAAAATATGCAAATTGAAAAGCTGATTTCCAACTATTTTATAGATGGTTATAAAAGGGCGAATAGTCATAAGAGCGCTAAGGAATTAGAGATTGAAACCTGCATATATGGTGGAATAATTTCAAGTATGGTTGCTTATTGTATTGATGGAGACGGCAATAGTCAGATACGAGACATTAACAACAAAGCTATCGTGGATGCATGTCTTTACACTGTGGGAATCAGAGATAAAAAAGATATACGTAAACTATATAAAGAAATCGAAGCAAGCCTGCCATGTGAGCAGGAGTAAATTAAGAAAAGGACATCCGAAATTTGGATGCCCTTTTTTGGTAGATTAAATTATATCGTCAGTTTTTATCAATATTTTTGATATATGTAAAATGTTAAATTTCACTCCACAACTTTTCGAAATAAACTCGTGATGCAACAAGGGCATCTGGGATAGACATCTCAGGTGAGGTGGCAAATTCTATTGTTGGATGTCCCTTGAAATTGCTGTTTTTCACAGCAGCGCATATTGATTTAAAATCGATTACCCCAGCGCCGCTTGGTGCTGTTTCCCAGAATCTACCGTCAAGTCCACGGTCAGGACGACGCTGCATATTAGTTGTAGTTTGCATATCTTTTAAATGAACATGTGCAATCTCATTTTCAAAATTGTGGAAATATTTTACAGGATCTTCATCCACTAAAACCATATTTCCGCTGTCATATACGATGCGCACCTCTGGAATTTTTGCAGATACATTTTTCAAATCTTCGGTGCTGCACAGGTGAAGTTGTAGATTCGGAGTGTCTTCGATGACAGTAGTGATACCCACCTCTTTGGCATAGGATACAATTGGAGTCATTCGGCGAATCATATTGGCATGAATTTCATCTTTGGACATGCCCGACATATCTTCGCGAACCTGTGGGATTAGCATTAGGGTTTTTGTGCCCAGATTTTGCGCATTTTCCACAGCCTGCTTTCCTGCATTGATTATCTCAGTATCTAGTGCGCGGTTGGCAGCATCATCAGCTGCGGTCTTGGCAAATTGTTGTGAAAACATGTAACTGTTCACCTTCAAATTGTGTTTATCAAGTTGTTCTTTTACATAATCGATACCGAGGCAATCTACCTCCATACCGAGAATATCTACATATTTAAAGCCTGCCTCAGAAATTACATCGAGCATCTCTTCGTAGTTTTCCTCAAGTTCTTCCTTGTCGTGTAAAAGCATATATTTATAGAAAATAATAAAAAATAAATTAAGTGTCATTAAACTGAATTCCATAAATTAGTCCTCCAAATTTAAGTATTTACATTCTTCTGGGGTTAATTGGATATCAAGGGCCGCTAGGTTTCTTTTCATTCGCTCAGGATTGGTTGTTGAAATGATAGAATAAACATTCATACCCTGGTAAAACATCCAAGCCAAGGCAATTTGTGGTACAAGGCAACCTTTTTCTTTTGCCAATTCTTCACAGCGCGCCAAACGTTTGAAATTAGCTTCGTATGCGTAACCCTTTCTAGCAGGTTCATCCATATATTTATAGACATCGTCTAAATTATTAGAAGTAAATTTGCCGGACATGAGACCGCGGCCAAGGCTTGAATAAGCGATGACAGGAATCTGTGTGTCGGCATACCATTTTCTATCGGCGGCCTTGCCAGCACCTGTGATTGATTCGCAGGTATTATCCCATGAAATTCCGATTTGCTCCGCCAAACCGTAGTGCGGACTAGACACCTCAAATGGAATCAAATCATGAGCGTGGGCATAATCATTTAACTCCTGTATACGTTTCACACTCCAGTTAGATCCGCCAAAGGCTCCGATTTTACCCTCATTGTGAAGGGCATTCATGATTTCGCAAATCTCAGCAACAGGCACATCCGGATCATCTCTGTGAAGGAGATAAATGTCTATGTAATCCGTTTGTAAATATTTTAAAGAGCGTTCCAAGTCCTTGCGAATATCTGTATCATTTATCCGCTTTCGTCCAAATGCGCTGGGATGTCCGCCCTTTGATAAAATTACAAGGTCATTTCGATTGCCTCTTTTTTTCATCCAGTCACCGATTACTTTTTCTGAGGCAGTGTAAGCTCGGGCAGTATCAAGGGTTTGGATGCCGCATGCTACCACAGAATCCAAAACTTCAGTGCTGTCTTGCCCCATGCACATTTGATTGGATTGTGTTCCGAAAAATATTCGGCTGACTTTTTTATCAACATGTGAAATGTTTGAATACAATTCCATAGATTACCTCCAATAATTATTAATTTGTGTCATAAGTTTATTCTTCATCATATGCAAATTATTGTCACAAAACATTTTCAAAAAATGTTTTCACAAGTAGATTATATAACGAAATAAAAATCATTGCCTATATAAAAGTGGACATCATGTCCTGGTTTTGAACTGAGATGAGATTTTTTCATGTCGATTATTCCAATTATGGTCAGGGATTTATGGCGATTTATTTGACCTAGAGTTGACAATTAAAATACTACAAGATAAACTTATTATGTGAAATGTAATTTTATTAAATGAAATTAGGATGATAAGCACATTACACAAACAAGAAAAATTGTGCCTATAAAAAAACATTTTCCAAAATAAAAATAGAGAAGGAGATCATAATGAAAATAGTAGTATTGGATGGATACACTGAAAATCCAGGGGATTTAACATGGGAGTCATTGGAAAAATTGGGAGATTTAACAGTTTACGACAGAACAAGTTTGACAGATGTGGCGGAGATTGCCTCTCGTATCGGGGATGCTGAAATTGTTGTGACCAATAAAACTCCAATTACAAAAGAGGTTTTTGATAAATGTAGCAACATTGAATTTATTGCAGTTTTGGCAACAGGATTCAATGTGGTTGATGTGGCATATGCCAGAGAAAAAGGTGTTTCTGTGTCAAATGTTCCTGCATACGGAACAGAGGCTGTAGCACAATTTGCCATAGGTATGCTTCTTGAAATCTGCCATCATGTGGCTCACCATTCCAAGACGGTTTACGAGGGTAAATGGGAGAATTGTCCAGATTTTTGTTACTGGGATTATCCACTTATTGAGCTCAAGGACAAGATAATGGGAATCATTGGTTTCGGCCGAATCGGACAGCAGACCGGTAGAATTGCCAAGGCTATGGGAATGAACATTCTTGCCACAGGAAGCCGCGAGACAGCAGAGGGCAAGGAGATTGCCACTTATGTTGATCTTGATACATTGCTTGAAAGTTCAGATGTCATAGCGCTTCATTGTCCGTTGGTTCCAGAAAATACTGGTATGATCAACAAGGATACCATCGCAAAAATGAAGGATGGTGTAATCATTTTAAATAATAGTCGTGGACCATTGGTTGTGGAACAAGATTTATGCGACGCCTTAAATTCAGGAAAAGTCTTAGCGGCAGGAGTTGACGTTGTGGCGACAGAGCCAATCAAGGGTGACAACCCTCTGTTAAAGGCCAAGAATTGTTTCATCACACCACATATTTCATGGGCTTCTGTGGAGTGCCGCCAGAGAATTATGGATACAACAGCCAAAAATATTGAAGCACATTTAAAAGGGCAAGAGATAAATGTGGTAAATGCCTAGGCTGTAAAATGTCATAGAACCTAATGGTGAATTTGTAAATATCATTATTTGATATGAAAATTCACTGTGGGGCTATTGACAGTAAAAATTTTTAGTGCTAAAGTAGTTTAAAATTAAAGTACTTTGATTAACGGGGATATTTTGCTATGAATAACGATATGAAAATCGTATTAAGAGGAAATGAGTTCAAACGAGTTTTTGAGAGTCAGTTTGATGAGGTGAAAAAGAAATATGGTTTAAAGAAAGTTGATATAGAAGTGCTACTATATCTCGGGGAAAATCAGGATCATAATACACCTACGGAGATTTTTAAAAATCTTGGATTGAATCGCGGGCATGTATCTCAGGCGTTAGACAATCTTATGAAAAAGGGTTTTATTGTAGCCCTTTCAGATGAGCATGATAGGAGAAGTATGCACTATAAGGTGTCAGAAAGTGCCAAGGAAGTTATGGATGAGGTTATCAAAATTAAGGTAAATTTTGATGATAAAATGTTGGAAGGAATTTCAGATGAAGATCTTGAGGTATACAAAAAGGTTGCGCTTAAGATAATGGATAATCTGAAAAAAATGTAGTCCAATAATTTTTTTATGGGGATAGTTTAAAATTAAAATATTTAAAACTAAACAAATGGAGGCTATTAATGGAAAGCGTAGGAAATTTAAAAAAATTTGAGAGGACTGGCATACTTGTTGTTTTGCTAATCTCATCATTTATCACAGCAATGTCAACTACAGTTACAGGAAATATGATTCCTAATCTGATGGTTTATTTTAATGTATCTTCAAGTGCAGCTCAGTGGCTCACAAGCGGAGCAACTTTATTATCAGGAATTATCATTCCAATCACAGCATTTCTTATAAAAAAGGTGCCAAACAAGAATTACTATTTACTTGCAATGTTTGCATTTACTCTTGGTTCGCTGGGAGCATTTACAGCAGGTAACTTTGTGATCTTGCTGGTCAGCAGAATGGTGCAGGCCTTGGGCTGCGGTATGATGTTATCATTTGCCCAGGTTATAATCCTAACCATTTATCCAAAGGAACAACACGGAACAATGATGGCGGCATATTCTATGGCGGCTTCAGTTTCATCGATGGTAGGACCAACTTATGCAGGACTTTTGATGGATTATGTCGGATGGAGAGGCGTTTTTGTATCCCTTTTCATCGTAGGTGCAGTTCTTTTAGTTCTTGGATTTATATTTATGAGAAATGTAACTCCTAAGCAGGGTGCTTATGTAAATAGTTTGTACGTAGCTGTTTCATCAGCGGGATTTGCAACTTTAATAATCGGATTAAATAATATGAAAAATGGTGCCCTTCATTTAACAAGTGGAGGCATAATGCTTATCGGAATTATTTTGATTGTTATATTTGCTGTAATGCAATTAAAATCTGATAAGCCAATGTTGAATCTTAAGGTGTTTAAGTCATCAAGCTTTACATTGGGCGTTTTGATTACTATTTGTCTATATTTAATAAGTATGGGAAATGCAGTTATCTTGCCAATTCTTGCCAAGATTGAATGCGGATTTTCTGATACAGCTTACGGCTTGTCAACTTTAGTTGGAGCAGGAATAAGTGTATTTGCCACTTTATTTGCAGGAAAGATATATGACAAAGTTGGAATTAAGCCAATGACAATTGTTACAATAATCGGATTTGCTATGAGTAGTATATGCGGATACATGTCTACATCAAGCAGTTCTATTGTGTGGATTGGACTTATATACGCAATGCAGACAATTGCCATGTCGACTTTGATCAGTCCAGTTACAACAATGGCTTTAAGCAATTTAAATCAGCAGCTTAGAGTTGATGGAAGTTCAATATTTAACACATTGCGACAGATATCAAGCTCTATTGCTACAACAGTGGCAGTCTTGCTGCTTACATTATTTGGCGATGATTTGGCAGCCATCCACAGTGTATATGTCTACTTCGGTGTAGTTACTGCTGTGATTATATTCTTGGTGGTATTCTTCATTTGGAGAAAGAAACCAGCAAACTAATGAATATAAATAGGTACAAATTATTAATATTTATAAAATAGACACAGATAGTCAAAAGCATACATAAAAGATATTTGGTTAAGGATATATAATTTTATTTCGTAGGCGTAAAAATATTTATTATAAGGAATAAAGATATTAATTATGAAGTATTTAAAACAGTTTGGAATTATATTGACAGTATCTTTTGTGGGAGAGATATTACATCATCTTATTCCACTTACTATACCAGCTAGCGTGTATGGAATTATTTTGATGTTTATCCTTTTGATAACAGGTGTTGTAAAATTGGAAGCGGTAAAGGAGACTGCTGATTTTCTAGTAAAAATCATGCCGGTTATGTTTATACCTTCAGCTGTCGGACTTATTGATATGTGGGATGTCATCTCAACCAATATTGTTGCATATGTCATTGTGATTGTTGCAACAACATTGATTGTAATGGTTGTATCGGGAATGATAAGTCAGAAAATGATTGAGAAAAGTAATAAGTCAAAGACAGATATGGAGGCGGCAGAATAATGAAAGAGTTTATTGTAGATTCAGCATATTTTGGAGCAGTGCTTACACTTTTAGCATATGGTGTTGGAGTGATTCTTAAGAAGCGTGTTAATATAGCGATTTTTAATCCATTATTGATTTCGATTATCATAGTTATTTCAGTAGTATTATTGTTAAAAGTAGATTACAAAGTGTATAAAGAAAGTGCTGATGTAATTAGTTATTTATTGACACCAGCTACAGTAAGTTTGGCGATTCCTCTTTACGAGCAGGTGGAGGCTTTGAAAAATAATATCAAGGCAATTATGCTTGGTATTGGAATAGGAAGTATTACTTCTGTGGTAAGTGTATTGGCATTGAGTCTATGCTTTGGCTTTACTCATGAGGAATATGCATCATTCCTTCCAAAGTCAATTACAACAGCCATCGGAATGGATGTTAGTGCGGAGATTGGTGGATATGTATCACTTACAATTGCAGCCATCGTGTTGACAGGAATTTTGGGAAATGTATTGGCTGAGCCATTATGTAAGTTGTTTAAAATTCATGAGCCAGTTGCCAAGGGAGTTGCCATTGGAACAGCATCCCATGCGCTTGGAACAGCCAAAGCTATTGAGCTTGGTGAAGTTGAGGGAGCAATCAGTGGATTGTCAATTGTAGTTTGCGGACTCTTTACTGTTGTATGGTGTGGAATCTTTTCTACATTTATTTAATGATAGGACTAAATGCGTCACCTGGGGGTGGCGCTTTTTTAGTTGAATTTAAGCCGCGGGGCTTTTTGATTTGGGCTGAAGTGGAGTGTGGCGAATTTGATTATGACTGAAGTGGCGCGTGGCGAATAGTGAGGAAGAGGAATTAGACGTCTATTCCACTTCTGAAATTTCGAAAAGGGCGGTAACAAACCCTGAAATTGAGTAATGCTACCGCCTCATTGTTCGCATTGCAGGGGGAGTTTTATGGAAAGGGCGGTAGCAAAACCCAAAATCGGGTAATGCTACCGCTTGTCTTGCTAAAATCAGGTTAAATCATCGCTGAATCAGGTCAAATCCGCCCCCCGCGACGCTTGAGCGACGGTAGGAAAAGAGAATTCTATCTTCTGCTACCGCCTCACTGCTCGCATTGCAGGGGGAGTTTTATGGAAAGGGCGGTAGCAAACCCTGAAATTGGGTAATGCTACCGCCTGTCCAGCCAGAATCAGGTCATTTTAAGCCAGAATCAGGTTAAATCATCGCTGAATCAGGTCAAATCCGCCCCCCGCGACGCTTGAACGACGGTAGGAAAAGAGAATTCTATCTTCTGCTACCGCCTCACTGTTCGCATTGCAGGGGGGAGTTTTACAAAAAGGGCGGTAGCAAACCCTAAAATTGGGTAATGCTACCGCCCTGAATTAATTTTTACCTTAAATATAGTTTAAACCCTGTTTTCAATTAAAACCCTAAGCTCAATTAAACCCTGTTTTCAATTAACCCGAAGTTCAATCAAACCCCTAATTAGTAGTTTTCCTCATGTAACTCGAAGAAACTCTGTGGGTGAGCACATACTGGGCAAACCTGTGGAGCCTTTGTTCCAACTACGATATGTCCACAATTGCGGCACTCCCATACCTTTACTTCGCTCTTTTCAAATACCTGCTGAGCTTCTACATTCTTAAGAAGTGCGCGATATCTCTCCTCGTGATGCTTCTCGATTGCAGCAACTCCACGGAATTTTGCTGCCAACTCATGGAAGCCTTCCTCGTCAGCTGTTTTAGCGAATTCATCATACATATCTGTCCACTCGTAGTTCTCGCCGTTTGCTGCATTCTCTAAATTAGCTGCAGTATCATCGATTCCATAAAGCTCCTTGTACCAAAGCTTTGCATGCTCTTTCTCGTTGTCAGCTGTCTTTAAGAAAAGCGCTGCGATCTGCTCGAATCCTTCTTTCTTTGCCTTTGATGCAAAATATGTATATTTATTTCTAGCTTCTGACTCGCCGGCAAATGCTGCTGCTAAATTCTTCTCTGTCTGTGTTCCTGCGTACTTGTTTGTCTTTTCACTCATAATCTTATTCTCCTTCTATTATATAAAATACTTTTGCCAGTCTAGCCTGGCGGTTCCTTTTATTAGTTGATGTCGCGACATTAATGATATGTCAACCTTTAAATTTGATGAATAAATTGGTCGTTTATCAAATGTTGATGTCGCTCAATCAACTTGTTGATTGTATAATATCATCTGTTTTGAATAAAATATTGTAAAATTTCGTTTTATTTTTGGATTATTTCATTATATACAAGAAATTTTTAGGATGATATATTTGGATCATACAAAAACTATATTGCCCTAAAAGCCAAAGCGCTTATAAAAAAGAATTAATCGTAGATGAGATTATTGAAATCATCGAGGTGCGCACGGGGCTAATTAAGTGGAATTGACATATAAAATCAGAAAAATGAGGTTACACCATGGAGATAAAATTTAGCGGTAAAAAGAAAGAAGTGGAGCGAAATGGAAGCATCTTTGAATTTGGATCTTTGCCAGTGGTATTAGAGCAAAAGGTGGTTCAATCAGAAATTGCCCATGAGGAAATGTTGCATTGGCATGATGATATTGAAATCATTCGTATAAGGAAGGGAAATATTCACTGCCACGTGAACGATTCAGATTTTTTGTTGAATCCAGGGGAACTTTGCTTTATAAATTTTGACACCATGCATCGTGTTTACAATACTCAGGAAATCGCGGGGGACTTGGATGTGCTCACAATCAAGACTGAGATGTTGGCTCAGAACAAAGAAATTTATGAGAAATATATTGTCCCGATAATTCATAATCCTGACTTCGCCCATGTTCAGATGGATGGGAGAAATAGTTATGCCAAATTGATTTCAGATATATTTGACGCACTTTACGATCTTATCACAGAAAAACCTGTGGGATATGAGCTTGATGTGGTGGGATATATTTATATGATATTTCGTCGACTTTATCTGGTATATATTTCTGAAAAAGATATTCCTGTTTCATACAGCACAGACGTGTCAATGCAGAGGAGGATGTCTGCGTATATTTATGAGCATTATCAAGAGAAAGTCACCTTGGATGACATTGCCGGAGCGGCGGGGGTTAGCCGTTCAAAATGTGCTAGCCTATTTCGCAAATACACTCAAAAAACTCCAATTAATTTCTTGAACAGTTATAGGTTGGAGATGGGGAGTAAAATGCTTGCCTCCACAGATGAGTCCATCGCATACATAGCCAATGCATGCGGCGTGGGAGAACAGAGTTATTTCAACCGTTTATTTATGAAAGAGTTTGGTTGCACGCCGTTAGAGTGGCGAAAAAAACATAATAATACAATCTTTATAGAATCTTAACATCAGAGAAAAAGCCTTAATGCTTCCTTATTTTATTTGGATATAAAATAGTTGATAATATAGGAAACAGGAGGCACAGTGATGTCTGCTTTATTGAAAATAAAGGGAAGACTTACGTCGTTTCAAATAATAATACTAGGTTTTATAAGTGTAATTTTTGTGGGAACAATACTTTTGATGTTGCCAATTTCATCCCAATCTGGTCAGGTGACCAATTTTGGCGATTCGCTTTTTACGGCAACATCAGCGGTGTGTGTTACCGGCCTAGTTGTCTATGATACTGCCAGCTATTGGTCATATTTTGGCCAGGCAGTTATTCTAATTTTAATTCAAATTGGTGGGTTGGGAGTTGTCACGATCGCTTCATTTATGGCGATGCTTACCGGCAAGAAAATTAATTTGCTCCAACGCCAAACTATGCAAAATGCTTTGGCAGCTCCTCAGATGGGTGGAGTGGTGCGACTCACTAGATTTATCTTAATCGCGGTCGTGATTATAGAAATCATTGGCGCGCTGTTACTATTTCCAGTATTTATTCCAAAATATGGTGCACAGGGAATATGGCTTTCCATTTTCCATTCTATCTCAGCATTTTGTAATGCGGGATTTGATTTGATGGGGTCAAGAACAGGCGAGTTTAGCTCTCTCACATCATTTTCCGGAAATATATATATGACTCTTGTGATTTGCGCGTTGATTATCATTGGTGGAATCGGATTTTTAACCCTGAGCGATATTGTGCACAAGCGTCATAAGCTCAGCAGTTATAGAATGCAGTCCAAGGTGATTTTGGTGACCACAGTGGTTCTTATTGCAGTTCCAGCGGTGATTATGTTTTTCAGTTGTTTTACTGAGGGAAGCATCTCTGAGCGAATCAGCATGTCTCTCTTTCAGGCAGTGACTCCGCGAACAGCTGGTTTTAACACGGCAAATATTGCTGCCATGCCAGACGTGGGGCTGATAATGATTATGGTTTTGATGCTCATTGGAGGCTCGCCGGGATCGACAGCCGGTGGAATAAAAACCACCACGGTGGCGACTCTTTTTGGAAATGTTGTCTCTGTATTTAGAAAAAGGCCGAATGTCAATTTCTTTGGCAGGCGACTAAGCGATATTGTTGTGAAAAATGCTTCTGCAATTTTGATGATGTACTGCTTCTTGGCAGTAGGCGGAGCATTTATTATAAGTCTTGTGGAAAATATTCCTATGAGTAGCTGCTTGTTTGAAACATTTTCCGCAATAGGCACAGTTGGTTTATCACTGGGAATCACGCCGGATTTATCAATTATTTCACAGCTGGTTCTTGTGATATTGATGTTCTGGGGCAGAGTTGGCGGATTCACAATTATTTATGCTGCATTTTCACAGCAGGATTTGACCGCGTCAAAGTACCCGACAGAGAGCATCATGATTGGGTGAGACTTGGCCGCGGCGCCACAGCATAAATCACAAAAATTTGGCCGCGGTGCCACAGCATAAATCACAAAAATTTGGCCGCGGGGCCAAAGCATAAATCACAAAAACTTGACCGCGGCGCCACAAACACATTTAACATAAAAAACAAGGAGAAAGATTATAATGAAGTCGATATTGTTGATAGGATTGGGAAATTTTGGAGTTTTGATTGCGAAACAGGTTCGCCAGATGGGACATCAGGTGATGGCCATTGACATCAATGAGGAGAGGGTAAATGAAGCCATCCCATACGTGACCAATGCCATGATTGGAGATTGTACCAACCGCAGTTTTTTGGAGTCCCTTGGGATAAATAATTACGATGTGTGCATTGAGACTATTGGAAATAATTTTCAGAATTCCCTGGAGACAACTTCGCTTTTGAAAGAATTGGGCGGAAAGTTGGTTGTGTCTAGAGCGAACCGCGAGGTGCAGGCAAAGTTTCTTTTGAGAAATGGTGCCGATGAGATTGTAAATCCTGAAAAACAGATTGCAAAATGGACAGCCATCAGATACACCTCGGATCACATTTTGGATTATATTCAGTTGGATGATAATCACGGGATTTACGAGGTGCAGATTCCTGATAAATGGATTGGCAAAAGCGTAATAGATATTGACATTCGCCAAAAATACGGCGTAAATATAATGGCGGTGAAGGAAAATGGAAACATGAATTTATCATTTTCTCCTGAGGATGTGTTTAGGGAAAATGAAACTATATTGGTGCTAGGTCAACACAAGGACATACAGCGTTGTTTCCATATTTAACATGAAAATATTATGAGATATTTTCATATTCAAGAGGTAAAATTATGGGCAAGAAAAAAGAAAAAAACATTAATACTCACGAGCATGTGTTGGTATGCCTTTCATCGTCACCGACAAACCAGGGAATTATCGATGAAGCGGCGGAGTTGGCCAAGGCGTTCAAGGCCAATTTCACAGCTATTTATGTGCAGCAGTCTCAGGAAAATGTATTGCCTAGAGACGAGGAAGTGAGACTTCAAAATAACATAAGACACGCGGAGGATATGGGTGCGACCATAACCAACGTTATTGGGGAAAATGTATCATTTCAGATTGCGGAGTTTGCTAGAATTTCCGACGTTACCAAGATTGTAATAGGAAGAAGCAACGCCGACAGATATCATTTTTGGCAGAAGCAGACTGTGACGGATCAGCTTATTGGAATGGTGCGAGATATTGATATTTACATTATTCCCGATACTTTCGGCGAGAGCAGACCGAAGCGCACATGGAACGTTGCGCAACATATCATTCCAACCTGGAAGGATTTGTTGATTACGGCCGTGCTACTGTTTTGCAGTACCTGCGTGGGAATCTGTTTTAGCAATTGGGGATTCACTGAGGCCAACATCATCACTGTATATATTCTTGGTGTTTTGATAAATGCTGTTTTGACCAACAGCCATCTGTGCAGTTTGATTGGCTCCTTGGGAAGCGTGCTTTTCTTCAACTATTTTTTCACCGAGCCGAAGCTGACTTTTCATGCTTACGAGGCGGGATATTATGTCACATTTGTCATAATGCTTTTTGCGGCGCTGCTCACAGGAACCTTGGCCTACAGGTTGAAGGATAATGCCAGAGAGTCGGCCAGATCTGCCTATCGAACCCAAGTACTATTTGATACAAACCAGTTATTGCAAAAGGCTCGCCATGTGGAGGAGGTGCTCAAGGTTACCGCAAAGCAGGTAATACTTTTGATGAATTGCGATGTCATTATTTATCCTGTGGAAAATGGTGCCCTTGGCCAGGGGAAAATGTATTCTAGAGGTGGAGGCGACAGCGACATTTTATCCATCGACAAAAATGAAGCGGAAGTTATCCATTGGGTTTTGGAGAACAAGAAGCGCGCCGGTGCCACAACCAAAACATTTTCCACAGCACAATATCTATACTTGGCGATCAGGATAAATGGTACGGTTTACGGCGTTATCGGAATCCATGTGGACAAGCACGTTAACTCGTTTGAGTACAGCATCATCTTGTCGATTTTGGGTGAGTGCGCTCTTGCTATTGAAAATATTAAAAATGAAAATGAGAAAAATGCTGCCGCCTTGATTGCGCAAAATGAGAAGCTTAGAGCGAATTTGTTGAGAAGCATTTCACATGATTTGAGAACCCCGCTCACATCGATTTCTGGAAATGCCAGCAATTTGTATTACCACTACGAGGCGCTTGATAAGGAGACCAAGGAGCAGATATTTACGGACATTTATGACGAGTCAGAGTGGTTGATTCGGCTGGTGGAAAACCTGCTTTCTGTCACTAGAATTGAAAATGGTGAGATGCAGTTGAATCGCTCGCCGGAGGTTCTTGATGATGTGGTAAATGAGGCTATAGAACATGTGGATCGCAACAAGGATAAGCATAAGATAAATATTATCAGACCGGACAATATTGTTATGGCTGATATGGACGCCAAGCTTATAATGCAAGTTATTATAAATATTATAAATAACGCCATTAAATATACACAAAATGGGTCTACTATAAATGTTGAATACGGCGAACTTACAAATTTGGTTTTTGTAAATGTTGCAGATAACGGTCCGGGAATGGATATGGAGATAAAGGAGCATGCATTTGACATGTTTTACTCGGGATCGAATAAGATTGCCGATGGCAACAAGAGTATGGGACTGGGATTGGCACTTTGCAAATCTGTTGTCGAGGCACATGGTGGAAGTATTGAAATCAGACCCAATCATCCAAAGGGATGCGTATTTTCATTTACCTTGCAAAAGGGGGATGTGAAAATTCAAAATTAATGAAATGTTTTTTGTGATATATTGAATTCATTAAGGAAATGGATTTTGTAAAATTACGTAGTGAAAATAGGTGGAAAATGAATAAATTTCAAGTGTTGATTGTGGAGGATGATCCTCCAATTAGAAAACTTATAGCGACAACTTTAAAGACCCACGACTATAAATATTTACAGGCGGAAAGTGGTGAGGAGGCTTTGATGCAGGCTTCGACTTGCGGCCCGGATGTAATGTTTCTAGATCTCGGCTTGCCAGATATGGACGGAGTGGAAGTAATTAAAAAAATTCGCGAGTGGTCAAATATGCCTATTATTGTCATCAGTGCAAGAAGCGAGGATGAGGACAAGATAGAGGCTTTGGATGCAGGTGCGGATGACTATTTGACAAAACCATTTTCCGTGGAAGAAATGTTGGCAAGACTTAGAGTAATGCAAAGAAGAATTGCTCTGTTAAAGTCCGACACTGAGACGGTTGAAAGTTCGGTATATATAAATGGTGATTTGAAAATAGATTTTGCAGCAGGTTGCGCTTACAAAAATGATTTGGAGTTGAAGTTAACTCCTATTGAATACAAGCTTTTGTGTCTGCTTGCTCAAAACACAGGAAAAGTGCTGACACATAAATACATCACTCAGAAAATCTGGGGTAGCGCTTGGGATTCTAATGTGGCATCTCTTCGAGTATTTATGGCAACTTTGAGAAAAAAGCTTGAGGATGAAGACGCCCATGATTCTATGATTCAGACTCATATTGGAATCGGTTATCGTATGTTAAAAGTTGATGGGAAAAATTGAGGTTGATATGGAGAAAATAAGAGTATATCATACAGGTTATTTGGAATTGAAAAAACCGGATGTGCACTACGGTAGAGAAAATGCAGATTTTGGACAGGGATTTTATGTCACACCAGAACAGGAATTTGCCCTTCGCTGGGCAAAGGCCAGGGAGGGGCAGCAGACTATTATCAATGAGTATGAGCTTGATTTGTCAGGGTTGAATGTCCATAGATTCGATAGAAGTATTGATTGGTTTAGATACATATTCAAAAATCGAAAAACAGCAACAGATATGCTGGATGTGGATGTTGTAATCGGGCCGATTGCCAATGATATAATTTTTGATACTATGGGAATAATTAGCAGTGGTTTTCTTGAAGAGGAGGAGGCACTTCGGTTGCTTCTTGTGGGACCTGAGTTTCATCAGATTGCCCTGAAAACTGAAGCGGCAGCAGTTAAACTGAATTGGCTGGGGGCTAGAGTGATTGGCAAGGACGAACTAGAGGCCAATGCTGCTTGGATTGAGGCTGAACAAAAGAAATACTTGGAACAATTAGCGGAAGTTATAGATGAAGCGGACTAAATCGCAGTAAAAGTGGTTTAGTCCGCTATTTTTTGTTTAAACCCAAGCCCTGCGACGCTTGAAGGAGTTAAATCCAAGCCCCGCGACGCTTGAAGGGCGGTAGAAAAGAGAATTCTATCTTCTGCTACCGCCTCACTGTTTGCATTGCAGGGGTGAGTTTTATGGAAAGGGCGGTAGCAAATGGCAAAATAGGGTGATGCTACCGCCTGCTTGGGTGAAAATCAGATCAAATCATCGCAGAATCAGGTCAAATCTAAGCTCCGCGACGCTTGATGGGCGGTAGGAAAAGAGAATTCTATTCTCTGCTACCGCCTCACTGTTCGCATTGCAGGGGTGAGTTTCATGGAAAGGGCGGTAGCGAATGGTAAAATCGGGATATGCTACCGCCTGGTTGGGTTAAAACCAGGTCAAACCATCGCAGGAACAGGTCAAATCCAAGCTCCGCGACGCTTGAAAACTACTAAATCTGGTTCTCATAAAAATCCTGCAACGCATTTTTGAAGGCTAGAGCCTGGCTGCTTAGGATATTTGTTTTGTTGTATATGATGTAAAACTTCTTGGTTAGCCAGTCTTCCTCAAAACTCATGACTTTAATTTTGTCGGATTTGATTTTGTTGGCTAAATAACGCAGGCTGACACCGATGGCACAATTATTTTCCGCCATTTGATGAATGAGATGAACATCGGAGGTTTCTAATATGATATTCGGTGTCTGCTGCGACTGAATAAAACTATATATCTGATTTAGTGAAGTGTAGGACATTGAGTTTTTGATTACAATAGGTTCTTGGCTCAATGCCGTCAGGGAGAGATGATCTTCCTTGGAAAGAGGGTTTTCTTTGCTGATGACAACGCAAAAATCCTCAGTACACAGGTGAGATGAAGTGATTTTTGTCGGATCAAATGGTCCGGGAACAATAGCCAATTCCACCTCGTTTTTTTCTATTTTTTGAATGATGTACTCATCAGGAAATTCACGCAAACATAGACGTATGTGAGGATATGTCTCAACGAAATCTTTGAAAAATGTAGTGGGAATAAGCTGTGGCACATCATAAGAACAGTACACTGGCAAAGTCATTATAGTGTTTTTCTCTTTAAATAATTTATTGGAAATAACATCAAATTCATTGAGGATATTTTGCGCATGTACAGCAAAAAGTGCTGCGTCTGCAGTGGGTTGAATTTTGTTATGTCCATGCTTGAATAATTTCAGACCTAATTCATCTTCTAATGAAGATATAGTCTTACTTACACCTTGAGGTGAAACATATAGATTTTGAGCGGCTTTAGAAATACTTTTGTGTGTATATACTTCTAAAAAATATTTTAATTGTCGTTCATTCATTTAATCACCTCCATATTTTGAATCGCTGTAAGAAAAATAATCCAAAACATTAATTTGTAATGTAAAGAAAAAATTCAAAACATTAATTTGTAATGTAAAGAAAAATAATCCAAAACATTAATTTGTAATGCAAAGAAAAAATTCAAAACATCAATTTTTAGCAAAAAAAAAGCGGCGCACATAAAATGTGCACCGTCGCTACACATATACTTTACGATGAAACTAAATAAATGTCAAAACAAATTTATTATTATTTACCATATAGAAAGAAAACACCTGCTTAAACCATTTTGTTTAACTGGTAAAGTATTTTGGTGTTTTACAAGTCTAACCAGGAATGGTAAAAATAGATTATCAAGAACAACCGAGAGAACAAAGGCGTTCACACAAAATCGTGTGAGCGCTTTTTTTTATCTAAAATTTAGAACAATTATAGGAGGCGATTTGATATGAAGATGGAAAGAAAGAATTACAGTTCAGGAGCACCTTTAGAGGAAAAGGTTGGCTATTCGAGAATGGTTCAGATTGGTCCATATATCAAAATAGGAGGAACAACTTCAGTTCAGGAAGATGGAACTGTATACGGTGAAGATGCTTATGAGCAGACAGCTTATGTATTAGATAAGCAGATCAAACTTCTTGAATCCATAGGCGCAAGTAAGGAAGATGTATTTTCCATATTTATTTACACAACTGATATTACTCAGGGCGCAAAAATATGTGATGCATACGCTGAGAGATTTCATGATATTAAGCCTCTCAACACAATGGTTGAAATAACTCGTTTGAATCGACCAACACAATTTGTTGAGATCGAGATGGAGGCCATGTTGACTGAGTAGTTGGTAAATGTTTTGAAAACAGTCGATGTGGAAAATGTTTTCAAAATCAACCAGCTAGTTAACTTGGTAAATAAAAATTAGGAGGGAAGATCAAATGTCTAGAATAGATGAACATCCAATTTTAGGAGAAACCAAAAAAGGTAGAGAAGTTGAATTTACCTTTGATGGAAAGAAGATGAAGGGATATGAAAATGAACCTATCGCCATTGCACTCAAGGCAAACGGAGTGATGATTCACAGATATACAAAGAAGGAACACAAGCCAAGAGGTCTCTTTTGTGCAATTGGCAGATGTACCGACTGCGTAATGGTTGTGGATGGTAAGCCAAATATTAGAACATGTGTCACACCTTTAAAAGAAGGAATGGAAGTCAGGACACAGGATGGCACAAAGGCTGCTGGTTGACGACAAGTCAAAAGTGGAGACAAGTCGAAGCGAACGACAAGTTGAAAGTGACGACAAGTCAAAGCTGACGACACAGGCCATGGAATATTAGTAAACGGAGGTTGATAGGATGAAACGATATGAAGTGATAATTGTCGGAGCAGGACCATCTGGTCTCTCGGCTGCGATTGAAGCGGCGAAGAGAGGAGTGAAGGTAATTGTTTTCGATGAAAATGAAAAACCGGGCGGACAGCTCTTTAAGCAGATACATAAATTCTTTGGCTCCAAGGAACATCATGCCAAGGTTCGTGGATTTAGAATTGGTGATGAACTCTTGGAGGAAGCTGCAAAGCTTGGCGTTGAGGTTGTGTTAAATGCAACTGTAGTCGGACTTTATTCAGACAAGGAAGTTGTGGTGAAAATCGATGAGAGCATCCACCATTACAAGGGCGACACAGTGATTATCGCCACAGGAGCTGCGGAAAATATGGTTACCTTTCCAGGCTGGACATTGCCAGGTGTAATCGGAGCAGGAGCAGCGCAGACAATGATGAACTTACATGGAATTCAGCCGGGAAAGAAAATCTTGATGCTTGGTTCAGGAAACGTTGGACTTGTTGTTTCCTTCCAGTTGATTCAGGCGGGATGCGAGGTGGTTGCAATTGTTGATGCGGCGCCAAGAGTCGGTGGTTATGGAGTTCACGCAGCCAAGGTTGCAAGAACAGGAGTTCCATTTTATTTATCACACACCATCAAGGAAGTTAGCGGCGAGGATTGTGTGACAGGAGTAACCATAAATGAGGTTGACGAACATTTCACACCAATCCCTGGAAGTGAAAAAACATTTGATGTTGATACAGTTTGCTTAGCAGTTGGACTTTCACCAATGTCACAGCTTTTGAAAATGGCAGGTTGTGAAATGGAGGACAATCCAAAGCGAGGCGGCCAGGTACCAATAGTTGATGAATACGGACAGTGTTCGGTGGATGGAATATTTGCCGTAGGTGATGTATCAGGAATTGAGGAGGCTTCGTCAGCCATGATCGAAGGAAAGATGGCAGGTGTATGCGTCAGCGAATATTTAGGGTACATAGATGAAGCGGAGAAAAAGGAAGAGTTAGCTAAGTTTGACAAGGATTTGAGCAGTCTGCGACAGGGAATGTTTGCTCCTGAAAACAGAGGCAAGGTCATCGAAAAGACCGAGGAGGGAATCGACATTTCCAAGAATCTTTTGAGAAATGGTTTTGTTGCAGATGATGAAATCGAGAGATTTCCAGGAGTGGTTCACAAGGTTGGAGTGCATCCAGTGATTGAATGTACACAAAATATTCCTTGTAACCCTTGCCAGGATGCATGTTCGAAAGGTTGCATCTCTATTGGAAATAACATCACTTGTCTACCATTTGTAAAGGATGACAGCCAGTGTATCAATTGCGGAATGTGCGTGGCAAATTGTTCTGGACAGGCAATCTTTTTGGTGGATGAGGATTTGGGAGATGGCAGTGCCACAGTGACATTGCCATATGAATTTACACCATTGCCAGAGGTTGGAACCAAGGGATTTGGTCTCAGCAGAAGCGGTGAAAAAATTTGTGAGGCTGAGGTGGTTTCAATCAAGAGTGTAAAAGCATTTGACCACACCAACCTACTTACAATGAAGGTTCCAAAAGAATATGCCATGAAAGCAAGATTTTTCAAGTGCTCATAAGATGGACGGGAAAATATTTTGCAGAGTTTTGTGAAATGTTGAATTAGGAGCCAGGAAAATATTTTACAGAGTCTTGTGAAATGTTGAATTGAGATGGCGTGAAAATGAAAGGAGTTTTAGCAATGGATAAGGTGATAGATAGATCGATAGAGTTGGGAGAATTTGTACCACAGCCAGATGACGATATGTTGATTTGCAGATGCGAAGAGATAACCAAGGGTGAGATTCGAAGAGCAGTGCATGACGGCATGTGGACTTTGACAGAGATTAGAAGATATTTACGAACAGGCATGGGCCTATGTCAGGGGCAGACTTGTTCAAAGTTGGTAAAGGGAATTGTTGCTAGAGAACTTGGTGTCTCACCGGCAGAGCTTGAGCCGGCAACAGCCAGATCTCCTATGAGACCAACTGAGATGAAGGTGCTGGCTTCCGAGGCTGAGGCAAGCTAGAAAATCGAAGCCGCGAAGTCGCAAATTGATTGAGACGAGGTGGCCAAGATATAGAGATAGCGGTGCAAACCGTATGCTGGAGGTGAATCAATGAGTAAAGAGAACAAGGCAGATGTAATCATCGTTGGCGGCGGCGTCATAGGATGTGCAATCAGTTATTATTTGAGAAAAAGAGGAAAGAGCGTAATCGTTCTTGAGGGAAGTGACAACATTGGAAATGGTGGATCTTCAAGAAATGGTGGCGGTGTTCGACAGTCAGGAAGAGATCCTAGAGAGTTACCACTTGCCATGTATGGAATAGAAAATTTGTGGCCAAATCTTTCTGAGGAGTTGGGAGTCGATTGTGAGTATCACAAGGAAGGAAACCTTCGACTTGGCAAGACCGAGGAACATAGAAAAATTTTACAGGGGCTTACAGACAGAGCGGTTGCCTGTGGGCTAGGTGTAAAAATGATAGATGCAGATGAGATAAAAGAAATTAATCCACATTTATCAGACGAGGTAATCTGTGCCAGCTGGTGTCCGACAGATGGACATGCAAACCCAATGGTCACAACATTAGCATTTTACAAAAAAGCCAGAGAGATGGGCGTGCGTTTTATAACTGGCGAAAAGGTTGTTAAGTTGAGAAAAATAAAAGGCCGTTTAAGGGAAGTATACACAGAGGAAAATGTGTACGCTGGCGATTATGTTGTAGTGGCAGCAGGCTATGAATCAAGAGAGATTCTCGGAACAATCGGAGTCGACGTGCCAATGCACAAAGAGCTCTGTGAATGTCTGGTGACAGAGGCGGAACCACCAATGTTTAACCAGATGCTTGGAACAGCGGAAGCTGATTTTTATGGTCATCAATCTGATCACGGTTCATTCGTATTCGGAGGAATGTCTGGATTGGAATTAAATAATAAGGACACAGGTCCAAAGAACTCTCCGGGAAATGCTTCAATTACAGCACCTTGCATTTGTCGAGGTATTATGAAATATTTCCCAGCGCTAGAAGATGCCAAGATTGTAAGAACTTGGGCAGGGTATTTGGACATTTGCCAGGACGGCGTGCCGGTACTTGGATTTGTGGATGAGGTGCCAGGACTTGTTGTTGCATGTGCATTTTCCGGACATGGATTTGGAATCGCGCCAGCAGTTGGAGAGCAGTTGGCAATGCTGATTGATGAAGGAAAAACAACCGTGGATATTTCAGGTTTAAGATACGGAAGATTCGCGGCAAAAATTTAAGAAAATGGAGGTGTTCCTATGAATGTAGCAGTTGAAGAATTATCAAAAGTAGAAATTATCACAAATGAAGCAAAGGTGGCTGAGCTCACCAGGGAATTTGGAAGATTTGGAATCACCGGAATGACAATCTATAACGCTATGGGTTGCGGAGTTCAGATGGGTACAGAGGAGTATGAAATAGGCAAGAATGAGGAACCAAAACTTCTTTTAAAGCAGGTGGTTATGGTCGTACTTCCATCAAAGGAGGTAAATGATTTCTTGGATTTCGTTGGAAAATCTTTGTACACAGGTCATATCGGAGATGGAAAAATATTTGTCTCACCAGTGACCAATGCAATTCGCGTAAGAACGGGCGAGGAGGGGACAGACGCCCTTGTGGAAGGCGAGTTAGATTAAGAGTTTTCGACAGATAAAAAAAGACATTAGATTAAAAGTCGATAAAAGGAAAATTGCTGCTTGATTAGGAGAAGGAACGATGTTTGGGAGGAAGGTGAGTTAAATCAGCGGAGGTGATCGCGTATGAATGAGAAAAAAATAGGACTGGGTAGTGTAATTGCTACCGGCGTCGGTCTGGTAGTTGCATCCAGTTGTTTGTTGACATTAGGAATCGGTGCAGGAAGCATAGGAACACCATTTATCATAACAATGGCAATTGCTTGTGTGGTAAATATTTTGACACTTTTATCCATAGCAGAATTAAATGCATTGATGCCGAACTTAACAGGTGGACTTGCTCAGTTTTCATTGGCTTGTGTGGGACCATTTGTCACAATTATTTGCATGGTTGGAGGATATCTATTGTGTAACTCCTTGGCAGGTTCGGTAGAGGGAGCTGTTTTTGGAAATACATTTGCAGAAATATTTTCCAGCTACGGAATACCGGCATGGGTATTCACTGTGATTTTGATAGCATTTCTTAGCATAACAAACCTAAACGGTGTGGACGTGTTTATCAAGGTTCAGGACTTTGTGGCATATGCACTTATCATATCCATAGTTGCAATGGGCGTTATGGGAGCACTTGGAATTGGAACAGGAGAAATCGTTGAACAACCAGCGGCATTGGCAACTGATTTTAAGAGCGTGACAGGATTGTGCGGTGTGGCATTCTTCCTCTTCGTCGGAGGAGAATATGTAGTTCCATTGACCAAGAGTTGTAAAAATGCAAAACGAGATATTCCACTGGGAATGGTACTTTCAATGTTGATTATTTTCGGAATGCAGACACTTTTGACACTTGGATTTAAAAATTACACAGATTGGGGCACACTGGCAAACCACACAACACCACAGATGCTATACGGACAAGTTTTGTTGGGACCACTTGGAAAATATTGGATGTTGGTAATCACATTGTTGGCAGCGATCAGCTCAGTAAATACAGTTATGGGCTCTCTTGCATATATCTTGATGGGAATGTCCAAAATTGGTTTGTTGCCAAAGGTCTTCCAAAAGGTGAATAAAAAGGGCGCACCTTTTGTTGGAATCTTGTTGGAGACAGCAATATTTACCATATTAAACGTCACAGGCTTGTCATCAACATCATCTATTTCATACATGATTTCAGTGTTGGCAGTGCTTTGGTTGATAAGTTATATCATTTCAAACCTCAATGTAATTATCTTGAGAAAGAGGTTGGCAAATGCTCCGCGAAACTTCAAGACGCCATTGGGGTACACAGTTCCGATTCTTGGAATGCTGGGCTCGGCCTACATGATATACAATATCGATCCAAGTTGGGACGTGAAGCTTTCACTGTATAAAGTAGTTTTAGTTGTGCTTGCAGTTTTGGGTGTTTACTCATTTATCTGGGTGAAAGTAAAACTGAAAAGGCCGATGTTTAAGCCATACGCCATCAAGGAAGTTATGGCTATGGAAAATGATTTATATCACGAGTATCGCACCAAAAATAAGGTGAAGAAAATGATAAATGAAAAGGTTGGATAAATAGGAGGAAATAGACATGAGTGATACAAGTTTGGATATTTTATATTTAAGTGAGCCAGATATGATTGAGGCTGGTGTAAATGATGTTGTTGGATGTACAGATTGCATGGAAGAGTTGCTTATCACATTGGATGAAGGCGATTACTTAATGGGAGGTGAAAATGGAAACTCTCATGGAACAATGATTACTTTCCCAGATAATCCAAAGTTTCCAAACATGCCAAAGAATGGCCCAGATCGTAGATTTATGGCCATGCCTGCATACGTAGGTGGTGAGACAGATATGGCGGGAATGAAGTGGTATGGTTCAAATGTTGAAAATAGAGACAAAGGACTTCCACGATCAATCCTTATGGTTATGTTAAATGATAAGGAAACAGGAGCTCCACTTTCTTTGATGTCAGCTAACTTACTTTCAGCTTATCGTACATCAGGAATTCCGGGTGTAGGTGTAAAAAATCTTGCTGTAAAGGATGCCAAGGTGCTTGGAATTGTTGGACCTGGAGTTATTAATATCACAGCAATTGAAACATTTGCCGCACTTAGACCTACACTTGATACATTAAAGATTAAGGGAAGAAGTAAAGCGTCAATTGATAGATGTGTTGAGTTTGTAAAAGAAAATTTACCACAGTTTAAGACAATCAAGGTTGTTGACACACTTGAGGAATGCGTAAGAGATTCAGATATATTGAGTTTTGCAACTTCAACAAGTATGGGAATGGACAGATCTCAATATCCACAGGTGAAAGAGGAGTGGATAAAGCCAGGAGCACTTTTCTGTGTGCCAGGTTCATGTGATTTCACAGATGAGTATATCTGTAGTGGTAAAGCAAAGTTGGTTTGCGATAACATCAAGTTGTACGAAGCATGGTCAGAAGAGTATCCATACCCAACATACAACACAGTTTACATCCCGGGATGCTTATGGTTAGATTTGGTTCATGACGGCAAGCTTTCAAAGGACAAGATTATCAATTTAGGAGCAATCCTTTCTGGAAAAGCTGAAGGAAGAACATCTGATGATGAAGTTATCATCTACTCAGTTGGTGGAATGCCAGTAGAGGACGTGGCTTGGGGTAAGAAATGTTATGAAAAAGCCAAGGAACTTGGAATCGGAACAAAGTTGAACTTATGGGATAGCCCATATTTGTTCTAGGGGGAATGTGTTGGTTAGATAGATCTCAAGATTTGAATAGTATAGTGAAGTGGCGGTAGCAAAAGAGAATTCTATCTTCTGCTACCGCCTCATCGTTCGCATTTCAGTGGTGAGTTTCATGGAAAGGGCGGTAGCAAATGGTAAAATCGGGTGATGCTACCGCCTGCTTGGTTTAAAACCAGGTCAAATCAGCAAAAACCAGGTCAAACCATCGCAGGAACAGGTCAAATCTAAGCCCCGCGACGTTTAATGGGCGGTAGGAAAAGAGAAATGACATATCTGCTACCGCCTCACTGTTCGCAACGAAGGGGTGAGTTATATGGAAAGGGCGGTAGCAAATGGCAAAAACGGGTGTTGCTACCGCCTGCTTGGTTTAAAACCAGGTCAAACCATCGCAGGAACAGGTCAAATCTAAGCCCCGCGACGCTTGATGGACGGTAGGAAAAGAGAATTCTATCTTCTGCTACCGCCTCACTGTTCGCATTGCAGGGGTGAGTTTCATGGAAAGGGCGGTAGCAAATGGCAAAATCGGGTGATGCTACCGCCTGCTTGGTTTAAAACCAGGTCAAATCAGCAAAAACCAGGTCAAATCATCGCAGGATCAGGTCAAATCCAAGCCCCGCGACGCTTGAAGGGCGGTAGGAAAAGAGAATTCTATTCTCTGCTACCGCCTCATCGTTCGTATTGCAGGGGTGAGTTTCATGGAAAGGGCGGTAGCAAAACCCAAAAATCTCTTAATAGCTATAAAACATTTCACATAAAAGCCGATAAGAATTATATAGTATGTATCAGATCTTTATAAACACGGTAAAAGGATTTACCAGCAATTTGGAAAGGAGTCCAATATGAAGATTTTAGACAGTTCGGTGAAGATGGCGTCAAGCCATGATTTGTTTTCGTACACCTACAAGGAGTCTGCTAGCATTGAGGCTAGAGCATCTGCAGATTTACCCGGAGCAATTCTTACAATTTCAGCAGGACGAGAAGAGGCCTCATACGTTGAGAGTATGAAGGAGTACAAGGAGAGTAATCGTCGACAAAATGATTGGAATCAGGCTCAGAGTATGCTTGAAAATATTAAGCATAATCAGGAGATTCAAAAGGCCAATGAGGAAAATGGTGTTTATGAATCAGAGGATGATTTTGAGATTGCGATGCTTAAAAGAATGCTTGCGATTTTACGAGGCGAGGAGCTCCCACCATGCGATAGAAAACATGTGGGCAAGGTTCGGAATTTGCGTACAAGTGAATTTAGTAGTTCAGCATCTGCCAGCGTGGAGAGTTTAAACATTAAACTTCAGGCAGGGCGCGAGGTTATAGCTGGAACCACTTCCGGCGGAACAGTTATGCAACGAGTGACGGCGGTTTCTGGATTTACAACTGAGTACGAAGATACAACATTTGCCTCAACGGGAATTGTGCGCACAGCAGATGGCAGAAGTATTGATTTCGGAGTGGAATTTACCATGTCCCGAGCATACATGGAGAAGTTTGATGCGTTAAGCGTGGAGGAATATCTGGTTTGTGATCCGCTAATTATCAACGTTGATTCCAATGTTGTTTCAGTATCTGACCAGAAATATTTATTTGATTTGGATGCGGATGGCAAGAAGGAAGAAATATCATTTGCCGGAGAGGAAAGTGGATTCCTTGCCATAGACAAAAATGGTGACGGTAAAATCAATGATGGATCTGAGCTTTTTGGCACGAAAAGTGGCGACGGATTCAAGGATTTGGCGGCGTATGATGAAGATGGAAATGGTTGGATTGATGAAAATGACAGTATTTTCAAAGATTTGAAAGTCTGGATGAAAGACAAGGATGGCACAGATCAACTTATCAGCATAAAGCGTGCTGACGTGGGTGCTATTTATCTGGGAAATGCTGATACTCAATTCAGCTTGAAAAATGATGAGCATGACACTATGGGAATTGTGCGCAAGAGCGGCGTGTTCTTAAAAGAGAGTACAGGCGCTGTGGGCACAATCAATCATGTGGATTTGACGATTTGAAAAATAGGAAACGATGAACAAGGCTGATTTTAACGAATTTTTACAAGACGCTGAATTAAATATTGAGACCATAGGAAGAAATGATAAATTCTCGGATGATCACCATTTTCCATATGAACCGACGAGCTATTCCGTATTGGAACGACTGGCAGAAAGCGGTTATATTTCACAGGATGATTGCCTGATTGACTATGGCTGTGGTAAGGGACGAGTGCCATTTTACATGTGTCACAAGGTCGGTTGCAAAGCTGTTGGAATCGAGATGATGGATGAATTTTGGACTCTGGCAAATGATAATTTACGCAAATTTGAGGGAGCCAAAAAGCACGCGAAACTTGTGGGGGAAATCAGTTTTGTAAAGTCAAATGCCGAGGAGTATGAAGTGCCTGATGATGCGACTTGTTTCTTTTTCTTCAACCCATTTTCTATAGAAATTATGCGAAAAGTCTTGAGTAAAATATTGGATTCATATTATGCAAATCCGCGCAGGATGAGGTTATTTTTCTATTATCCCCAGGATGAGTATGTAGCGTATTTTATGACTGTTGATGAGATGCAATTTGTGGATGAAATTGATTGCCAGGATTTATTTGAGGAAAAGACGAAAAGAAATGTTGTGATGGTTTTTGAGATGATGTAATATGAAGGTGATTTGAGACAACAAAAATTATCACGGAGGGAAAATCATGGAGAGAGTAGAGAAATTTTTAAAAGAGGCCCAGACATATTTTTTGGCAACTGTAGATGGTGATCAGCCTAGAGTTAGACCATTTGGAACAATACATATTTTTGAAGGAAAGTTATACATTCAAACTGGAAAAGTGAAGGATGTATCGAAGCAGATTCATGCAAATCCAAAGGTAGAGATTTGTGCATGCAAGGGAGCTGAGTGGCTTAGAGTTGCAGGCGAATTGGTAGAGGATGATAGAGTTGAGGCCAAGGTTTCTATGCTTGATGCATATCCTGATTTGAAGCAGATGTATTCAGCGGAAGATGAAAACACAGAAGTGTTCTATTTGAAAAATGCTGTTGCAACATTCAGCTCATTTACAGCAGAGCCAGAGGTCGTGAAGTTTTAGGTGAGATGGAATTATAAAATTAGGTGAGCGACGGTAGGAAAAAGAGAATTCTATCTTCTGCTACCGCCTCACTGTTCGCAATGCAGGGGTGAGTTTCATAGAAAGGGCGGTAGCAAAACCCAAAATCGGGTGATGCTACCGCCTGCTTGGTAAAAAACAGGTCAATCAAAGCCAAAACCAGGTCAAACTATCGCAGGAACAGGTCAAAACCAAGCTTCGCGACGCTTGATCGACGGTAGCGAAAGAGAATTCTATCTTCTGCTACCGCCTCACTGTTCGCAATGCAGGGGTGAGTTTCATGGAAAGGGCGGTAGCAAAAACCAAAATCGGGTGATGCTACCGCTTGTTTAGTTTAAAACTAGGCCAAATAATTAAAAACTAGGTCGAATAATCGCTGAATCAGGTCAAACCCAAGCCCCGCAACGCTTGAGCGACGGTAGCAAAAGAGAATTCTATCTTCTGCTACCGCCTCACTGTTCGCAATGCAGGGGTGAGTTTCATGGAAAGGGCGGTAGCAAAACCCAAAATCGGGTGATGCTACCGCCTTTTTTATTCCGCATATAGCCTAATTCAACAAATAGTGCTACAATGTATCAGGACTTAATGAAGAATATGTGGAGGAATGAGGGTTTTGAACTTTAAAAGTTGTAGGCGCTATTGTTCTATCAATTGCGTGTTTATTGTTTTACAATTTATTATTACGATATGGCTTGGTTTTATCGCAATAATGATGTGTCGGGATGAATTGCATAAGATGATTATTTTGGCGACGGCGTTGTTGGTGTATATGATCGTGACGATTGTGTTTGTCGTTTATAATTTTATGTCGGCATTTTCAGTAAATCATGAGTTGAAACATGTGCGTGAAATTGCTTATTCGGACAAGATGACTTCCCTTGGAAATCGCCGTGCTTATGATGAGTATGTCAACCTGCTGGACGAGCGAATCGCCAAGGGAGATGTGGACGATAATTTACTTATCCTGATGATGGATGTAAATGGTTTGAAGAAGACCAATGATATTTTGGGGCACGCAGCAGGAGATGAATTGTTGGTAGGATCTGCGGAGTGCATCGTAAAAGCATTTGGCGGATATGGAAGATGTTTTAGATTTGGCGGCGACGAATTTATTGTTATTGCTGTGATGGAAGAGGATATATTTGCCAAAAGAAAAGAAGAGTTGGTGAGAAATCTTGCAAATTGGCAAGGCGAACATATAAATGGAATTGCAATTTCCATCGGAATGGTTAGGCAAAAAGATTATCCGAATGCGACAATCGAAGAGATTATAAGCATCGCTGATCAGAAAATGTATACTGAAAAACAGCATTATTACGCGAGTCAGCTGGCCAATATTCATCTGGAAAATGATGTTGTTGACAAGCTTCATTTTGCAGAAGATTTTGAGTTGTCAAAATACACAATGCCGGTAATTCAGCAGATGGCGGAAGTTCTTCCGGGTGGATTTTTCATTTACAAGGAGAGCGAAAATCGTGAACTGTTGTATTTTAATAGAATGATTCTAGAAATTTACGGTTGCGACACCAAGGATGAATTTATGAAATTGACTGGTGGCACCTTTGAGGGAATGGTTCATCCGGATGATTTCGCAGAAATTCAGGAGTCCATTGATGAGCAGATTGCTGATGAAAATGGTGAAAATATGGACCATGTAATTTACCGAATTATTCGCAAGGACGGTGAGGTCCGCAGGATTGATGACTATGGACATTTTAGTCACACCGAAGATTACGGCGATGTCTATTATGTTTTTGTAAATGATATCACTGATATGAAATAGAAAATATTTATAAATTTTTAAAATAGTTTTTTAGATATTTTACAAACTCATCTATTATCTTGGTTTTATATTTATTGGGGTTAATCCTCAAAAATATATCCCTTGTAATAGGTGGGTTTATTTCTTTTAGCACGATATTTTTTGTGCTGTATATAGATTTCCAAGTCTTTTCGGGAACAACACTTATTCCAATATTTTTCTCGACAAGATCACATTGAACGAAGCTATTATTTACAATTAAGGGAGTGTAAAAATGCTTGGAATCAGTTTGCTTTTTTATATCTTCATAATAATATTTTAATAGTACTTGCCCAAGGCTGGTGTGTTTTGAAGGAATGATAAGTGATTGCTTACCGCTTAGACTTTCTTCATATATTTTTTTATATGAAAAATGTTTTTCTTTTGGCATAGCAATTTTCAATTTTTCTGTCATTAGAGGAATGGTATTATCTGGAGTGGAAGTATCACAGTCAATGATTAAATCTAAATTGTTGGAATCGAAATCGAGAGGATAGCCAGTGATAATGTACATTTGCACTTCTGGATGCATATTGTGAAATTCAGATAAAATATCCCCCAAAAGTTGTGAACAAACGGATACCCCGAAGGTTATTTTTTTAGAAAAATTATCATTTTGTTCCTGTAAGTGAGTTAGTACGTTTTTAGATTCCTGCAGTACATTTTTGGCGTATTGTAAATATATTTCACCATTTTGATTTAGTTTGATATTTTTACCATTTCTGTCAAATAGTTTATATCCAAGTTCTTTTTCTAAATCAGATAAATATTTTGATAATGCGGGTTGTGCCACATATAATTTTTCAGCGGCTTTGGAAATGTTTTCATATTTAGCTATTGTCACAAAATATTCTAGATTTTTGATATTCATATTAAATCCCCCTTCAAAGTCTTATAATATTTTAGTTATAAGATATATATAATTATATATTTTATTTGATATAAAAGAAAGTTGTATAATTTTTATAGAAAATGTATATATTAGAAGGAGGAGTTTAGATGAAAAGAAAGGTATTGAGCGGGTTTTTATTGTGTTCGATAGTGATATCGACAATGTTTGCGGTAGGTTGCGCAAAGGACTCAAGTGAAGTGGAAATCACAGATGCGGGCAAGGCTGAGGAGTCTACAATTACAGGGTTAAATGTTGCATGGTTAGGTTCAGATGCTGCTGAAGGTGCTATGACAGATGGGGTGTCATATGTGGATTATTTAGCTGAGAGAAATGATATGCAAATCACCAAGGAGACAAAAGCAGGAAGTAGTATGGTTGATTCTGGTGCGGACGGTTACATTGCCAGATTGGAGAAAATGGATACGGATGTTGATTATGATATGTTTATAGTGGAGATGCCAATTTGTGATGTAGATGTACCTGTTGGTGAAATATCAGAATCTACGAATAGAAATGATTATGATGTATCCACATTATATGGATCGATGCAGTATATTTATTCCTATGTGGAGGAGAATTTTGATGATGAAGTAGTATTTGTCACACCTGCAAAAAGTGATGTAAAAGGTGGCAATGATTACGCGCAAACAGTTTGGGAAATAAAGAAGCATTATGATAGCCAAGTATTGGATTTATGGCATAATATTAATTTAATAGATGCAGATGAAAAATATTTGTGTGACTCATCGAATCCATCTGTTGAAGGAATAAAGGATTTATATATACCATGTTTGGAGGAAAAATTGATTTCGATAATACATGAGATAAAAAATGCGCAAACAAATAAGTTGCCACAGTATGCTTTGGAAAATGTTGACGCTATTAATGATTATCCAAACTTAAAAGGGAAAAAAATTATCTTTTTAGGTTCGTCAGTTACATATGGATCAGCCAGCAGAGGTGTTTCCTTTGCTGATTACATTGGAAAACGTGATGGTGTTGAATATATTAAGGAAGCTGTTTCGGGAACAACACTTGTAACTAGTGCGGGAAATGAATCTTCATACATTGCAAGAATGGAGGCTAATATTGAACCTCAAGATGCGGATTTATTGATTTGTCAATTGTCTACAAATGATGCTACTCAAGATAAACCTTTGGGGGAGATTTCAGATTCTAAGAATATGGAAGATTTTGACACAGAGACAGTGGCAGGTGCAATTGAATATATAATTGCGTATGCAGAGAAAAATTACAATTGTCCGGTAATGTTTTACACAGGAACAAAGTATGACAGTGAGAAGTATGAGGAAATGGTAAATCTCTTGTTAGAGATTCAGAAAAAATGGGGGATTGGTGTTATCGACATGTGGAATGATCTGCCAGTGGAAGATTTAGAAGAGGGCAAATACGATTATTATATGGATAACGGAATCCATCCAAACCGTGCTGGATATTTAGAGTGGTGGACACCATTCTTTGAAAAGGAAATTGATGCATATTTAAAAGCACAGTAGTTTTTAAAAATAGGATGGTGTTGGGTGAAATGTTTTTCTTTGATGAAGCGAGACCTACGACAAATCCGATAAGGATTGCACCGCCTAATGCTACATAAATAAAGTTCATATTTTTGAAATCCTTTCAATTAAGTTTGGCTATGGTAAATATTATCATAGCCAAATTTTTTTTGCGAATTTAGTGTAAAAAGTACAATGCGTTATATTTGGAGTATGCTATGTGAAATGGTAAAATAAAAGAGATAATGGAGGTAAAAAATTGAATTATATAGTAAAGCGAATTCAAGAGGCAGATTTTGGCTGTGAGGAAAGACCTGCTGGTTATGAGCCGATGGTGAGGGTGACTTTATGTGATGAGGCAGGAACAGAAAAAGTTCTTGAAGTAACTGATGCCAGTCTTTATGCCAAAGATATCGACGAGGGTGACAAAGTTTACATAGATGAAAATGGTGAGATAACAAAATTAGGTATTTGATAACAGCATAAAATGGTGAGATAACAAAATCATGTATTTAATAACAGCATATTTTGATGATCAGACAAATAAATATTTATCTCAGTTGATTGATGAGATTGCAGAAAAAACGGGAAATGATTTTATGACAGAAAATCATGTGCCACCGCATATGACGATCACTGCCTTTGAGCAAACGGATGACGAGACTGCATTATCATTATTTCATCAGATGGAAAATGAGTTAAAAAGCGGCGAGGTATTTATTGCCTCTGTAGGTACATTTTTACCATATGTTATCTATGCTGAAGCTGTGCAGAATTCCTATTTATATGAGATGAGTAAATCAGTGCATGCGAGACTTTTAGATGATGAGAGCACATTGGTAAGTAAGTATTATCAACCACTGCAATGGATACCTCATATTACATTGGGAAAGCAATTGTCGAAGGAACAGATGAAAATTGCATTTGAGGTTTTGCAAGAACATTTTACACCACAGAGAGCGCAGGTAGTGAAGTTTGGTATTGCAAAAACAAATCCCCACAGAGATTTAGAGATAATTGAATTATGTTAAATATTATCGCGGTAAATGTTTAAACTACAACAAAATGTTGTTAGCAAAATAAATAATTAAATTTAAGGAGGAGGGAAGTATGAAAAAAGTAGTAATTGGTATCGTGGCGGCTATCGCAGTTATAGGAATTATAATTGGGGTGGTAAATGTAAGCAAGAAAGGCGACGAATCGGAGAAGGCGTCAAAGACTGAAAATACGGCGACGGAAAAAGTAGATAATAACAAGGCAAAACCCAATTTTGATGGGTACATTGAAACATTTAATTTATTGAAGGGGAAGGAAGTATCTCTAGAACTTTCATACGATATGGAAGAGGGCGAGATGATTCTCAAGCCTGATATGGGATCAGGAATTTTGGCTTACAAGGAAATCAATAATGGTAAAAATTTATTGACGATAGGATACGACACCAAAACCTTAGAAGTCGTGTATACCCTATATGGATTTGATGAGCTAGGTGGAGTTGTACGTTTAAGTGAGCAAAGAGAATATAATATCTTTTTGTTGGGTGAGCAGAACAAGGCCAATGTATACATGGCAGAGGATGCTAGTGGAAATATGATTGTGGGTATTGAGTCTTGGAATCAAACCAGCACTCTTGCAGATGGAGTGTATTATAGATTCACTGTTGTAAATGTTGATGTCAAACAAGAACAAATAAGTGAAACTATGGATGAAGTGATTGCAGGTTCTGGAGATGAAGATATCACGGTAACTATAAGAGAAAAATTCAATGAAGTCACTGGCTTTAATTATACACAGGATGATTTTGAAGATGCATTTTATTATGGCAATTTAATCTCATCAAACATGGATGGATTTGAGGTTTTGGCATCTATGGAGTATGAGTCAGATACATACCAGAAATATATGGCACCTAGCCAAGAAGGATATCAGGAACTAGCTGATAAATATATGCAATTAGTCGATGGCACTGCGGACACTATGAAGTGGGGAGTGGTGACGATTAAGTAAGAATTTATGACAATAAAAATACCGACCTCCAATCGTTAGATTTTGTGGTCTAACTTTTGGAGGTCAGTATATACTACTGCCTATTCTTTTTATTTATCATCATCTATGCTGTGCATTTTTCGAATATTTTTCATAGCGAAATTCCCGCCGACTTTTGAAATTAAAACAACAGAAACAATTGTGATTAAACAAATAATTGGTACTAAAATTAATCCTTTCATAATGGATGCCTTCTAAATAGATAAATTTTCATACATTGCTAGAATGGAGGCCAATATTGTGCTGGATATTTAGAATGGTGGACCCCATTTTTTGAAAAGGAAATTGATGCATATTTAAAAGCACAGTAGTTTTTAAATTATTTTCGCTAGTTTTTGACCGCAGAGCACACCAAGTAAGCAGCCCAAGACACTTAAGAAAATGTAGAGTCCAGCTGCGATATAGGAGTTGTGATCAATCAAGGCCATAGCTTCTAATGAAAATGTAGAAAATGTTGTGAATCCACCGCACACACCTGTTTTTAAAAATAGGATGGTGTTGGGTGAAATGTTTTTCTTTGATGAAGCGAGCCCTACGACAAATCCGATAAGGATTGCACCGCCTAATGCTACATAAATAAACCACCTGCTATGCAGGTGTGTTACTAGACAGCTTTAGCATCAAGAAAAAACCTCCAATGTTATAATAAGTGCTGGTTCGCCAACCGCACAATAAAAAAGGAGGTTTCCAAAAATGGATAAAAATAGTCTAGCTCATACTAGGTGGGAATGTAAGTACCATATATTATTTGCACCAAAGTATAGAAGAAAAATTATTTATAATCAGATTCGTGAAGATGTAGTTCATATATTAAGTGAATTATGCAAACGAAAAGGTATAGAAATAATAGAAGTCGAAGCATGCCCAGATCATATACATATGTTTGTAAGAATACCACCGAAGTATAGTGTGTCTGAGGTTATGGGGGATTTAAAAGGAAAAAAGTTCGCTGATGATTTTTGAAAGGCATGCAAATTTAAAGTACAAATATGGTAAAAAAATCGAAGAGTATATCCGAAATATTCATAGCCTCTTAAAAATGATTAGGATAGAAAATATTCGTTTTACTATTGATCTCTACACTAAAAGAGCGTATTTTTTAATCAGCAGAGAATCCTACTGTGAGTGGGAGCGATTAAAGCGGTGAATCCTACCGATAAGTGGAAACGATTTAGGGATGCATTTTTGCAGCCCTATTTTTAGGAGTAATAGATTGAAGCAAGAAAAATTACAGCTATATACTCTGGATATGAAGTGAACTGTTGTAGTGTGTGAAGATCATATGTATTGTGTACCATTGAACCACCCTAAAGCAAAACATTATAAGATGAAAAATGATGTTGATTTCACTAGAATCTTTGATGGTGAAAAACTTATGGGAGTCATGAATTTTAACAATATGATACCTGTTGATGAGTCAGTGGTTACCAAGATGGATCTCCGAATTGCCAAAAACGAAAAAGTAGTGAGCGGGCATATAAAGTTCTGTGTGCAAAGGAACGTGATTGGATTCAGAAAAATCAAGGTGCTATTGTGAAAAAGGCAAATAAATTATACCGGATGATAACTACAGAAGAAGCTAATAATCTTTTGCGACGTTGTTGTGTGGATTTCAAGAAACGCGAAGGAGTTCTCGAAAAATGGGCTAAGAAGAGTAATTCGCCAAGAACACCAAAAAGAAAACAGTTAAAGTAGTTAGTGGTTGCAATTTGGTTGCAAAAACTTTTAGAAAAGAAAAAATGCACTTATCCGCAAAAATTTCTTGTATTATATTGGCAATATATAGTGGGGATGATATAATTGTGGAAGAAATATTTGCGGAAAACGCAGAAAAATATTATAGGAGGGTGTATGTATTCCAGAAACCAGTATTTAAATAAACTCATATCAAAAAGAGAAAATGGAAGAATTAAGATTATTACCGGTATGCGCAGAAGTGGAAAGTCAATATTGCTATTTAATATATATAAGGACTATCTTTTAGCGGATGGTGTAACGGACGATCATATAATAACTTTGGCACTTGATACATTGAAAAATGCAAAATACAGAAATCCGATTGAGTTGGATTCGTATATTCGAAGACAAGTTCAAAATGCTAATGAAAAATACTATATATTTATAGATGAGATACAGTTTGTTTCCGAAATACAAAATCCTTATGTGGAAAATGCAGATGCTAAAATTAATTTCACTGATGTTGTATTAGGATTAATGCGGATGGAGAATGTAGATCTTTATATTACAGGAAGTAATTCTAAAATGTTATCTTCGGATGTATTGACACAATTTAGAGACAGAGGAGACGAGATTAGAGTATATCCTTTATCCTATGCTGAGTTTTACGAAGTATATGAAGGGGATAAAAGGGACGCATGGCAGGACTATTATACATACGGAGGAATGCCATATGCGGTAACTCTTACATCACACGAAGAGAAGAGTAAGTATTTAAAGAACCTGTTTGAACAGACTTATATCAAAGATGTTTTGGAAAGATATGATATAAAAAACAAGGCGGAAGTTCTTGATATGCTTTTAGATGTATTAGCTTCAAACATTGGCTCACTGACAAATCCAAGCAAACTTTCTAAGACTTTTAAGAGTGAAAGACAAATATCTATAGGATCAGATACTTTGGATAAGTATATAGGGTATTTTGAAGATGCTTTTATTATTAATAGGGCATATAGATATGATGTGAAAGGCCGTAAATATATTGGGACGCCCCTTAAGTACTATTACGGCGACATTGGTCTGAGGAATGCGAGACTTGGGTTTCGACAACTTGAAGAAACTCATATTATGGAAAATATTATATACAATGACCTAATTCGAAGAGACTTAAATGTAGATGTGGGTGTAGTGGAATATAATACAAAAGATTCATCAGGAAAAAAGATACGAAAATACCTGGAGGTGGACTTTATTGTAAATAAGGCGGATAGAAGATTTTACATACAGTCATCATTA
>JAILFK010000065.1 GCA_024697595.1 Lachnospiraceae bacterium | reverse complement strand
TAACAGAGTGGCCAAGGCCGGGGACTGTAAGTCTGAGGCTCTGCCTCTGTACCCAGTGTTACAACTAAAAAGTAGAAAGGAAAAATGTGGTGATTTCCTCGAAATTTACTCTTGACAGGAGGTCACTTCATAACAGGATTGCTATGGGTACAAAAAATATCGGGGTCAAGACAATTGCGCACTTAGCATTTAACATAAAAAATACTGAAAAAATGCTAACATTTTACACAGAAATTCTAGGGATAAAACAGTTTTTCACCCAGACTTTTGGTGAACTATTAGATAATATGGGTATGCCTTCAGATTATATGGCTGACAGGCGTGATGATCCTTGGTCAACCTATCTAATGCTGTCCGAGAATACATTTATAGAATTCTTTTACGACACAGGAAAAATACAGGATTTTCCATATAAACTCGACGACTGCTGCGGATATCATAGTGTAACTTTGGGAGTAGGCAACCTAGATGACTTGCGCTATAAATTAATGAGCCATGAGATCTTTATAAAAAAGGATGTGAAAAACCCTCAACTTATACATGAAATATCAGTTCTAGATCCAGATGGCAATACAATTAATTTTATAGAAGTACCAAATCTAGAAAATGATAATCCACAAATAATTCTGGCTCATCAGCTGCAGGTGGTAAATGCCAAAGAAATGATAGATTTTTACTGTCAGGGATTAGGTCTTGAAACTGTTTACGCAAGTTCACATGAATTAAATAAACAATACATAAAAATAAAACACAATCAGATAATTCTTCTTATCTGTCCTGACAACGATTCTCTCATTCAGATAGACGATCTAAAAGAGTATTATGGATATCAACATTTTTGTTTGGAAGTAGAAGATATAAACCAAGCCTGGGATGCTGTGGTTGCAAACGGCATCACTCCAGACACTCCTATCAAAAAAGGTGTTGACGGATCAATGCAGTTTTGGGTTGTGGATCCTGACGGAAACAGAATTGAGTTAATGCAGTATACGGAAGACTCAAAGCAGATTACTTGCCAGAAATAAATTGGGTTGTATGTTTTGAGATTACCCAAATAACTTTGATTGAAGTTTTTTCACTTCAGCCACTAAAGATGTGGTTCCCAAGATAATTATTGGAGCATTATCTTCCTTGGCCAATGAAACAGCTTCTTCAATAGATTCCGTCCATATGGTTTCAATATTTTCTTGAGCCAACATTTCTTGTTGTTTAATAGTAAATATATAATGAGGATTTTGGGATTTTGTCAAAATGATTTTGTTGGCAAAGTCCCTTATTTTTTTTGCCACCCCCAAATAATCTTTATCATCTGGTATCCCGATAATTACAGTTGGCTTCAATATCTCAGTTGAATATGCTTTTTCAGTCAAATTAACACTTCCGCTCTTGTTGAGAGAACTTTCAACATCTATGAAAACGTCAGTTAAATGTTCCAAAACATCAATTACATTATCACAACTGGCTGAATTGATACAGGCATCTAACATAACCCAAGGTTTTGAAGAAATCACTTCCATTCTGCCAGGCCAATATATATTTTGTAAGTACTTTTTCGCTTCTGCTATATCTATATCACCTAAAATATTATAAGCACACGCCATAGTCAGCGCACAATTTTTAGCTTGATGCGCTCCCATAAGAGGAATTATTATATCTTCAAATATTCTATCCCCCACCACAACATCAAACTTCATTCCCTCTGCTGTATAACAAATATTTTGAGCATAAAAATCCTTACCATAATGTTTTACGTCCACAGATAGCTTTTTAGCCCTATCCAATATGACCTCCATAACTTCTAGATCCTGCTCTGCCACATACACACAGTCTTCTTGGCCTGTAATCACATGTGACTTGTCTATGGCAATCTCTGATAAGCTTTCTCCCAACTCTCTGGTGTGCTCTAAGAAAATAGTATTTATCACAGCATATTTGTGAGAAATGTTGTTTACATCATCATATCTAGCACCCTTACCACACTCGAATATGTTGAAATCCGTTTTTTTCTCATTAAAATATTCAAGTGCCAAAAGAGATTGTATTCCCATTGGACTTATACATACATCCTCAGAAATCCCAGCATCTATCGCATCAACTTCCGGCTTGATTTTTTCAATACATTTTACAAAATCCTCATCTGAGATATTTACGCCATTTACCTTGAAGCGCTCACAAAAATCAACAAGGTGCGGACTGGTCATCAATCCCACCTTGTAGTTTGTCTGCAAAATTTGAGAGAGCATATTGGCCACAGATCCCTTGCCCTTGCTACCGGTTACAACCACACTTGGCGTATTATCTCTCTCCTGAATCAGTGTACGAGTCAGATCAGGTCTTCTCTTTAACGAATCCTTGGCATTATAATCCTGATTATTCTTTGCTTTTAAATATGACTTGTATATATAATCTTCCGCTTCCTGACGATTCATATTAAAAATCTTCCTTAGTGATTTTGGCAATTTTTATCAAAAATCTCCCTTGATGGTTTTCACAATCTCTCTGGCCACATTCACTCCTGTGGCACTTTCAATACCTTCGATTCCAGGCATAACATTTATCTCGCAAAAATAAGACTTATCCTCACCATAAAGCAAATCTATGCCAAGAAAATCCAGCCCTGTTTGCTCATATATATCCCGGGCAATCTGCACCATAGCCGGAGTTATATTAAGTGGTTTAACACTTGCTCCCAAAGCCACATTGGCTCTGAAATCTCCCTTAGACTTTCTTTCCATGGCTGCAATCACCTTGCCACGAATACTATAAAATCTCATATCTCTGCCAAAACTTGTGGAGATAAATTCCTCATACAGCCATTCCTTCTGCGGACTTTGAGACTCTCTAAATTTTTGATATTCCCCTTCATTTTCTATGAGAAATATTTCCTGTCCCATGGAACTTTCCAATCCCTTGGCCACAATAGGTGTTCCCAAAATATTTTCCAGATTAGCATAATCTAAACTTGTTGTACCAAGGATGTATTTAGGCATGATAAATGCATCTGATTTCAGAAGTCGCACCTGCTCATATTTATTGACGAAAGTATTGTAATGTTGGACTTCATTATAAGTTCGTGTTACCAAAGTGTTTAACTGATCCTTTAAATTCCCCCACTTATATCTATTGATAAGAAAGTCTCTAGGCTCTAGTTTCTCATTGCCATTATATATTCCATCACTGGTGCAGTAGGAATCATGAATCCCTATAATCCGCAAATCTATTCCTAGATTTGCTGCTTCCTCCACCAAACGATTACATGTATAAGCATTGGACATGCAATTGTATTTTTCAATAATATATCCTGACAATGACATTTTTTAACCCTTTCTAATCAGACTTCTCATCAATAAAAAGTTCACAGAATTCTTTTTTCCCTGGTACCCAGGCTTTTTCATAAATGTGAGTGAAATGATTTTTCACTGTTTGCTCTGATATGCCGAACATATACGCAATACGTCGATTTGTAAAGCCCGAAACCTTTAGATATCCCAGCTCAAGTTCTCTTTTTGTCAAGTTGAATTCCTTGGCTTTACGAAGATACTGTTTTTTGGTAATTACAACATCATTCTTCTTCAAAATCCATTTCCTCGTTCATCTTGCGCTGCGCATTTAATCTAAGTGGCAATAGCAAAAATTCAATAATAACAGCATACAATGCTGACAAAAAACAAACTGCGAAATTTGGTCCCAATGTCGATATATAATCTATATTCTTTAAGATAACCACACTGGTAATTATAATAGCAAATATTGCTGCAAAAACAGCTAGTTTTTGAGCAACATCCACTGCAGCTACAATATTTTTCAACTCTAACAAACTATACTCTTTGATGCCTACTGAAAAAGATTTCTTAAAATCCTTCCATGTTCCCATTATCATCATTCCTGGGATCATGATAATTACCATAATTAATATTGATGGAATATCCCAGTAATTAGTAACACCATAAAGTCCACCATCACAAAACACCAGCAACAGACAAAATACCAGCACCAATAGCACTATTTCCCCCAATAAGACCAAACGAATATTTTTCATATCAAAACTCCTTTCATAACCGTGTGATATATTTTATATATTTAAAATATCACAGGATTATAAAAGAAAATATAGTACCTTTTTATGATAATCATTTACTTATATATAGTTATTACCTACTTCCTATCTTTTCACATATAGCATCAATAGCTGCCAACTCGTCCTGTGAAAAATCTGTATTGTCCAGTGCGTGTATATTGTCAAGTATCTGTTCCTTTTTCGACGCACCGATCAAAACAGATGTGACTGCCTCTTTGCTCAGCAACCATGCAAGTGCCATCTGTGCCAGAGACTGATTTCGATTGGAAGCAATCTCGTCAAGATTTTTCAACTCTGATACAAGCTTTTCATCTATAGCCTTCTCATTTAAAAAGCGTCCATCAGTTCTAACTCTGCTGTCCTGTGGAATACCATTTAAATATCTATTGGTAAGTAAGCCTTGCGCCAATGGTGAGAAAATAATAGTTCCCTTGCCAAGCTCCAATGTCTTGTCATACAATCCATCATTTTCAATATGTCTATCAAGCATACTGTATCGATTTTGATTTATGATAAATGGTACATGCAAATCATCTAATATAGCAGTTGCCTGTGCTAATGTCTCACCATCATAATTGGACAATCCAGCGTATAAAGCTTTACCACTATTTACAATCTGAGCCAATGCACCCATTGTCTCCTCAAGAGGAGTCTCTGGATCCATGCGGTGATGATAGAAGATATCAACATAATCTAATCCCATACGCTTAAGGGATTGATCTAGACTTGAAATGAGATACTTGCGACTCCCCCAGTTACCATAAGGGCCATCCCACATATCATATCCTGCCTTGGTTGAGATAATCATCTCATCTCGATATGGCAACATTTCTTCCTTTAAAATTCTGCCAAAATTGATTTCAGCACTTCCCGGCTCTGGTCCATAATTATTAGCCAAATCAAAATGAGTAATACCATTATCAAAGGCTGTAAAACAAAGTTTTTTCATATTGTCATAATCAGCTGTGTCGCCAAAATTATGCCATAACCCAAGTGAGATAGCCGGCAAGAGCAACCCACTCTTTCCGCATCTGTTATATTTCATTGTGTCATATCTTGTATCATTTGCTTTGTACATGTTCTTCCCTCCCAATACTACATTTCTTCTTTAATTTTAGCTATCAATGTTATATCTGCTGGCAGCCAATCAACTGAATCTAGCTTGTCTTTTGTCAACCACTTAGCTGCTTCATGCTCCTTTAAAACCAGCTCACCGCTTACTACCTGGCACCAAAAGCAATCCATGGAAAGGTGAAATGTTGGATAATCATATTCTATTGTATCAATTAATTCTCCAACTGATATTTCCGTATCTAATTCTTCTCTGATCTCGCGTTTCAAAGCCTGCTGAGGTGTCTCACCATCTTCGATTTTTCCACCTGGGAATTCCCAGCCACCTTTGAACTCACCATATCCTCTGGCAGTTGCAAAAATCTTATTTTTTTCCACAATAGAATCACAAATTACCGCCGCAACAACTCTAATTGTTTTCATTTCTTATTTCTTCCTTTTTATGCATTGATCAAATATTCATATATATCTTCTCGCACCGACTTATCTAAATGCCACTCGATTTCAACAGCAGTCTTTTTGGTATTTGCCATTACAAATTCTCGAGCATTTCCCGTTGCCTTCATATGACCAAGATAATAGAACTCTTTCGATACTTTATCATCTTTATTCTTTCTGACAAACAGTTCAACCTGAATTCCTCTCTCTTCAGATTTCAAAAAATTTTGAACATCTTCCGATGATAGACTTCTACCAGATTTTGAGATAGCTATCAATGATTGGTTGCTTGTAAAATGATCTTCATACTTCGTTGTGTCACTTATATCATCTGACTTCTCATAATTTATAAACACTGGAAAAGTCTTGGTCTTTTTATCATACTTATAACCACCGATGTTTAAAGGCACCTCATTATTTTCCCAATTTAGAAGTCTACAGACATCTTCATAGGTATATTTCTGATATAAAACCAAATCTGTATTTCCATATCCATCACTATAATTTTGTCTATATCGACCTATTCCAAATTCTATCAATTCTTCTACTATGTTATAAAAATCATCATTGGCAAGCATCTTTAAAAAGTCTTTTGCTGGAACATAATCTTTTCCATCTTCCTCGATGAATACACATGATGAATAAGTTTTTTTATTTGAACCTGATGAGAATTGATTGGTCATCACATTTACAATATTTTCTCTCTGATTTTCATCAATAGTTTTAGCATATTCATTTTCCAAATCCCGAGACAAACCTGAGAACAATCCCATCTTTGAAATTCCCCTTGAAAATGCAAGTATTCTCTTTAGTAATTGTAACTCCTGAATACGTTTACCACTGGCAATTTTTACTGAAATAAATTCAACTATCTTCTCCTCAGTTTCAGATAATCTAACGGTGTAATCTTTTTCATATTTCACCAAAAACTTATAGTAAGATCCTAAACTTTTATTATCAAATATTCGAAAAACATCCATCTCGCCATGCTCATCAAAATCCCTCAGACATGGTATTCGACCCAGCTTATTTTTTAAGTTAGTATAGTTTTCTTTTATAAGTTTAATATCACTAAAATTGGCATTATCAATTGAGGAAAAAATCTTCTTTCGACTTATCTCATCAAAGTGAACTGTTGATGCACCTGGTATAACTCGCACTCCTTCAAGAATATATCGCCTAATATTATCTTTGTTGTAAGTTCTGTCTCCTGATAGTGCAATAGGTATCATAAAGTTAGTATTGTAATTGCCAATAAAATCGAGAATTACAACATACTCTTTTCCATCAGCTTTTCTAAGGCCTCTTCCAAGCTGTTGTATAAAGACAATAGGTGACTGAGTAGGACGAAGCATAATTACCTGATTAACCTCCACAATATCGACACCTTCATTTAAAATCTCAACTGAAAAAATATAGTCCAAAGGCTCTAATCCATTTTCAATATCATCCATCGCCAATCTCTCAAAAGCTTCTGCTCTCTCCACATCATTAGCACTACCGTTTAATGCTATAGTTCTATATTTCCTTCCTGTCTCAGGATTAATGGTCTGATTAAACTTTTCTGAAAGAATCTCAGATTCTCTTATACTACTGCAAAAAATTAGTCCCTTAACTCGCTCTCCACTGTAACCATAATAAGTAGCCTGCTCAACAATATTTTTCACTCTCTCATCTGATGTAAGCATTGAAAAATCAATTTTGTTTAAAGCCTCATCCGAATCACACGAAATATCATTAATTCCAAAATAATGGAAAGGACATAACAGGTTCTCTTCCATAGCCTGTTGTAATCTAATCTCATATGCTATCTGATGATTAAATATTTCATAAACATTTCTTCCTTCAGTATTATCATCTCTTTTATCTGGAGTCGCTGTCATACCAAGCCAAAGCTTTGGATTAAAATAATTCATTATCTTTTGATAAGTATCTGCCGGCACATGATGAGCCTCGTCTAAAACAATGCAGTCAAACTGATTCGCATCAAATTTGTGCAAATGCTCATCGCGACTTAAAGTCTGAACAGTAGCAAAGATATAATCTCTATCATATTCATCATTTCCAGCACCTACCAGTCCCATACTAATTTTCTTATCAAACACACGCTCATATGATTTCTTAGTTTGTCTAGCCAATTGACCTCTATGTACCAAAAACAACACTCTCTTAAATCCTAGTTCGCGCATAGCAAAAGCAGATGCATATGTTTTTCCTGTTCCAGTGGCTGAAATAAGCAATGCCCTATTTTCCCCTGCATCTACAATCTTCTTAAGATTTGTAATAAAGCCAACCTGCATGCTATTCGGCTTAAGATTATACTTTTCAAATTCAATTGTATCATCAAGTTTTGCCGCTGCACGTTGCTTCTTTATAATCTCATATTTCGTCTTATAATTCTCATAGAATTCATCAAAATCTAAAGTATATTTAGAATTCCACAAATCATTATATTCATCAATGATATTAATAGCTTCCTCACCCTCTGAGGTAGAGACAATTTTGGTATTCCACTCCTTATTACTAGTAAGGGCAGCGCTAGTAATATTAGAACTACCTATAATGATTCTATATATCTCATCCTTTTTGAAAATATATCCCTTGGTATGAAAGCCTTCTTCGGCAGCTTCAACATCATACATTCTAAGTGTAATATTTTTCAACTCATTAAGCTTTTTTAAAGCTTTTGGATCACTGAAATTCAAATAATTCGTAGTAAGAATTTCTCCGGGAACTCCTTTTTTCTCAAGCTCATGTAATGTCTGCAATAAAGGAGTAATCCCCCCCAAAGTTATGAAAGCCACACTGATTTGAAATTGATCGCATCTCAAAAGCTCATCTTCTACAGATGAGAGAACTTTCTTTCCTTCTTTGTAATTGTTAGAAACAAATTGTGGTCTATATTCTATATCTGATGCCACAGAACCATTGATATATGCAGTCTCAAGGCCTCTTTTTAATTCATCAATCATAACTATCCTCTACAATCCCATACCGCAGCTTGAACCACGAACTTCCATGTCATTATCTTTCACATATCTGGCATTGAACTCCATATTGATTTCTCTCAGTTCCTTCTTACCATCTATATAATCCTGATACATCTCAGCAAGACCTGGCATGCATCCGTCGCAATTTGCCTCAATATTTCCCAGTGATTCTGCAACAATTTTTTCTCTTTCTTCTCTGGTTGTATCCTTAATTAAGTATGACATATACACCTCTTTTCTATAATCCATAAAGATTATACTCTCTATATCAAATCCCCACTGAAATGTTGTATTTCGTGCATCATATCTTGTTTTTTAAAGAGCATCAGTTGGACAGTTTTTCACACATTCCATACACAAAATACACTCTGTTCCATTCTTTCGCTTTCTCGAATTATCTGTCACATCTACATTCATTGGACATACACGTTTACATTTACCGCACGATATACATTTTTCTTTATCACATTTTATCCTTAACAATGAAAAATAACTCATTGGTTTCAAGAATACTGTTATTGGACAGATATATTTGCAAAATGCTCTATTGTCCTTAAACGCAAATGCCAAAATAATACCTATAGCATAGTACATTATATTTCCAACTACAAACGACCAAAACATGATTCTTTCAATATTTCCCACTTTTGCAAGAAACAATGCTGATACAAATGCTAATGACAATGCAAACATGACATAGCGAATCCAACCAAGTTTTCTTCTTGGAGTCTGAGGTTGCTTATATGGAAGAAAATCCAGCACCATAGCTGTCCAACAAGCATATCCGCACCATCCTCGACCAAAGAGTAATGGACCAAATATCTTGGCAACAGCATAGTGTATAGTTGCCGCCTCAAAAACACCTGTAAACAGATAATACCAGAAGCCTTCTATCTGCATATTTTCCTGACATATAAAGCCCAAGTATACTAGGATATATAATCCCACCAATAATTGTACAACTCGACGGGCATATTTATATCCCTTGGTAAAAAGCAGAACTCCAAGGGATATTGATAATCCTATATAGCTGAAATTGAACAGATAAAACAAGTTATCCTTGGTGAGCCAAAGCATCACCGCTACTATTTCAAATACAGTCAATATTAATAATGGTAATTTTAATTGTTTCATACGTCCCCCTAAATCAATATCCCCTCAAAATGATCTATCTCATGCTGGATTATCTGTGCTATAAAGTCAGTATATTTTCCATGCTGAGGCTTGAAGTCTCGATCTAGATAATCGACTTCAATCTCCTTATATCGTGTGCATGGTCTGGCGCCATCTAGTGATAGGCAGCTTTCTTCCGTCTCATATTTTCCAGACTTCTTCGTAATCACAGGATTAATCATAGGGAATACAAATGGTCCGGCTGCCACCACAATGATTCGCTTTCTCTCACCGATCATATTTGCCGCCATTCCTACACATCTATCTCTATTTTCCATCAATGTATCCAACAGATTCTCTACCACCTGCATATCTGCTTCTGTGGCAGCCTCGGACTTCTGTTTCAGAAACATCGGATCTCTGACAATCTTCTTTACCATACTATTTACCTCTCACTTCCATCAAAACATCTATCCCCAACAAATTAGCAAGACGCAATGCTCGCTCAAGCTCTATTGTGGGCTTACCATTTTCAAGTTCCGAGATAAAACTAGTACTATATCCAGTAAAATCGCTCAAATATTTCTGCGTATAACCAAGTTCTTTTCTTCGTTCTTTTACGGCTTTTCCAAAATCAGCTGCATCAAATATCTTCATTCGCATCTCCTCATAGTCGTTCGGCTATATATCCATATATCATATTATAAATATCGTCGTACGACTATGTCAAGAATCTATGCAAATGTCTTCCTCTCATGAAGTTGTCGAACTTTTTTAAAAAAGTATTCATCAAAAAATAGGGAGCCCTGACTGATATGTACCCTCTTTACTGGACAAACCAGTGCAATCTCTTTATATTTGCTGTTGATAGAACTTCTCAACTTTTGTTCTAGCAGCTATAAAAGCCGTCACCATTTCCCTATTGTAATGCTCTAAATTTGAATAAGAAGGATTCTCAAATGTCATATACAACACAATCAAAGAAAAGGTAGGTAGCAACGCTGATATAAGCAATTCAGGAATCATAATCTGAACAAACAGGACGATAAGTACCATAATAATAAACACAACTAAATCA
>JAILFK010000062.1 GCA_024697595.1 Lachnospiraceae bacterium | reverse complement strand
AGGCGTTCAAAATTAGTTGAAGAAACTCAAAAAGTAGATAAAGCAAAGCAATTGGCATATGTAAATATTTAACTAGATAATAGGAAGAAATAATATGTTAGTTTCAAGAAGAAATAAAGAATATAAAAAACAGTGTTGGACAGTGGTTGGAATTGTGTCTTTTTTGATGATAACAATGGATGGCATGATACTATATATTATGTTTCGTGATTATGTTGATAATTATACAAATGATTTGTTAATTTCCATAACTTTCTTGATTATATATACAGCATTATTGGCTGTTTTTATACATTATTATTATTATGAAGCAATTAATGAGTTTGTATTTGAAGATAAAAAATTGATAATAAAAAATAAGTATGGAATAAAAAGAATAATTGAGCTTAATGATTCTGTGAGGTGTGAATTCTTTCCACAAGAAAAAGTGTTCCATGGAATGTATTCTGACGCAATTTTATTTTGCGTAAAAGGAAGACGGCCAATTGCAATTTACAAGGAATTCAACGATGAATTTTATTCTGTACGAGATTGGTTATTAGAAAATGGAATCAAAATTGAGGCATTTATTGATCCATCTAATAAGTATTGTTTGGGTGAAAAAGATCCATCATATCAGCATTTTTTAAAGGCAAAGCCTATGGAAAAGAAGATGTCATCGTCTAAGGAAAAACATAATGAGGTTGGAAGAAAAGCAACAATTAAAACAAATAAAAATTGGGTGCTCAAAAGAGGTTTTATCTCAACAATAACAATATTTGGTTTGATTTATTGCCAATATATTTTTCCAATTAATTCATTAGGACAGCTTATGGAGAAGATAATGGTTGCTTTGATTGTTATAGCATTATCTGGATTGGCTGCATATGGATTAGGCGTATTATTATCAATAGAATTAACAGTAGTAGATGATAAATTGAAGATAAAGAAAGTAGGAAGAGTTAAAGAATATAATTTGCAAAAAGATGTTACAAGTATTGAATATAAGGAAAGTGTGAAAGATCATTCAGGTAATTATGGAAATCAGTTAAATTTCTGTATTGGAAATAAAATTTATAAATTTAATAGTACGGAGTATCCTGATCTTGATGAGTTTGTATCTGTCCTTAGAGAAAATACAGATGTAATTGAATATTAACACAAGGCATAAATATACCATCGCTAAGACCGGAAGAGATATAATTAAATTTAGTGATTTTAAGGTGGTGCATAGTAGGATGAATGAATTGAATAAACAGAATAAAAAAACAATGGCGATATTAGGTATATGTGTTAGCGTGATTATGCTAGCTATTGCTGCTTATGAATATGTCAGTAATAAGTATTATATATATGTATATATGTTTATTGCATTATTGGTATTTAAGTTGATTATTAGATTAATAGGGAGCGATGAAGAAAAAAGAAATGCTTGGAATGCCACTGTAAATGCGTTAGCTCTTGTATTTGTATTATCATATGTAAGGATGAAAATCATTGGCTTATCTATAATTAGTATAATTATAACGGTATTTTTGGGTGTTGTTTTTTCGGTTATTCATGCTCATTATGCTCAAAAAAATAAAGACATAAAAGAAGATGCAATTGATAATAATTTCTTGAAAAAGTGGCCATTTATAGTGGCTTCATTATCTTATGTAGTGTTTAGAAATATTCATTTTTCTGAATTTCAATTTTTATTGATTATGGGGATATTTATTGACATAGGAATAGTATTGTTTTCTTTTTTGGCGTCGTTGTTTCCAGTCACATTAATATATATGAAAATTAATTCAAAAAAACATACTAAATAGATTTTAGTTATTGTTTTCTGAAGTAAATGAGCAGAGCTGTAGGGGTATTTGTAGGACAGTATAGAGAGGTTTTGAAATGACGACAATTTTTTTTACTTTGATGTTTATCATTGGAATTAATTTAACAATAATTAATATAGCGGGGTATGAAACATTTATAAGATATCGAATAAAGACCTTAAAGGATGAGAAGCAGGCATATATTTTGGAGACAAAAATATATCCTGTAGTTTTTGGAATCATTTGTGTAGCACTTTTATTGTTGTTTTGTTCAAGTGAATTACTACAGTCTTTTTATAACTATTCAAATCTCGTAATGGTAAATATAATGAGTATATTTTTTGTGATGTACTATAAAAAAACTATTGCTACTGAAAAAGTATGTGTATATATAAAAAGTTTAGTTCTGTCTAAAATAAAGGGATATGCTTGGGGAATTTTGATGTTAGGAACAATTATATCTGGGGTTTCTTGGATTTTTAAAATTAATAATGAATTATGCCGGATTAGTGCTATAGGAGTTACTTTAATGGCGCTTATTATATCATGCATATACAATTTATATAGCGCAATCAATTTTAAAGTACGAGATTATTTAGATGAAATATGGATTACATTTTCTACAGTAAAAGAGAAATATAATATTAATTCGAAAAACATACGAGAGATTGTTATTGAAAATAATGTATGCGTGATTAATTATTTGAAATTAGGAGATGAGCATCAAAGTGAAATTGCTTTTGAGGAAGAGGAAGAATTAAGAAAAATTATTCCAGTCCTTGAAAAGTATAATATAAACTATTCTTTGAAATCTTCTGATGTAAAGTAATTCATATAAATCAACTATTTAGTTTACGTATTTATTTTGTGAAGAATGTATTTCAAGTAATAGAGAAGAAACAAATCTTCAGTCCCAGGAATTATTGGATCAATAGAAGAAGCAAGGAGTGATAATATTTTTAACAGATGTAATGAAACTTTAATAGATTATGCTACTGAAAAAATAATATGCGTTGAGTAGGAGGCTGCAATGGTTTAGGTAAGCGAATGGCACAAAGAGTAAACACTCCATCAGATCCAGAAAAGGTAATCTGTTACACACTTGATCTAACTCGCGATTACCACAACATGCTTACCAGCTGGATTAGCAATTGAATCAATATTTACCGGTGGAACATTAGGAGATGTTACAAAGATTAATGGGAGGACATATAATGATACACACTTGTTTGTACTATTTTATAAAAATGCTTACTTATTTTTATTCAACTTTTTTATTGGTGTCTATGTTAATAATATTTAAGAAGAATGGGAATGCATATTTAAGTGAAAAGAAAAGAAATGAGTATATTGAAAAATATAAAAATAGTAATACTAAAGAGGGTAAAATATATTACGACATTTTTAGTAATGATGATAACTATAAAAAATATAATAGAAATATTTTTATAGCTTTTACGTTGCCACTATTGGTATTCTCAATATTATGTATTTGGGTATTTATAAAAGATTTAATGACAGGAAATATATAGAAAATGGATAGTAAGAAAAAAGAAAAGATAGTAGGAATAATAAAAATAGTATTTGTGGCTTCACTGGCTCCGGTTATGCTTTGGTTACTTGCATTTGTTAGTAACAGTCCTATGCTAGAAACAACGAAATTTAATATTATACTAATTGCTTTCTCACTTATTTCTGCTTTAGGAGCATTTTTGATGATTAAAAGTTTAATTAGAAAAATAGATGAAAAGTAATGTTTTGTATAGGTTCATTTATAGGTCCAATTGTGCCTGGCTCAGGAACTATAATAGGATTAAAAAATAGATTAACAATGCTGACGAGGAGGACATATTGTGTTACAAGTGCATAGCGATATTGATTATTTTATTATAAATAAAAAAATACAAATGAAAGAAGAAAGATTCTTTTTTGAAAAACCATTAAAAGATTGGAATTTCACATGTCTTGGTAAAACAGAGTTTCAATTGGATTGGGGAAATCCACTTAACGGAATAGTATACAAATGGGAATACGAGGAAGATGAAAATCAATCAGGAACAAATTTCTATTTGCGGAAGTCATTTAATATGATGTACAAGTACATTATAGTTGGTTTTTTGGATGCATTAGCTATTTTAATTTTATTATTATGTTTAGTGACAGGGGGAGGATATTTGTTATTGATGTTTTTAGGATTTGCAATAATCCCATTTTTATTAACATATATGGCATATCTTCAGTTTGGAAAACATGCAGAAAGAGTGCTGAGAGATTTTCTAGATGCAATCTAAAGGATATAGAGCAGAACTGTAGGAGATACCTACTTCGCTCAAGCAAGAAGATACGATGCAAGTGATGTATTTAATCATACAAAGTCTGGCGCTTTAAAAGTGTGGAATTTCTTTGAAAATGAAATTGTGTTTTCTACTAGTAGTATTACTTCTATTATTTATGATTATATTAGTGAAAAAATAGGGACTAAAATATGATAGATTTATTGATAATATTAATGATAATTTATGCCACACAAAAAATTATTGATGGGATATTTGGATTAAATATTGTATATAGAGGTAAGGTGAATTCTGAACGTGACGAGCATATAGCAGAATTTTTAACAAATACTATAGTTCCAGTTATTATTTTTGTGTTGATTATAGTGGTTTGTAGAATGAATTTTGACCCTACTATGTTCAAATTATTAAATGCTAAGAATAGGGTGTTGATGTATGCAGGAATTAATATATATATAATTTTGTCAATAATAATAGAAGATAGAAAAGCACAAAAAGCTATTAAATTCTTTAAAAGAGCTACTATAAATATAAAAAAAGGAATAGCTGTGGCTTTAGTAGCACAAGTTGTAATTAGTTTTAGCTATTTGGTTTCTTATTATTCTGAATATTGTTATATTTCAACATTTTTAGAAGCCTTTTTGATTTTGGAACTATTTTTATGGCGAATTGTTCAAAATTATAGAATACAGTTTATGGTTTGTTATCAAAACGAAAATCGATTATGTGTTTCAAGTATTAATGGAAAGAATCGCATTAAAGTACAAGATATAATTAGGATAGAGAGAGAAGGAAGAAACATATATATAGACTATAACTATTATGATGTGAAAAAAAGCATCAATTTTAAATTGAAAAATGAAGACGTTGCAAAAGAAGTAATAGATTATATTAATGATGGTGCATAGTAGTATGAATGAATTGAATAAACAAAACATGAAAAATATGAGTATAATGGGGCTAATTGTAATAATAATTATGGCCATTATAGGGTGCATTGAGTATTTATGTAAAGGAAATTTGACATATATTTGTATTTGTATTCCTCTAGGTATTTTTTGCTTTATAATTTTTATAAGAAGAAAGACGAATTATTATAAATATCTTTCATGTCAAGGTATTATTAATTATTTTGGTATTCTTTTTATATTTGATTATTTAAGAATTAAAATTGTTGGATTAACTATTTCAAGTTTTCTTATTACAACAATTTTGGGGTTTTTTATTGCAGCTATTTTTGTGCCTTCTGTACAAAAGAAGAATAAAGATGTAGAGAAAAAAAAGAGTGGAGATTTTCTGAAAAAATGGCCGTTTATTGTTGGATCGTTATCATTTTTTGTGGCTAGGAATATTCATGTGTCAGATTCACAGTATTTAATTATCATGAGAATAGTCTTTGATTTTGCTAGAGTTTTTTTGTGTTTTTTGGCTTTTTGTATTCCAATCACATTGATTTATGTAAAAAAAAATCACATAAAACCTTAGATATGAATATATATCTATAATTTCTAGGGTTTTAATATACATAATAGATGTAATATTCCTAGTATTGATGGTATTTAGTATTGTTTTGTGAAAAAATTAGTACCATAAAAATATATGTTTTGATGAGTATTTAATATATAGAAGATTTACTTTAAATGTTTATATTAAACGAAAAAGATAATCCGTGATTACCACAACATAGTTACCTTCTAAATCTTCACATAAACTTCAGATTGAAATCATTTGCAAATCACATGGGCCCAATAGAATACATTTATCAAAAGAAAACAAATTGATAATTATTCAGGAGGGCAAAACTTATGAAATATAATTATTTAAAAAGAAAGGTGATTGTAGCTGTAGCAGTGATTGCAGTTGCAGGATTTACATTTACAGGATGTAAGACAGACAGTAGTGATACACAAACTACTCAAACAGAGTCTCAGACAGATACTGAAGATACAACAACAGAAAGTGAAGATTCTAGTGAAATGTTTTCAGATAGAGACTTGGAACAGGAGGCAGATCTAACAGATGCCCAATATATTACAGTATCTGACGGAGAGGATATAACTCTTTCTGAGGAAGGTGTATATGTTCTTAGTGGAACAGCAACTGATGTTACTGTATATGTAGAAAACGAGGAAGCCAAGATTCAGATTGTATTAGATGGCGTATCAATTACGAATTCTGATAGCCCAGCAATCTATGTAAAGGCAGCAGATAAAGTATTTATTACAACTACAGAGGGAAGCGAAAATACTCTTGAGGTTACAGGAGAATACACAGCAGATGGAGATACCAACTTAGATGCAGTGATCTTCTCAAAGGATGATATTACATTAAATGGACTTGGCACATTGACATTAATCACAAGTCAGGGAAATGGTATTTCTGGCAAGGATGATGTGGTTATCACAGGTGGCACATATGTTATCGAGGCTGGAAAACATGGAATTGAAGCCAAGGATTTAGTAGCTATCAATGATGGAACATTTACCATAACATCAACAAAGGATGGTATTCAGGCAAATAATGACGAGGACGATACAGTAGGAGCTATCTATATAGCAGGTGGCGATTATACAATCAATGCCGGTGACGATGGAATTCGCGCTACAACAACACTTACAATAGATGGTGGTACATTTGACATATCCGCAGTAGAGGGATTAGAAGCAACCAATATTACTATCAACGATGGAACGATTGATATCTATGCAACAGATGATGGAATCAATACAACATCTAAATCAACAGCCTATGATGTGGTTACTACCATAAATGGTGGTGACATCAATATTGAAATGGGCCAGGGAGATACAGATGCTATTGATTCAAACGGAGATATATACATCAATGGAGGAAACATAAATATAACTGCCAACTCACCATTTGATTATGACGGACAGGGTGAACTTAACGGAGGTACTCTTACAGTAAATGGTCAGCAGACAACTGAACTTCAAAATCAGATGATGGGAGGAGCCATGGGAAACATGGCTCCTGGTCAAATGGGTGATCAAAGCACTACAGGTACACAATCTCAGATGAGTGGACAGGGTATGATGAGTGGACAAGCACCAAGTGGAGGCCAAGGTCCAATGGGAGGACAAGGACCATTTTAGTGTGGAAAATGCACAATTTTAAATAAGAAATATCTACGAAATGATAGGAAGCGGTCTGTTTATAACAGGTCGCTTTTGTGCTATACTAGTGATGGTTTTTGTTTCTTGAAATACCTATAAAGTATTTTGGGATGCGGGGTTTTGATTTATGGAGATATATTGGAAATGAAAAAGGAGCTAGGAAACCTTAGGTTTAGGAAGTTTTTGCTAATCGTTTTTATAATAATGATTGCGATGTCTGCAACTTTACTTGTCAGAGTGGGGTTGGGAAGCGACACTCATGAATATAATCTAAATAGAGTAGAGGGATTTGTTGAAATTCATCCAGAGGATTATAGCAGTAAGTTGATCGAAGATTCGAACACGCGACAGGGAAAAGATATTGTGATTAAATTTTCTTTACCATCTGAGATGAAGATGGATTCTAATTTAGTATTTTACACTTTACACTCCCAGGCGTTGGTCTATATAAATGATGAGTTGATCTATACATATAGTGGGTATAGTGAGCCTGATTTTATACATACACCGGGAAAGAAGTGGCACAATGTTCAAATTGATGCTTCTATGGTTGGTGCTGAAGCGAAGATAGTTATTGTTCCTGCTTATAAAGCACACTTGGACAATCGCCCTTGTGTGTATATAGGTAATTCATTGGATATTTATGCACACATTTTGATGATGCAGGGTGCGCAATTTATTACAGCGACAGTATCAGTTATTGTTGGTATTATTTTTGTGATTGCAAATTGTATTTCAAAGATAAAGTATCACAGGCAAAATGAGTTAATAAAGCTAGGCGTATTTGCTATATTGCTTGGAGTTTGGAAGTTGACTGATTTGAGGGTGTTATATATGACTACGGAATACCCGATTGTTTTGTCATATATTGCGCTTGTTTCGATTATGCTGTTGCCATTTTCTTTTATGTCTTTTGAGAGAGAATTATTTAGAACGAAGAAGAAAAAGTTTTTAGATTACATAATGTATGTTGACTTGCTGACAATCTGCTATAGTCTTTTCTTGCAATTGTTTGGAAATGTTGATTTAAGAGAGACTTTGTATTTACATCATATTGTAATAGCGATTTTGATTATAGCTAATGTAATTATAGGTTATTTTGAGGTGAAAGAATGCGGATATAGTAGAGATTTTAAGATTGCTTCTGTTTGCATTTTTATCTGTCAAATAGGGACTATCAGTGATATGATTATGTTCTATCGAAATGAAGATAGATTAAGTACATCCTTTGGAATGATAGGCGTATTGGCATATATAATAATTCTTGGAATCAAAAATACCAAAGAGATGCATATGTATATGGAGCTTGGCAAACGCGCGGATAAGTACAAAAAACTAGCCCATAGAGATTTGTTGACTGGGGTAGGTAATCGATTGGCCTACACAAGTTTTGTGGAGAACAAGAAATTTAATGAACAAGAATATGCATTGTTCATGTTTGATTTAAATGACCTAAAAGAGACTAATGATAATCTAGGTCATGAAAAGGGCGATTTATATATCAAGGCAGCAGCTGAAATTATTATAGAAGCATTTGATGAATCTAATTTGGTATATAGAATTGGCGGAGATGAGTTTATGGTGCTTGCTCGCACCACTGTAGAGGATAAATGCGATTTGTATTTGAATCGAGTAGAAGATCTAAGTGAAAAATATAATAATAGTACTAAAGCTGATTACAGTGTATCTATCGCAGGTGGATATGCAATATATAATAGAGAGACAGATGTAGATATTAGTGATACTATGCGTCGAGCAGACAGAGCTATGTATAGAAGAAAATATACAATGAAGCAAAGCGAGGTATCATAATATAGAGGGATTTAGATGAACACAGTATTTATGGCAGACATGTCCAACCATAGAATTTTATACTTTATGCCGGGGTATAGCATAGGTGAGATGATATACAATATTATAATTGTATATCTCATGTGTACTTTCCTTTTGACAGTTTATTCTATTATTAGAATGTATGTGCTTCAGAGAAAATGCACAGGTATAAAATATGGCAAGGCACGATTGGATGAACTTCAATCTAGTGGTAGACTTAGACAGTTGCCCATATATACATTGGATGAGATTACTGATAATAAAGATTTGGCGGTGGTTAGACTCACTGCATTTATGACAGATTCCAAGGAAAAAAGAAGATATGCCATAGTTCTTCCAGGTGGAGGGTATGCTCATTGTATGGCTGTCCAAGAGGGGTATCCTGTTGCTGCAAAACTTAATGAGATGGGATATACAGCTTTTGTTTTGGAGTATAGAACCAGATTTCATTGTTCGGCTTATGCGCCTATGGAGGATCTGTCTCGCGCCGTAAAATATATTGAAAGTCATGCTGATGATTATAATGTTATACCTGGAGATTATGCATTGATTGGTTTTTCTGCAGGAGGAAATTTAGCAGGAGTTTATGGAAGCCATTATCACGGCTATGAGGAGTATGGCACTGCAAAACCAGGCGCACTTATTATGGGATATCCTTGGAGTAATATGACTCATTGGAAGGATCATCCTTATTGGAATATTTGGAAAGCTTTAATAGGAGCATGGTTATCAGAGCGCGGTCTTATATATATGTTTGGACCATTTGCCTCAAAGGAAAAGATGGACTCATTGTCCGTTCAGAATTTAGTGGAAGAAGATTATGTACCTACCTATATATTTAATGGTGGATCAGATGTGCTGGTACCAGCCTCACACCATGCGGAAGTTTTGGTTGATGCGTTGGAGGAAAATGGTATTAATCATTCCTATCGCAAGTACTTCGGCTTACCACATGGTATAGGTTTAGCTGTTGGTACCAAAGCTGAAAATTGGATCTATGAAGCCATAAAGTTCTGGGAAGAAAATGTTGAGGAATAGTTACTATTCCATATTTTTGTATACATCACAGATTAGCTTTACGCATTCATCTTCGCCGATATTGCCGTTGTCGAGACTTATATCATAATTTTTGTAGTCTCCCCAGTTGCAATCGGTATAGTATTTATAATAAGTCTTTCTCTGTTTGTCTTTCTTTGCAAGTCGCTTTTCGATATTTACATCTTCAATGTCGCCATATTTGGCCAAAACTCTCTCTTTTCTGTGAGCATAGTCCGCGTGAATAAATACATTGAGAGATTTAATATTTTCATCTCGTAAAATGTAATCTGCACAACGACCCACGATTACGCAAGGCCCTTTTTTAGCACAGTCCAAAATCACCTTTTTTTGTGAGATAAATATTGTGTCTTGAGGACTCTGAAAATATATTGCGCTTGCGGCTGAAATATCTAGCCATTTATTAGAACCTGAGGAATATTCTCCCTGATCTTCCACAATTTCCTTGGCATAACCGCATTCTTCTGCAACTTTCGAAACTATTTCCCCGTCATAAAAAGGGATATTGAGTTCTGCTGCAACCTTTTCCCCGATACTGTGTCCACCGCTACCAAATTCTCTGCTTATTGTAATTATTGGATACATAACATGTCCCTCCTTTGCAAGTGGCTTTTTGTTAGAATATTTTATATAATTATAATAAATTATCTAAACATAAGTGTCAAAAGAAAAAGTGTTGTGAAATTTATGGAGTTAAAGTGACGGTTTTATAAATTAAAATTTATTGTTTTTTTACTTTAAATTCACCTACTCACCTTATAAAAGAATTATAATGTAGAAGTATTGTGGAGGGAAACAATGGTAGAAAAGATTCAAAAGATTACTAATCGTAAAAATACAAAAGTAGATTTAGATAAAGATTCAAAGACAGATAAAGATATGGAAGATATTATTATTGAGGAAGAGACAGAGGAAGATGTTGATGAGGTGATCGAGGTATATGAGATTATGCCTACCAATACAGCCATCATTGACGACATGAAAATCATCGCTGATTTGAATGAGGAATTTTCTCATACAATGGAGCCTATTCTTCGTATGTATCATGCCGCTATCAATACTACTGAAAGTAGATTGAATGTCATCAAGGATGAATTTAAATACAGAGGGCTCAGAAATCCTATTCATCATATTGATACAAGACTTAAATCTATGAAGAGTATCCTAGGAAAACTTGAGAAGAAGGATTTGAATTTATCTTTATCAGAGGCTTGTAACAACATTTATGATATAGCAGGTATCAGGGTTGTATGTCCTTACATAAAAGATGTATACTTGATAAAGGAGCGAATTGAGGCACAGGATGATATTCATGTGATGGAAATCAAGGATTATATTGAAAATCCTAAGCCAAACGGATATAGAAGTTTGCATATGATTATTAGAGTGCCAGTATATTTCATGAACAAGAAGCAGATGGTGCCAGTGGAGGTTCAGATTAGAACTGAAGCTATGGATATGTGGGCCAGCCTTGAGCATGATATCAAGTATAAATCTGTACATCAGGATATCGGTGTGGATTTCTCAAATGAACTACTTGAATGCAGTAAGTTGATTTATCAGGCTGAGGCCAAGATGGAATATATGAATAATTTGCTCGAAGACTAATAGAAAGAGCGATTATTTAAAATGAAAATCAATGAAAAATACAAAGGTATAATATGTATAATTCTAGCGGCAATCGGTTTTGCTTTTATGAATTTATTTGTAAAGACAGCCGGTGACTTGCCAACATTTCAAAAAGCATTTTTTAGAAATTTTGTGGCAATGTTTTTCGCTGCAGGAGTTATGCGCAAGCAGAAGATTCCATTTAGGATTCCCCAGGGGACTTTTAAATATTTATTTATGAGATCCTTTGCAGGAAGTCTTGGAATCTTTTGTAATTTCTATGCAATCTCGAAGTTGAATATTGCAGATGCGTCAATGCTCAATAAGTTATCACCTTTCTTTGCAATTTTATTTTCTTTTTTAATTATGAAAGAAAAGATAAAACCATATCAGTTATTGTGTGTGATAACAGCATTTATCGGAGCGCTATTTATACTAAAACCAGGTATGAGTGGATTTGATACTTTCCCGGCAATTATAGGATTGCTAGGAGGTCTTGGAGCTGGACTTGCTTATACCAATGTAAGACTTGCCAGCACCCATGGTGCACCAGGACCATTTATAGTATTTTTCTTCTCGGCTTTTTCATGTGCAAGTTCAATACCATTTATGATATATGACTATGTGCCTATGACGGGAATGCAGTTACTGTCTTTGATGGGAGCGGGACTTTCTGCAACCTTGGGACAGTTTTCCATAACGGCGGCATACTCCCATGCGCCGGCAGCAGAGATTTCTGTTTACGATTATACTCAGATAATATTTGCCACACTTCTTGGAATGATATTCCTTGGAGAGATGCCTGATATGTTTAGTTATATTGGTTATGTGATTATATGTGGTGCCGGTGTGATAATGTTTCTCATTAAAAGAAAACAGATACGAAGTGAGGAGCAGACAACTTAATATTGCCAAAAGAAGATGTGCAAACTTGTGCATCTTTTTTTTATGTGAATCTTGAAGAAGTTGGATCAATTTTATATAATTAATTAAACCGATTAATTAAATGCGAAAGGGGCGTATATGATTGATCTTGTTAATGTATTGGACATGAAAGTTGAGATAGCTTGGGGCGAAAACGACTTTACTATGTCTAGGGGAAGCTTTAAATATAAGCAAAAGATAAGGGGCAGACGAAAGCTTTTTTTGAGGGAAAAAATAAAAAAAGAAAAGGGATATGAACTTACATATTCTGACGGAAATAGGGATTATATATTTGAAGTTATAGGCAAGACTGATAAAGTGACGGTCAAAGCCAAGTTTAAAAATACCGAGGATGTAAATCGCTTTTGGCTTACCTTCAAAACCAATCCCAAAGAGCATATCTATGGATGTGGTGAGACATATTCGGAGTTTGATCTCAAGGGGCAAAATGTACGAGTGTGGGTTGCAGAACATCAAAATGTATCGCGAATATCCAAAAAGATTATAAAAGATACACTTCGCGGGAAGCGACCAGACAAGACTTTGCCTTTTGACAAATATGAGTCCTATTATGCCCAGCCAACCTTTGTGTCCAGTGATAAATATTATGTTCACTGCGATATCAATTCTTATAGCGAGTTCGATTTTACTAATCCAAATTATATAACTTTATATTTTCAAGAACCGCCGAATATAATCTGTGAGTCGGCGGATACTTTTGAACATTTATCAGAAAAAGAGACCAAGCTTCTCGGTCGCCAACCTGTACTTCCGAAGTGGGTGTATGAGGGTAGCATAATAGCGATGCAAGACTGGCAGGTCGAGGGGAAAGAGACCAAGGAAGGTTTTGATGGTTGTGGCAATATTGATAGAAAGTTAGAAAAACTAGAGGCTGCAGGAGTGAAGGTAAATGGTGTTTGGTGTCAGGATTGGTGCGGTTGCAGATGCACAGGTTTTGGATACCAGGTCATGTGGAATTGGCGATATGATAAAAATCAATATGCCGATTTGCCGGAAAAGATAGCAAAGTGGCGAGCCAAGGGCGTCAGATTTTTGGGATATATCAATCCATTTATAGCACTGGAAAAAGATTTGTATTTAGAGGCTAGCAAGAATGGTTATTGCGTCAAGGATAAAGATGGCAAGGACTATCTGGTGACTATAACAACTTTCCCGGCGGCCATGGTGGACTTTACTAACCCGGCGGCCTATGAATGGTATAAAAATACCATCAAGGAAAATATGATTGGAATCGGTATGGCAGGTTGGATGGCAGATTTCGGAGAATATTTACCAATAGATGCAGTGCTCTATAGCGGTGAAGATCCAGCCAAGTTACATAATCAGTGGCCGGCGATTTGGGCCAAGATGAATCGGGAGGCTATTGAGGAGAGCGATAAATTAGGAGAGGTATTCTTCTTTACCAGAGCAGGTCACACTGGCACAATCAGATATTCAACTATGATGTGGACTGGGGATCAGCATGTGGATTGGTCAGTGGATGATGGAATTGCATCTGTTATTCCGGCTACATTATCTCTTGCCATGAGTGGTTATGGAATTACCCATTCGGATGTGGGGGGATACACTACGGTGATGAATATGACTAGAGGTAAAGAATTACTGCTTCGCTGGGTTGAGATGAATGCATTTTCACCGCTGTTTAGAAGCCATGAGGGCAATCAACCATCTCGAAATGTGCAGCTCTGTGATGACGATGAGATTTTACAACATTTGGGTAAATTCAGCAGAATCCACGAGAGTTTGTCAGAGTATATTCAGAAGTTAGTTAAGCTTCAAAGTGATAAGGGAATACCTGTGATGTTGCCACTGTTTTATTACTATGATGAGGAGGCGGCTTACGTGGAAAAAAGTGAGTATTTACTTGGACGGGATATGCTTGTGGCGCCAGTGTTAAAAGAAAATGCCACCAGTCGCAGGGTGTATCTACCAGATGATAGATGGATACATATATTTACCAAAGAAGAGTATGGAGGTGGATGTTATGAGATAGATGCACCTATTGGTCAGCCACCAGTTTTTGTCAGAGCAGGCAGTGATGTGATTTTAGGTATAAATAATTAATAGATGTATTAGGAGGGACGGAAAATGAAATATTTTTTAGACAGTGCCAAAATTGATGAGATAAGAGAGGCTTATGATACTTTTGGAATTGATGGAGTTACAACCAATCCAAATCATATTAAGTTGTCAGGAAAACCTTTTAAGGAAGTGTTGAAAGAGATGATCGCTTTTGTGGAGGAGAATGATATTGTGGGCTATGAGAAATTTCCAATATCCGTGGAGATCAATCCTCATTTAGATAACAAGGAGGATATGGTTGAGATGGGCAAGGAGATTTCAGATATGTGTCCTAACTTTGTCATCAAAATCCCATGTACTCAGGCTGGAATTGCAGCTGCAAGGGAGTTGGAAAAGATGGGAGTTAGAACCAATGTGACTTTGGTATTTTCACCATCACAGGCTATACTTCCTGCGAAAAACGGTTCACTTTTTGTATCACCATTTATCGGATGGAAGGAGAATTCTGGCGAGGATTGTGTCCAGTATATTCAAGATATTGTAGACATTTATAATAATTATGGCTATGAGACAGAGATAATCTGTGCGGCTGTGAGAAATGGTAAGCAGTTTGTGGATTGTGCTGTGGCTGGAGCTGATATTGTGACAGCAGGTCTTCAGGTTTATAAGGACAGCATGTATCATCCATTTACAGATTATGGAATGAAGAAGTTTCAGGATGCTTGGGATGCAACGGTTACAGATTAGGTGTGTGTGTGTTAAATAAATGATAAAACCCGTTGAAAATAGGGTGGAAATGAATTGTGATTGATCGAGATTGAAGATAATAAGGAGTCGAAAATGAAGATAGGATTTGTGGGATTGGGAATCATGGGTGAGTCCATGTGTGAAAATATTATTAAAAAACATGATGACGAGGTGTATGTATTTGACTTTGTTCAGGCCCAGGTGGATAAGCTGGTGGCAATTGGTGCCAAGGCTTGTTCAAGTTCTAAAGAGGTTGCCGAAAATGTTGATGTATTTATCTCAATGGTGCCAAAATCAGAACACAGTCGAGCTGTGTATCAGGAGGTGGAGACGGTTGCGGGACCAGGCCTTACCTGCATAGATATGAGTACTATTGATCCGTCAGTTTCCGTTCAGATCTCTGAAATGATCAAAGCCAAGGGGGCTCGTTTTATCGATGCTCCAGTTGTTAAGAGTAAGCCTGCAGCAATAGCGGGAAAACTTGGAATATATGTGGGTGGCGATGAGGCTACTTTTGAAGATATGAAACCTATACTTTTATACATGGGTGAGAACGTAATTAGAATGGGGGACAATGGCAAGGGGCTTGTTATGAAGATTTGCCACAACGCTTTGGTATCTCAGATTCAAAATGGTGTCAATGAGACATCTACTTTGGCGGCTGCCAATGGTATAGATATTATGACATTTGCTGAGGCCATTTCTTATGGCGGTGGACAGAATTTCTATTTGGATTCTAAAAAGGAAGTTATTAATAACAACGATTTCACCACAGCATTTTCCATAGAAAATGAATATAAGGATGTAAATATCTGCATGAATCTAGCCAAGGAGTGCGGGGTGAAAATGCCAGGTGAGGAAAATGCGCTCAATGTATATCAAAAAGCCATGGATGCCGGATATGCCAAGGAAGATTTCAGCGCCACGGTGAAGGTGGTCAGAGATTTATAAACATTTATAAAAAATGAGGGCAGTTTAAAAGAGGTTTAGATGATTGAAATTATAAAATAAGAGGGCGAGAAAATGGACTTGTTAGAACATTTAAATCAGGCAAATGATGTGAAAATCTATTCTGTCAATGATTTGGAATTTCAAAGTTATGGAAGGATTATATCGGGATATGATTTTTCAGAAATGATTTCTATTATGGAAAATGCTACGAATATTCCGCCGGAGGGAAATGTGTATGTTGCCTCAGTTGAAGAGTTGGAAAAATGTGCTGAGGTGAAAAATATTAGAGATGCGCTATACGGCGGTATGGATATTCAGGTGGGGTATTGCAATGGTAGAAATAGTACCTATAACGGCTTTGAATATCACAAGGGCAGTGAGATAAATGTGGCTGTCACTGATTTTATGCTGGTGTTAGGACACAGCTATGACATTTCAAATAATAGCTATGATATTTCACAGGCCAAGGTGTTTTTTGTTCCAAAGGGAACTGGGATTGAGATGTATCAGACCACATTGCATTTATCACCGTTGAAGGTCTGTGATGAGGGATTCAAGGGCATAGTGATTTTGCCAAAAGGGACCAACACCCCTTTGACGGAAGATGAAAAAGCATCTAGGGATAGGTCTAAGGATTTAGAAGGTCAGCTTTTGCTTCAGAGAAATAAGTGGGTTATAGCCCATCCTGACAGAAAGCCCCTTATAGACCAAGGTGCTCATCCTGGTGTGACGGGGGTAAACAAGGAGTTGTTTTATTAAAGTAGTCCTTATCTCATGAGACGATGAAAAATTGACGTGGTTTTTATTTTATGAGGCAATGAAAAAAGAGGTAAATAATTATGGGGAAATTTCAGGTGGCTTACGTTCCAATTGGAGTGCCAACTTTTCATCTTGAAAGTGCACAAAAGGAATTTGATAAGTCTGTAGAATTATTAAAAAGCATAACAGAGGATGTGGTGGTTCCATCTGAGATGTTGCTTTCCATTGAAAAGCTAGATGCATTTTTAGAAGAGATTGAGCCGTCCCTTATAGTGTTGCAAAATATTACATTTGCCAACGGGGCATATGCCAGCGAGGTGTTGCACAGGTTTAAAAATGTGCCGATTTTGCTTTGGACATTGAGAGAGCCTGTGATAGACGGAGGTAGACTTAGATTAAATTCTCTCACAGGAGCTTACTCTGCAGCCAATGTTATCAAGGCTTTTCGTGATGAACCGGTGGAATATATATTTGGCGGCGCAACGGAAAATCAGGTTATTAACAAGGTTACAGCTACTGTAAAAGCGGCGAGACTAAAGTATGATTTAAATAATATGAAGATGGCAGCAGTGGGACATACACCTCAGGGATTCGGATTTGGAAGGGCTCTTGATGCAGAACTTATGGAGACCTTTGGAGTGAGGTTGGAGTCAATTGAGGCCAGAGAGTTGATAGATGTAGCCAAGTCATTTACTGACGAGGACATCGAAGAATATTTGACAGATGCCGCAGGCAAGATGGTGGGTCTTGAAAATACACCTGAAAATAATCGTAAAGATTTTGCCAGATTATATAGAGCTTATAAGGAGTATGTGGTTGATAACAATATCGGCGCGTTGGCTTCTCGTTGTTGGCCGGACTTTTTTACAGCTTTTGGCACGCCGGTGTGCGCAGCCCTTGCTATGTTAAATGATTTGGGCGTGGCGGCAAGTTGTGAGGCGGATGCCTATGGAGCACTATCCATGTATATGGGTATGCAACTGACGGATAAGCCCACATTTTTCGGAGACCCAGTGTCTATGGATGAGAAGGAAAATACTATTACTTTTTGGCATTGCGGTACTGCAGCTTGTTCCCTTGCAAGACAAGATACAGGTGCCAAGGTGGATGTGCACTGCAATCGTAAAATAGGACCGACTCTAGATTTTGGGTGTGTAGCTGCGCCTGAAGTTACAATATTTAGAGTGGGAAAAGATAGCGAAGGAAAGTTTAGAATATTTATCGCAACCGGGGAGGCTTTGGACAAACCGAAGCAGTTTAATGGAACATCTCTGGTGGTGAAAACTGATTCATCGGCGGAACGAATAGTCTACGAGACTGTGGAGGCTGGTTGGGAACCACATTTTGTGGTAGCATATGGTAATGTGGCAGCAGAGCTTGAGATATTGGCTCATATGTACAATATTGATATACAAAAGTATTAGATTATTTATACAGGAGATTTTATGGCAAAGCAGACAGGTTCAAATATGGAGACGGTTCGAAAGAGCAATCGTTTTGCAATTTTGAAATATTTAAATGATAACGGTCCAACTTCAAGAAAGGATTTGGCTGGAGCAATAGGACTGACAGCGGCAGCAGTTACAATGATATGCAACAATCTATTGGCAGAGGGCGTAGTCCAGGAGTCCGGTGTTGGAGAATCTAATGGCAAGGCGGGGCGCCGACAGATATATCTGGATTTGGTGTATGATGCCGCTTATGTAATTTCTGTAAATATTGAGATTGAAAATACAACTATCGCTCTGTGTGACCTGCGGGGTGATGAGTTGGAAAATGTATGTTTTGCTACTGAATCAAATGTAAAGCCAGATAAATTTTTGGAAAAGATCAAAAAATCTATATCCGCTATTTTAAAGACTCTTGGCAAGAAGGCGAAATTGGTTCAGGGAATAAGTGTGGGAGTCCCTGGTCTTGTGGATGCAGGAAACGGAATATCACAAAAAGCTTATGGTGTCTGGGATGAGGAAGTATTTATTAAGGATTTTTTTGAAAAAGAATTTGCAATACCAACTATGGTGAGCAATAACGTATATGCATTTGCCAAGGCGGAGCAATTATACGGCATGGGCAAAGGCCATGAGAATTTGATGATTATCAAATGGGGACCAGGTGTGGGTTGTGCCATGATAATCGATGAGCATATTTACGAGGGACGCCACGGTAAGGCAGCAGAACTTGGACATTTTATCGTGGAAAAAGATGGTGAGAAATGTAATTGTGGAAGAAGAGGTTGTCTTGAGACCAAGATTAGTTATCAAGCTCTTCAAAAGGTAGATAAATTTGAGATGGATGAGTTTGGCACTTGCTATGAAAACTCTAAAGGAAAAGTTAGAGAGAGATTTGATGAGGCCATAGATTTATTTGCCCGAACTATAGTGAATTCTGCCACTATAATGGCGCCTAATAGAATAGTTTTAGCTGGAGCAATGTTTGAATCAGAAAATGTGAGAAAGAAATTAATCGAGTGTTGTCAGGGGTATGACGAACATTTTACAGAAAAAAGAATTGTCTACTCTAAGCTTGCTTCCAAAGAAGCTTTTATCGGGCCAGTTGCAGCCTATGTGTTGGATGCGTATTTTTGTTGAATAAATTCCTTCTGTGATGTTGATTTACTTTTGAGAAATGATAGAATTGTTAGTGTGTAACATTTAACAAAAAAGTATATTAACAAACAGGGGGATTTTTTATGATAGTGATAGTTTTATTTGTATTTTTAATTTTGTTACTGATTCTTGGTGTCAAGATTGTACCTCAACAACATGCGTTTGTTATTGAGCGCCTTGGTAAGTATAAGAAGACAATCACAGCTGGTTTGAATCTTATTATTCCATTTATCGATGTTGTTCGTGTAAATGTAAATTTGAAGGAGCAGGTGGCAGATTTTCCACCACAGCCAGTTATAACAAAAGATAATGTAACAATGCAGATTGATACTGTAGTGTATTTCAAGATTATGGATCCAGCAGCTTATGCATACGGTGTTGAGAATCCAATCATGGCTATTGAAAATCTTACAGCAACAACACTTCGTAATATCATTGGTGATATGGAGCTTGATGAGACACTTACTTCAAGAGATAAGGTAAATGGTCAGTTGTGCATGATTATTGATGAGGCAACAGACCCATGGGGAATCAAGATTAACCGTGTTGAGTTAAAGAATATTATGCCACCTCGTGCAATCCAGGAGTCAATGGAGAAGCAGATGAAGGCTGAGCGTGAGAGACGTGAGCAGATTTTGATCGCAGAAGGTGAGAAGAAGTCTGCAGTGCTAAAGGCAGAAGGTGAGAAGGAATCAGCAGTACTTCGAGCTGAGGCTGAATATATTGCAACTGTCAAGGAAGCTGAGGCTCATGCAGAGTCAATTAGACTTCACAAAGAAGCTGAGGCCAATGGTGTAATTATGATGAAAAAAGCCGAGGCTGAAGGTGTTACTAAGTTGAAGGAAGCAGGAATGACAACAGATCAGATTGTTAAGCTTCGCTCGTTAAATGCACTTGAGACAGCTGCAGATGGTCAGGCTACCAAGATTATTATCCCAAGTGATATTCAAAATGTTGCAGGATTTGCTGAGGGAATAAAAGAAACTTTATAATATTTTTAGGAGAGCAGATTGATGGATAAATTTGAAAATGTTGAAAATGTAACAATATTAGAGCATCCGCTTATCAAGCATAAAATTACTATGCTTCGCGATAAGAATACAGGAACTAATGAGTTTAGAACATTGGTGGAAGAGATTGCTATGCTTATGGGATTTGAGGCTCTTAGAGATCTTCCAACAGAGGAAGTTGAAGTGGAGACACCAATTGAGACAAGTATGCAGCCAGTTATTGCTGGAAAGAAGATGGCAGTGGTTCCAATTCTTCGTGCAGGTCTTGGAATGGTTAGCGGAATCTTAAACCTTGTTCCAACAGCGAAGGTGGGACATATCGGTTTGTATAGAGATCCAGAGACACATGATCCACATGAGTACTATTGTAAATTGCCTGAGCCAATTGAGCTTCGTCAGATTGTTGTAGTTGATCCTATGCTTGCAACAGGTGGTTCAGCTGTGGATGCTGTAAGTATGATTAAAGAGCATGGTGGCAAGAAGATTAAATTTATGTGTATCATTGCTGCACCAGAGGGATTAAAGAGACTTCACGAAGCTCATCCAGATATTCAAATTTATGTGGGATCTTTGGATCGTGAGTTAAATGATAATGCGTATATCTGTCCAGGTCTTGGGGATGCCGGAGATAGAATTTTTGGTACTAAATAGTATGAGTTGATAGATATTTTGTATATCGGATAGCATATTGTTGTGTTATCCGATATATTTTTATATCACATGAAGTTACACTGACATAAAAGGTTTAAGTCTAGCAGGTGATATATAAATGGAGTATAAGTTGTACGGATTAAGAAAATAATTGAAAGAGAAGTATAGGATGAAGAATAATATTGTACTAATAGGAATGCCGGGAGTAGGAAAGAGTACATCGGGAGTTATATTGGCAAAGGTTTTAAATTACGATTTTCTTGATTCAGATCTGGTGATTCAGAAGAAGATTGGCAAGAGATTGAAGGACATTATCGCAGAGTGCGGCGTAGATGAGTTCAAAAAAATTGAAGACAAGATTAACAGTGAGATAGATGTGACAGAGAGCGTGATTGCCACAGGCGGCAGTGCAGTCTATGGTGAAAATGCTATGAAACATTTTTCAGAGATTGGCACAATCATTTATCTAAAAATCAGTTATGAAAACTTGGATAAGAGATTGGGTGATTTAGATGAGCGAGGTGTGGTTCACAAGAAGGGACAGACCTTGAGAGATATCTATGATGAGCGCTGTAAATTGTATGAAAAATATGCGGATGCAACGGTTGAGTTAGATGGACTTACAGTTGCTGAAACAGTAGATGAGATGTTAAATGCTATATCTTAGCATTTAACATCTCTTTTTTGGTGATCTATTTATGGGATTAAACGTATACATTTACACGAGAATTAAGTTTCTTGGACAACTTGTTTATCTTTTGCATAAACTCGGAATCCTTGCCAAACATTTTTTCCATTTTTTCAGGTTTTATTGTTTTAGCTGCAGTGGAACTTAATTTCATATATCCATGGGAGTCAAAGGTGACACCAACATTTTCCAGATCGCCTTCGTACTCGGAGGCGAGTTTTTTAAATTCTTTGCTAAGTTTGTAAATGTTTTTATCATCCGACTTGCCCAAAGCTTCAGTGGTGTAATTATAGGTGTCAACAAATGCGCGAATTTTGGATTCGATATCATCTGTTTCTTCCTCTTCAAAATCGAAGTTGGCAAGTTTTTTTACGGCGCGGCGAAGAGCTATGGAATCAACATAATTTAATTTGTCCACAGAGGTTTCGCTGGCGCGTACTTTTTGCGTAGAGTAGGCGTGATATGTGCCATAATTCATTCTTAAATTGTAGGTATTGGCAACGGTAAATACACTCATAATTAATCCTTCCTACGTATTTATATTTGTCAAAATAATTATTTAGAGATTACATTTATCATAAAAATATTTTTGTATCGAGATTACATTTATCAAAAAAATAAATCTTCATATATTATATCGAAAGATTTTTTGGAAATATTAGCCTATGAAGATGAATTTATGTTGTAAAAAATCGCCTCTTTGTATCTTGTGATTTCCTCAAGCCTCTAATATAATAGTTGTGTTATTTAAAATGTATAAAGTTTGCATGCCTAATGATATTTTTAAGAGAGAATTCAAGGCGCGCGAAATAATTGCGGAGGATAGAATGGATCAGGAAAAAGTTATAGTAATTGACTTTGGTGGACAGTACAATCAGTTGGTTGCACGTCGTGTAAGAGAGTGCAATGTATATTGTGAGATTTATTCTTACAAGACTGATATCGACAAGATTAAGGAGATGAATCCAAAGGGAATCATCTTGACTGGTGGACCAAATAGTTGTTATGAGGCAGATTCACCAACATATACCAAGGAGTTGTTTGAACTTGGAATTCCAGTGTTGGGACTTTGTTATGGTGCACAGCTTATGAACCACATCTTAGGTGGTAAGGTTGAGAAGGCTCCAGTTAGAGAATATGGTAAGACCAATACATTTATCGATGGAGCAAAGTCTACTTTGTTTGCCGGAGTGTCTGAGGAGACGATCGTGTGGATGAGTCACTTTGATTATATTAGTAAACCTGCTCCAGGATTTGAGATTATTGCTCATACAGCTGATTGCCCAGTGGCTGCTGATGCCAATGAAGAGAAGAAGTTGTATGCTATTCAATTCCATCCTGAGGTGTTACATACAGTTGAAGGTACCAAGATTATCTCTAACTTCGTAAGAGGTGTATGCGGATGTGCTGGTACTTGGAAGATGGATTCATTTGTTGAAAATTCAATTAAAGAAATTCGCGAAAAGGTTGGCGATGGCAAAGTTTTACTTGCACTTTCTGGTGGTGTGGATTCATCTGTATTGGCTGCCCTTCTTGCTAAAGCGATTGGCAAGCAGCTGACTTGTGTGTTTGTAGATCATGGACTTCTTCGTAAAAACGAGGGAGATGAAGTTGAGGGAGTATTTGGACCTGATGGTAATTTCGATATTAACTTCGTAAGGGTAAATGCAGCTGATAGATATTATGCTAAGTTGGCTGGAGTGGAAGAGCCAGAAGCTAAGAGAAAGATTATTGGAGAAGAGTTTATCCGAGTGTTCGAGGAAGA
>JAILFK010000066.1 GCA_024697595.1 Lachnospiraceae bacterium | reverse complement strand
CCTGTGTGCAGGAGATATTACGGACTCCCTAGGACTTGTCCTTTCCGGCAGTGTAACAATAGAAAGCAATGATATGTGGGGGAACAAGACTATCCTAAGTAATGTTGGTGAAGGTGGTTTTTTTGCAGAAACCTATGCCCTTCTTGAAAATGAACCTCTCTTAGTTGATGTCAGGGCAAATGAAAACTGCCGAATCCTCTTTTTTAAGGTCGGCAGTTTAAAAAAGCTAAAATCAAATATGAACTTATGGAGCTTTAAACTGATATCAAATATTCTCATGATATCCGCTAACAAAAATCTGCACTTATCCGGGAGAAGTTTTCATACATCTCCCAAGACAATCCGTGGACGTGTCATGGCTTATCTCAATTCCGTATCCCTGAAAAAGGGCAACAACGAATTTGACATTCCTTTCGACCGCCAACAACTTGCAGATTATCTTAATCTTGATCGCAGTGCTCTCTCAAAGGAACTTGGTAAAATGAAAAAAGATGGTCTTATCGAAGTCAGGAAAAATCATTTTAAATTATTATCATAAATCCTATTTTCAGATGTTTTATAATTATTCATAGTTCTTTAATGATATGTTCAAAATTCCGTCACAATTAGATTTTATTATAGATACTGTCGAAAGACATTTGAAAAACTTTTTCATAACTCCCCCTTTTAAAGAACATGTGCCCGCAAGACATGTTCTTTTTTTTTTGCATTTTATGTCATAATAAATGCAGATTATACATTTTCTATACTCTTGTTTTAACAATGTGTTATCATATAAACATCATGTTATAGCCTGATGAGCGGATATGTCAGGCCAAAAAGGAGAAGAAAATGAAAAAGATATTAAGTGTAGCTATACCTAGCTACAACTCTCAGGATTATCTGGACAGATCTATTAACAGCCTCTTGGGGGATGATAGAGTGGAAATCATAATCGTGGATGATGGTTCCACAGACAAAACCCCTGAATTAGCTGATAAATATCAAAGCAAATATCCTGAAATAATCAAAGTAGTTCACAAACCAAATGGTGGACATGGTTCAGCAGTAAATGCAGGACTTGCAGCCGCAACAGGAGTTTTTTTCAAAGTTGTAGATTCTGATGACTGGGTTGACTCAGATGTGCTTATCAAAATTTTAGATTTTCTTGAACAGTCTCTGGCTGAGGACCGTGGATTAGACTTGCTTATCTCCAACTTCATCTATGACAAAGTTGGCAAGAAGCACAAGAAGACTATGAAGTATCGCAGAGAATTACCTACAGATATCTATTTCGACTGGAGTCAGATAGGACATTTTCCAAAGGGAACATACATCCTTATGCACTCAGTTATTTTCAGAACAGAGTTGCTTAGAGAATGTAATCTGAAATTACCGGAGCATTGCTTCTATGTGGATAACATATATGTATTCAACCCTCTTCCATATGTAAAGACCATCTATTATATGGATGTGCCATTTTATCACTACTTCATAGGAAGAGATGATCAGTCTGTAAACCAGGAGGTTATGATCAAACGATTGGATCAACAGGCCCGGGTAAATATGGAAATGGTAAAATTCTATTCATCTGATGAAACCAAAAAACTTCTGAAAGGTAATAAGAAGCTGAAGAAATATATGTACAACTACCTGGAGATTATAACTACCATCACTTCCGTATTGGCTATATGCTCAAAGGATCCAGACAAGCTTGCTATCAAGGATAAAGTATGGACTGATATTCGCGAAATAAGCCCTGCTCTTCACCGCAAGATGTATCGCGGATATTTCGGATTTATGTCCAATCGTAAGAGCAAAGTAGGTTACAAATTCATTATAGCCCAGTACAAGATTGTTCAAAAGTTCTACAACTTCAATTAATATAGAAGCTAATTAATTACATATCATATTTATAGATACACAAAACCCCGAAGCAATTGCCTCGGGGTTTTTAAAATACACCAAATCAAGTAACTATGATATTTTCCAAATTCTCATAAAACCTATATTACATTTAACAGAATATTGTCTCTGTCTCTGGTACCTAAATTGGAAATACTGCGTCTGGCCTTGCAATAGAGATTTCTATTGATAGTAATAATACAAACCTCGCTGGCTCCGCCGTACTCATCTCTCTTAAAGAAAGGTACCCTCTTCCAGTTCGCTGTAAAAGGAATTGAATCCTCTAAAAGTAATCTGGTTGTTCGTCTACTTGCCATGTGATTGCTTGTTCTACAAAGGACTACATCCTTGTCCACATGGCGATCTAACTTAGGTGACTTCTTCATCTATATCTCCCGCATTTAATAGGTTTTCATGTCTTGTTGATACAAATTGCAACATCCTAAACACATCTATAATGTTATCATATATGATAACTATATTCAAGCTTTTTTCTGCAATTCCAATCACATATTGGCACATATTTTCTTTATTCATTTTCCAAAATCATCAATGTGATTTGCACATAAAAAATAAAGACACCCTGCAGATTTTACAATCCACAGAGTGCCTTGATTCACTATAATTCCAAATATTTAATTTCTACCTCAGTTCCTTACTCAGCAAATTTCATCTGACTTGTCTTGCCATCATCAATAAGTGCTGTACGAGCAGCACCATACATTGCCCAGAAATCATCTTTTTCTGTCATGGCACCACCTGGTAATTCTACTGGATAAGATATCTTCTCATCAGCT
>JAILFK010000031.1 GCA_024697595.1 Lachnospiraceae bacterium | reverse complement strand
TAGCTCGAATGGAACAGTTATCTTTTAATCGAAGTTGAATAATTACACGTTCCTCAAATGAAAGATGTTTTCCCTTTTGATGAGAATGTGTGGTAGAATTTAGTTGGCTCATGAACATAGCTCCTTTGATTATGTTTTTTTTGGACAATTAACATTCTATCAAAGAAATGTCTCATGAGCTTTTTTATTTAGTTGTCCAACTTCATTTTACAATCGGCGATAAGTTTTTAGTTAAAAATTATGAGTGTATCTGCACAAATACATTACCAATACTTCCCAGTTGATGTTGTAAACTGTAAAATAAAAATAGCAAACACATGTTGGAATAACAACCATCAGTTGTGGCAAAAAGTATAGGAAAACAACAGATGAAAAAATGTGTTGGGTTCAAATACAAATTTGTTTTTTTGTAAGCTGAAGTGTAAAAATTACTTTAGAAAATGTTTATTAAATTTAATAAAAGATTTGAAAAAACAAATTATTATGGTTATGAAAAATTATGGGGAGGTTCATTAAAAATATTTAATAGGAGTAAATAAAAATGAACCAGAGAGTGATGCTCACTAAGAGATTAATAAGGGAAAGTCTTGTGGAACTTTTGAAGACCACAGACATTTATCATGTGACAGTGAAGGAGATATGTGCCAATTCAGGAATTAATAGATCAACATTTTACGCGCACTACGACAATCCGATGGGAGTGCTTCTAGAGATAGAGCGAGATACTGCCAAGGATATTTTAAATATAGGAAAGGTTCGACATATAAACGAGCTGAAGAAACATCTGGAAATGGTGTTTGAGTATATGTACGAGCATAAAGATTTGCAAAAGATTATAATGACCAACAATTCGGATGACGATGTTTATAGTACGTTGGCGGATTCTACTTTTGGTTTTACAATGCCAGAGCCATACTTGAAAATGGACGGAAATAAAGGGAAAGAAGATGTGATGATTCAGGCGGTTTTTCTGACAAGCGGGATATATAATGTCTTGAAAAAATGGATCATCGATGACATCGACAAGAACCCGGTAGAGATCGCGGATGTTGTATATGAAATGATTGCGAAGCAGTTGTAGAAATGCTCCATGAAGGATGCGATAGACTCGTTATCATAATTGAGATAACGCTATGATATAAATTAATTCTCTCATCTTATTATTTAGAAAAAAACTAATATATGCCACATCCATAATGTGTATCAAGCTGTTTTCTTTCATCTGTTCCATCGAAATTTAATATATAAAGTACATCATATTGTTCATCTCCATAAATTGATACTTCGGCAGAATCGTCCTTCCATTTTACATCCCAGTTATTTGTACTGGCATTACAACCATCGTCTGCAATATCCAACGATTTTGTTATTACGGTTTCTTTTCCTTTTTGCAAAACGAGCCTTGCATGTGTATATCCAAATGGCCAGTCCGGTTGTCCCACCTGCTGAAATGATAGTTCATAAGCCCCATCAGGAGAAGATGAAACATCCACAGGATTTATTTTATAATTCATATCATATATAGATATTCCGAGCAGACAAACCAATAACAAACAACTGACTGCAAGAGTTCCAAGAGCAACTCTCAGAACATGTTGTTTTATAAAAATAAAACCTATTATGGACAACACTGCTACGGACACCAAAATAATTATAAATCTCACGTGGATATCCTCCCTCACATGTTATTTAAATTAATACTATCTACTAAGTATTCATATGTAATTCTAATTTCACTTTTTATATCATATCATATTTGAAATATACCATATACAAAAAAGCCCTCCGAGGGTTGAGTCTCATTTCTTAGTGAAGTGAGTGAATAATCACCTATTATATATGAATATTATAGATATGACATGATGTTGTCATAACCCACCTTCAAATCTGCCATCATATCACCAGATGAAGCATCTTGATCTACAATATACTGGTTGTATTCAAGGTTAATATTTTTAGCCTCATCCATAATTTCTTTAAGTGGTAAATCACCTGCACCTATTGCTGTGAAATCAACGGTCTCGCCGCAGTTTGCAAGGTTGATATCTTTGAAATGTATTATAGAGATTCGATCACGATATTTCTTCATTATCTCTATTACATCTTCCTTGGCATACATTACCCAGCCAACATCAAGTTCGACTTTAAGTTCTGGCACTTCCTGTAAAATGTGCTCGAAAATTGTAGTGTCACCACATTTTTCAAACTCATTAAAGTGGCAGTGGAAAATCAGTTGAATTCCGGCATCAGATAGAAGTTTGATACCATTTTTAAAACCGTCAATATCAGTGGCAATTTCTTCTAAAGTCTCCTTCTGTGGGCTGTGAATGATATATTTGATATCATTTTCCACAGCAAAATTTTTGGCAAGAGAAAGCACTTTGTTGAGCCCGTCAGGACACATTTTCACAAGTGCAAGATGAATGCCGTACACGTTGAATCCCTGTGATCGAAGTGATGCAATTCGCTCTTTTGCAATTCGAGCTGGCCACATTCCGCCGTCCTTTTTGGCCATGTGCATACGCGCTTCGATGGAAGCGTCATCTGCTCCCATAAGTTGTGGGAAAAGTACAAGTGGTTCAATGACTTTATAACCTATTTCCCCCAGTTGTTTTACTGTTTCATCATAGTTTTCATATAGTAGATCGTTCAAACCAAAAGTGTTGATACCGATTTCTACATTTGTTGAATTTGTTCCCATTTCAGTCTTTATCCTTTCTGTTTTTATTTGAAAATTAAAATTTCATTTTAAATAATGATATAACTATTATAATACCTAAAAAAAATTAGGCGTGTAAGGAATGGATTTTTAGTTTGTTTTTTAGACATTTATGAGTGAAAATATTTTTATACTTGTCAGGTAAGATTCTGGATTCTAGTCATATATTTATAATGCGTAATGGTTTAAATTTTATATCTGCAATGATAAAATGGTAGTGCATGAAAAATAAAAAAGGGATAATGAAATGAATAATAGCATGAATAAAAAAATGGATGAAATGAATAACAATATGAATGAACAAATGGATGGAAATAATAACAACATAAATGTAAATATTATGGATATTGACACAGTTGCCCTTGATGAGGAAAACAAGGCGCTTGTGATAATTGATCAGACAAAATTGCCAGGAGAGATAGAAATCATTTCACTCACCGAGGCGCAAGAAATTTGGGATGCAATCTATCTGCTTCAGGTGCGCGGTGCTCCTGCAATTGGTGTGGCTGCAGCTATTGGAATGTATGTGTTGGCTTATCGATATGACACTACGGATGTGACAGAATTTTATGAAATGTTTAAAAAGGACAAGGAGTTTTTGGATTCTGCTAGACCGACAGCGGTAAACTTGTCCTGGGCTCTAAATCGAATGGACGAGGTTTGTCAGGCTTGCATCGACTACAAGGACTCTGTGGAGGAAATTGTTTCGACACTTCACAATGAGGCGGTTACTATTCGAGATGAGGATATTGATATGTGCAGACGTATTGGGGAAAATGGCCTGACACTTATCAAGGAAGGCGATGGCATTTTGACTCATTGCAATGCTGGAAAACTTGCCACTGTAAAATATGGTACAGCAACAGCTCCAATTTATCTTGGACAGGAAAAGGGGTATAAACTCAAAGTATTTTGTGATGAGACAAGACCGCTTTTACAGGGTGCGAGACTTACTGCTTTTGAGTTGCAGGAATCAGGTGTGGACACAACATTAATCTGTGACAATATGTCCGCCATGGTTATGAAAAATGGTTGGGTAAATGCTGTTTTTGTGGGTGCCGATAGAATTGCGGCAAATGGTGATGCTGCCAACAAGATTGGAACATCAGTAGTGGCTGCAGTTGCAAAACAATACAACGTGCCAATGTATGTGTGTGCACCAAGTTCTACAATAGATATGTCCACCGCCACAGGAGATGACATTGTAATCGAGGAGCGAAAAGCAGAGGAAGTTACAGAGATGTGGTATGAAAAGAGAATGGCCCCTGAGGGAGTAAAGGTTTTCAATCCAGCATTTGACGTGACAGATCATGAACTCATTGCAGGAATCGTTACAGAAAAAGGTGTGGCAAGACCACCATTTACAGAAAGTTTTGTGGAGATGTTTGGACAGGAATAAGTGTATTTATTGATAAACAAGGGGCTGACGACCTATAAAATATAATTAAAAAGTTGTAGAATAAATCTACGTAATTTAATTTGAAATTTATAATTAATTAGAAGTATTTTATAAAATAGTAGAAGGAGTATAGCAATGGCAGAAGAAAAACAATGTTCAAGCGCATCAAGCTGTTCAAAGGAAAGCTGTGAAGGATGCCCTTCATCAGCAGCAAACAAGAAGAAAACATTTTTAGAGGAAGCAAATCCTAATTCACATATTAAGCATGTAATCGGTATTGTAAGTGGAAAGGGTGGAGTAGGAAAATCATTTGTCACATCCACACTTGCCACAATGATGAGAAAAGCCGGATATAAGGTTGGTATTTTGGATGCAGATATTACAGGTCCATCCATTCCAAAGATGTTTGGTGTAAAGGGCCTAGCTATGGCTGATGAAAACGGAAGTTTTCCAATCGAGGCAGAGGATGGCACCAAGATTATGTCAATCAACTTGCTCTTAGATGATGAGGAAGCTCCAGTTGTTTGGAGAGGTCCAGTTATCGCAGGCGCAGTAAAGCAGTTTTGGACAGATGTTCAGTGGGGCGATTTGGATTATTTGTTCGTTGATATGCCACCAGGAACAGGTGACGTGCCACTTACAGTATTCCAGTCTCTTCCAGTGGATGGAATTGTAATCGTAACTTCGCCACAGGAACTTGTGAAAATGATTGTGAAAAAAGCCTACAACATGGCAGGGATGATGAATATTCCAGTTCTTGGTGTTGTGGAAAATTATAGTTATATCATTTGTCCTGATTGCGGTAGGCAGATCAAGATTTATGGCGACAGCAATATCAAGGGAATCACTGAGGAGTTAAATATTAACTTGCTCGGTCAGATGCCAATGGATGCCAAGTTCGCCCAGGCAGCAGATGCAGGTGAGATTTATAATGTGGAAAATGATTTCATTGATTCAGCTAAGGAAGTATTGGAAAAGCTTAAATGAACATAAAGAAACGCCTCTTGTGACTTCATAAATCACAAAAGGCGTTTGTCTTCAGTATGAAAGAGCCATGTAAAATGACTCTTTTTTTTGTGTTAGTATTCATATAAAATAGACGTAGTGAATTTAATCAAAATATAATAAAGAAGGAAAAAGAAAATGGCAGTATTTGATTTTGATGCACCAGCAAAAATTGAAAAGGAAAATATTGGTGAGGTAACTTACGAGATTTTAAAATCCAATGAGGAGCAGGCAAGTCCGGAGCATCCTATTTTGGTTTTAGATAATTCTGAAAAGAAATGGGCTCATCATTCCGCAGGAATGTTCGCCAGCCCAATCAAGGGAAGCACCTTTGAGTTTGATGAGGATGGAGTTTATTCTCACGCCAATATTACACAGATTGATTCGAGATTTATCAATCTAATAAAGTGGTTGGGAGAAAATCATATCACTGTGCGATTATCTGGAGAAAATACTGCTGCAGGTTATGCGGTTTACAAGATTCAAGAAACTGGTATGACAGTTCGCGGAACAAAGCTTTCTGCAGAGGATGGATTCCTTCAGTTTATGATGGAGAGACTGTTTAAAAGTGACGCAGTGGACGAGGATGAAGAGACTCTTGAAGAGGCTGAAGATGGGGATAATATGAAGCTTACAAGTATTCAGACCATCACTGATTTTCTCACATGTGCAGGAGCTACTTTGCCAGAACACATTAGAGTGTGGGCCAGAAGAAACTTGGCGGTTGCACGTTCTTCGGAAGTGACTCCAGAGGAGAGACGTCACGCTCAAAGAGCTCTTTCTATTATGTTAAATATTCAATGGAAAAACAGTGACTTCAAACCTATCGATCCGGTTGAAGCCAGAAAAATATTGGATGAAGAATTGTATGGTCTTGAGTCAGTAAAGCAAAGAATTATTGAGACCATCATTCAGATTAATAGAACACATACGTTGCCAGCCTATGGAATTTTGATAATTGGTCCAGCAGGAACTGGTAAGTCACAGATTGCTTATGCGGTTGCAAGAATCTTGAAGATGCCATGGGCAATTCTTGAGATGAGTTCAATCAACGACCCAGAACAGCTTACCGGAAGCTCGAGAATATATGCCAATGCAAAGCCGGGACTTATTATGGAATCATTTGCCATGGCGGAGACTTCCAATTTAGTATTTATCATAAATGAGCTTGATAAGGCAGCTTCAGGTAAGGGAAATGGAAATCCGGCAGACGTACTTTTGACCCTATTAGATAACCTTGGATTTACAGACAACTATGTGGAATGTAATATTCCAACAGGCGGTGTATATCCAATCGCTACAGCCAATGACAAGAGTCAGATCTCAGCGCCTCTAATGTCGAGATTTGCTGTGATAGAATTACCTGATTACACCATAGAGGAAAAGCGAGTAATATTTAGCAAATTCGCAATGCCAAAGGTATTAAAGAGAATCGGTTTAAAAGAGAGTGAGATAGTGATTTCTGATGCAGCACTTGATGCCATAATGGAGGCATACAAGGACACATCTGGAATCAGAGATATAGAACAGGCAGCAGAGCACATCTGCGCCAACGCCTTATATCAAATTGAGGCGGAGGGCAAGACTGTGGTTGAGTTCACACCTGAGATGATTAAAGGACTGTTGGGTTAATCCGCTGTAATATTCAATTAAAGGACTGTTGGATTAATCCAGTTGCTTGCGGTATTGTGCTGGAGTCATATTATAATATTTCTTAAAAGCGGCAATAAAGCGGCTTTGAGATGAAAAACAAAAATAATCAGATATATCAGAGTAAGAATAATCAGAGTATTTAAGCATGTTGGCGGCGCCTTCCAGCCGTCTTCGGTTTAGGTACTCTGTTATTGTTATACCCATATTTTTCTTGAACAAAGTGCATAGATAGTTCTTGGAAATATGCAGAGATTTAGCCATATCATCTAGATTAAATCTATGGTGAACCTGGTTATCCAGATAATTAAGGGCTGATTGGATATTTTTATTTTGAGCATGCTGATGCTGTGCTTTTGTTATTTCTGACTGATATTTATCTAAAGCAGAATAATGTAGAGTCATAATGTCGGTATCTATTTTGCATTTTTCCAGTTCTTGCAGATACAAGGAAAGTATACTGT
>JAILFK010000029.1 GCA_024697595.1 Lachnospiraceae bacterium | reverse complement strand
GGAAGAGGCGGATTTCACTCAAGCCAGAGGCCGTGAAGTTATGGCTTCAATGATTCGCGCTTATGACAATATCAATGTGGTATATTGTGAAAATGATAATGAGGCTATGGGTGCCATTAAGGCATTGGAAGCCGCTGGTTACACCGTTGGATCGGATATCCAAAATGGTGAGATAATGGTGTTATCATTTGACGGAATAAATAAGGAAGCATTGGATTATGCCAGGGCTGGCAAGATTGCCTGTATCGGCGAGTGCAATCCTATGCATGGGGCTCGCGTGGCTGCAATGATTCAGCAGCTGGAGAAGGGTGAGTCAATCAACAAATTGAATTATGTAGAGGAACGAATCTACAGCGCATTGCCAGATGTGACAGAGATTACAGTGGATGGTGAGAAGTATTCAGTAACGATGCCATAGTTGAGATACTAGGTGGTGTGGACATGAATGACACATTAGATGATGATGAATAACAGAGAAAGGACGTGATGCTATGTGTGAATCATTTACAAAGTTAGCTGATAAAGTTGCTGAGGAAAGAGAAATGCAGACTACAGCTCGCAATGTTGCCGCATTGATGGAAAGCATGAAGATGACGTTAGAGCAGGCTATGAATGCTTTGAAAATTCAGGGCAAGGAACGTGCAATCATAGCAAAGCAGCTCCAAAAGTAAAACTTAATTATAGCTACAAAGCATATTGAAAGCGGTGGACTTATGTCTGCTGCTTTTTTCGTGCAAATGTATGTGCTAATTTAAATTTATGTCAATTTTACTTGATTGTAATTATTCTTTCCAAAGCTTAATAGTCTCTAACAACTTTTCCTTTTCAGAAGGGGAAAGTTTTTTTATTTCAGATAAAAGGGCGTTGTCTAGCGCGTTTGTCTTATAATCCGGTTCAAGCTTACCGACCAGTTCATCCAAAGTGATGCCCATTAATTTCGCATAGTATATGAGTATTCTTAAGGACATAGAAGTACGTCCGTTTTCAACATTACTGATGTAGCCCGGTGTTACATCTAGCTCTTTTGCGACCTGATTTTGTGTCATTCCTAGATTTATGCGATAGTTTTTAATTTGTTCGCCGTAATTTTCGTTCATGAAATCAACCTCATTTATTAATAATATAGATAATTATACTATTAGTATTGACTGTGCGGTAGTATTTGTTTAGTATAGAATATATTCTAAAAGTATATTAGATGGCAAAGTGGAGGATGTTTGATGAGTGAAAAAACAATAAGGGAATATGTTGATGACTATATTAAATATTATCCAGAAAAATGGAGATGGTCATTAAAGAATTCTATTGAACAGAGTGAAAGATATATGGCGACTAGAGCAAGGAAAAGTAAAGATTTTTATGGTACAAATAATGATTTGTTGCCTGATTTTTATTCAATAGAGAGGGATGCAGCACAATTTGAGTTAAGTTATGTAGAATGGACTGATTTCTTTGGACTTATATGGGAAGGAAATAAAGGAATACATGCTATGGTAGGAGCTCCCAATTATGAAGGAAATCTTTATTACTATGAGGAAGAAAACGATTATGACGAAGCTGGGTATCGAGTGTCATATGAATATGATTCATTCAAAAATCAGCCTCCTGAAGAAGTGTTTTCAAGGGTCAATTGGTGTGGAGTTAATCATTGGATTGATACGGTAAATGTAAAAGACATTGTATATAAATACGTCGTTGAAAATCATCTATTTAAGGACACTCATATAGAATTATTTTATGATGATTGAAAAACTATAGTCATCAGCGCACTTTACATTGGTGTATATATGATGTAAAATATATACACCAATGTAAAGTGCATTTGAGGTGACATATATGACTAAGTTTGAAGAGATTGATAAGTTGTTAGAGCAAAATGATGGATACTTGTTTTCAAACGACGTAGAGAAAGCCGGAATCTCCAGAACGTATTTGGCTAGCTATGTTAAGAAAAGAGGACTTGAGAAGGTATCAAAAGGAATCTATATTTCGCCGGACACATGGGAGGATGAACTGTACATTCTCCAACTTCGTTATCCAAAAGTTATTTTCTCCGGAGAAACTGCGCTGTATCTTCATGAAATGATTGATAGAGAATACTCACAGATTACTGTGACGGTCCCACCAAGATTTAATCGGACCAGATTATTGTCTGAAGGGGTTGTGATTCGGCAGGAACAGGAGGCCAGTTATAATCTTGGAATCACAGAATTACAAACAAATTTTGGAAA
>JAILFK010000072.1 GCA_024697595.1 Lachnospiraceae bacterium | reverse complement strand
GATCGGCCATTCTCCTAGCAAAATGTTCCCATCCATCTATAATTTGAATTTCATCAAAGAAATAATATATCTCATTTTCATCTGTCAGCTCATATGCAGTCTCAACAATATCATTAAAGTCATCCTTTGTGAAACCTAACAATCTATCATCCTCAAAGTTAACATAAATTATCTGAGACCAATCACACCCCACTTCAACAAGTTCTCTGGCAACCTTGTATAATAGGGTTGATTTTCCCGACCTTCTAAGTCCAACAAGAATGTAATTGATATTCTTTTCGAAATCATAGTCACGATTTATGATTTCAGCATTTTGTATTATCTCAATCTGATCTAAAATAACCTGTTTCAATATATTATGATTCATTTTTGCCTCCATTCATCAGATACACACGATATTATATTTAAATATTATCGTACATACACGATAAATACAAGTATGATTATTGCCTTTATAAGAAAAAACCTCAGAAACATTAAGTTTCTGAGACCAATAATCTTTTACGAGCGATAATTATCTCTTGCTGACCTTCAACCTCGGGAACCGAGGTTATTGCAACAAAAAATCCCTCTGCATTTTTGCAGAGGGATGTATTTGTTGCAATTATCTCTTGCTGAACTGAGGTGCACGACGTGCTCCCTTTAAACCGTACTTCTTACGTTCCTTCATACGAGGATCTCTTGTAAGATATCCAGCAGCCTTAAGTGTTGGTCTGTACTCAGCATCAACTGTAAGTAATGCTCTAGCAATACCATGACGGATAGCTCCAGCCTGTCCTGTGTATCCACCACCCTTAACGTTTACTAAAACGTCAAACTTATCTACTGTATCAGTAGCAACTAATGGCTGACGAACTACAACCTTAAGTGTCTCTAATCCAAGATACTCATCGATATCTCTTTTATTAATTGTAATCTTTCCTGTTCCTGGTACAAGATATACTCTAGCAACAGATGATTTTCTTCTTCCTGTTCCGTAATACTTTGTATTAGCCAATGTAATTTACCTCCTTTTCGAATTAAAATGTCAACTCTTCTGGCTTCTGAGCAGCATGCTTGTGATCTGGGCCAGCATAAACAAATAACTTAGTGTACATTTCTCTTCCTAAAGGTCCCTTTGGAAGCATTCCCTTAACGGCATGCTCGATAACTCTCTCAGGATGCTTAGCAAGCATTTCCTTCAAAGTTGTCTCCTTCATACCACCAACATAATCTGAATGGTGATAGTAAATCTTCTGGTCTAACTTCTTACCAGTAACCTTAATCTTCTCAGCATTTACTACGATAACGTAATCTCCACAATCAGCATGTGGTGTGTAAATAGCCTTGTTCTTACCTCTTAATACTTTAGCAATCTCAGAGCAAAGACGTCCAAGTGTCTGTCCCTCTGCGTCTACTACATACCATTTTCTCTCAACGTTTGTTGGGTTTGGCATATAAGTCTTCATATGGATTGTCCTCCTTAATAATTCATCTACATAGTTTCCACACGAAATGTCCGAAACGTGATTCAGCTATATTTGTATAGTCAAAGCGTACCCTCGGGGCTATTGAGACATACGCCTCCTTACTACATCAGCCTTAACATTTTACTATGGCTACAAGTTCATGTCAAGGAATTTTCTAATTTATATCATGCACTTCTCAGCAAACAACATTATCCATTATTGTTTAGCCACAGCCTCTATACATAATTATTCAGCCTCATTCTCAGTCCAGGAAATCATCACTAGCCCTTCCGCCGGAGCTGTAGGTCCTGCTGCCTCTCTATCTCTCTTCTCTAAAATCTCTTGCACATCCTCAGGTGCAATCTTGTGACATCCCACCTGAATCAAAGTTCCCGCTATGATTCGCACCATATTATATAAGAAGCCATTGCCCTCGCAGCGAATGGTAATTATATCATTCTCCTTGGATACGCTCACATCATATAGAGTTCTTGTAAATGTATTTACCTGGGACTTAACGGAAGCAAAACTGGAAAAATCATGCTCGCCAACTAAATATTTCGCTCCTCTATTCATGGCTTCCACATCCAAATCATAATGATAAAAATATGTATACAACCTATCAAGAGGCATACGCATTTTAGAATTTCGAATTCTATACTCATAAACTTTGGTGCTATCTACATTGTGAGGATTCCAATCCTTTGCCACCTCCTCAGAACTTTGCACCACAATATCAGCTGGCAACCTCTGATTTAAAGCAAAGCTTATCTTATCCGCTGCCATTCTAGTATTGGTGTCAAAAAAAGCAATATTGCCCATTGAGTGAACTCCTGAATCTGTCCTAGAGGCACCTTTTACCACAATTTCTTCTCCGAGAAGTTCTGATAAATGTACATTTAAAACTTCTTCAATTGTAATTCCATTAGGCTGAATCTGCCACCCGCAATAATTTGTGCCGTCGTAGGCCACAACCATTTTCACTCTCATAAACTCAACCAAATTTCCAATCTATTAATATATCAAAATTTTCAAGCAAACTTTCTCAAAATAAATATTAAAACGATATATACAATGACAACCACATAGGCCACTTTGTCTCTGTGCTCATAATGTAGTGGAATCATCTTGGTTCGGCCTTCACCGCCGTGATAACATCTAGCCTCCATGGCCAAAGCCAAATCATTGGCTCTTCTAAAAGCTGATACAAAAAGCGGCACTAAAAGTGGCACCATGGATTTTACTTTTTTTATAATTCCACCGCTCTCAAAATCGGCACCTCTTGCCATCTGCGCCTTCATTATCTTGTCCGTCTCTTCAACCAAAATCGGAATAAATCGAAGTGCAATGGACATCATCATAGCTATCTCATGTACAGGCACCTTGATTTTGGCAAATGGTTTTAGTGCTGTTTCCAATCCATCTGTCAATTGATTTGGTGTTGTAGTCAAAGTCATAACAGATGTTCCTATGATTAGATAAATCATTCTAAACAACATCAAAGATGCGCTTTTGGCACCTTCATAGGTTACAGTGAATTTCCAAATGCTTATAAGCTCTCTACCTGGTGTCATAAACAGATTTAGTATTCCAGCAAAAACCAAAATAAATACTATGGCCTTCAGTCCTCTCACCATAAATGAAAAAGGAACCTTACTCAAATATATAACTGCTATAAGCCCTGCTGTTATAGCCACAAATCCAATTGGCCCTCTGAAACAAAATATACTTAATATATATATAACTGTGGCAAATAACTTCGTCCTCGGATCCATCTTGTGAATCACAGAATCCACAGGATAATATTGCCCTAAGGTAATTTCTCTTAACATTTTCTCTCTTCTCTATCGCAAAACAAATTTAGCTTATAAATATTTAAGTCTGAATCTTGAATAATTTTAAAATAGCGCTTTTAGCTTCATCAACTGTGGTTACATCAGTAGAAACTGGATATCCATTTTCTCTCAAATCATTCATCAAATATGTGACCTGTGGCGCCGCCAAGCCAATTTTTTCTAGTTCCTTATAATATTTAAAGACCTCTCTCGGCTCGTCATCATATTTAATCTTACCGTCATCCATAACGATAATTCTATCTACATACTTCGCCACATCCTCCATACTATGAGATACCAAAATAACAGTATTTCCATACCTCTGATGGTTGGCAGCTATCATATCCAAAATCTCATCCTTGCCCCTTGGGTCAAGTCCCGCTGTAGGCTCATCCAATATAAGTACCCTCGGCTTCATAGCGATGACACCTGCTATTGCAGCACGTCTTTTCTGCCCACCAGATAATTCAAATGGGGACACATCAAAATATTTTTCATTCAATCCAACATTTTTCAAAGCCTCATATCCACGAAGCTGCACGTCTTTTTCCGGCAATCCTTGATTCCTTGGCCCGAAACACACATCCTTAAAAACTGTCTCATCAAACAACTGATGCTCTGGATACTGAAAGACCATACCCACCTGCATGCGCAAATCGCGAAGCTCATAATCCTTATCATATATATCTTCGCCATCGAAATATATTTTCCCATCCGTAGCTTTTAACAGACCATTAAGATGTTGTATCAGTGTGGACTTTCCTGAACCAGTATGTCCGATAATTCCAATGAATTCTCCATCTTCAATTTTTAAATTAATGCCATCTAACGCTTTCTTTTCATAAGCATTGCCCTGACTATATACATATGAGACATTATCTAATATCAACGACATATTCTATCCATCTCCTGAACAAATTCCTCTCTGGTAAGTATTCCGTCTCTGAGAGGAACTCCCTGTTGTTTCAACTCGTAAGCCAAAAGTGTAATCTGTGGCACATCCAATCTATATTCCTTCAAGGTCTCCACCTGAGAGAAAACTCCTGTAGGAGTGCCTTCCATCACAACTTTTCCCTGATCCATAACATATACATAATCGGCATCCACCACCTCTTCCATATAATGGGTAATCAAGATAATGGTAACGCCCTTTTCTTTATTTAATTTATGTATTGCCTCAAGAACCTCTTTGCGTCCGTCGGGATCTAACATAGCTGTAGGCTCATCTAGCACTATGCACTCTGGCTCCATTGCCATAACTCCTGCGATTGCCACACGCTGCTTCTGTCCACCGGACAACTTATTTGGCGAATGCTCTCTGTACTTCCACATTCCAACAGCCTTTAGACTATTTTCCACACGAGTCCAAATCTCATCAGACTCAACACCAATATTTTCCGGACCAAATCCCACATCTTCTTGCACCACACTGGCGATTATCTGATTGTCAGGATTTTGGAAAACCATACCCGCTTTTTGTCTTATGTCAAATGTTTTGGACTCATCCCTTGTGTCCATTCCATCCACAAAAAGTGTTCCCTCACTTGGCACAAGCAAAGCATTTAAATGTTTGGCAAATGTTGATTTTCCAGAACCATTATGTCCTAGAACTGCAATAAACTGACCTTTTTCAACATTTAAATCCATATCATCAAGGGCCACCTGGACTCCTTCCACATTGCCCTCGTCATCTCGCATGATATATTCGTGCACTAAATTTTTAGCTTCTATAAAACTCATAAATATTCCTCACTTACCAGTGGAGGCGATGTAATTCACCTTCTAGTTTCATATGATCGAAATTATTCTGTCTCAAAGCCTCATATAAAACCACTGCCACTGAATTGGATAGATTGAGAGATCTGGTCTCACCAATCATTGGTATTCTCACGCACTCCTCTGGGTGATCCACCAAAATCTCCTCCGGTATTCCGCCGCTTTCCTTACCAAACATAATAAAACAGTCCGGCTCATAATTCACCTCTGTGTATACATGCTTGCCCTTGGTTGTTGCAAAATATATTTTCGCATTGGGATTTTTGTCCATGAAATCATTCCAATCATCATAGCGATAAATCTCTAGTTTATCCCAATAGTCCATACCAGCACGCTTTACCGTCTTATCATTTAATATAAAACCAAGTGGCTCTATCAAATGAAGTTTTGTTCCTGTGGCAACACAGGTCCTACCTATATTTCCTGTATTAGCAGGAATCTCTGGCTCATGTAATATAATATTTAACTCTGCCATATCTATAATCTAAATCCTTTTTATTTTCCTTGCTCTTTGCGAAGCTCATCTACGAATATCTCAATTCGATCCAAAGCCACACGCAAATTATCCAGCGAATAAGCATAAGAAATTCGAAGGAATCCCTCTCCGCAATCTCCAAATGCTGTACCTGGAACCACTGCCACCTTCTGCTCCTTCAGAAGTCTTGTAGCAAATTCATCCGATGTCAAACCGAACTCCTTGATGGATGGGAATATGTAAAATGCTCCAAATGGTTCAAAGCAAGATAACCCCATCTCCTTGAATCTCTTCAATAAATATCTACGACGAGCATCGTACTGCTCTCTCATCATAGCCACATCCTCGTCGCAATTTTTAATAGCCTCAACTGCGGCATACTGGCTTGTAGTTGGAGCACACATAATTGCAAACTGATGAATCTTTAACATCTGTTTGATTATAATCTCAGGAGCACATGCATATCCCAATCTCCATCCTGTCATGGCATGAGATTTAGAAAAACCATTTATCAAAACAGTTCTCTCCTTCATCCCTGGAAGGGATGCGATGGATACGTGTTTCTCAAGATATGTAAGCTCAGAATAAATCTCATCACTGAGGACATACAAATCGTGTTTTTTTACCACCTCAGCGATTCTCTCTAAATCCTCCATCTCCATAACTGCTCCAGTAGGATTGTTTGGGAATGGCATGATCAAAATCTTGGTCTTGTCAGTAATTGCAGCCTCAAGTTCTTCAGCTGTAAGTCTAAACTGATTCTCTTCCTTTAGGTTGATGATCACAGGCTTACCATTTGCCAAAATTGTACATGGCACATAGGACACATAACTAGGCTGTGGAATAAGCACCTCATCCCCAGGATCAAGCATTGCGCGAAGTGCAATATCAATTGCCTCACTACCACCCACTGTGATAAGCATCTCATTGGCATAATCATAGTGAAGGTCGTATCGTCTGTCGAGATAATTAGCTATCTCCATCTTCAACTCTTTTAATCCTGCGTTGGATGTGTAAAATGTTCTTCCCTTTTCAAGTGAATAAATTGCCTCATCTCTAACTCTCCATGGAGTGTCAAAATCAGGTTCGCCTACACCGAGAGAAATAGCATCTTCCATCTCGCTTACTATGTCAAAAAATTTTCTAATACCCGAAGGTTGTATTTGCGTAATTGTTTTTGATAAAGGGTCTCTCATTAGCACATCATCTCCCTTTCATCCTTGCGTGGTCCAGCCATAACTACACCATGGTCTTTGTACTTTTTCAAAATAAAGTTGGTCTTGGTGCTAAGCACTGTGTCCATTGGAGACAACTTATCTGATACAAATGATGACACCTCACGAAGAGTACGTCCCTCCAAAGTCACCATCAAATCAAATCCTCCTGAGATGAGATATACAGAATCCACCTCTGGATAGTTATAAATTCTCTCAGCAACTACGTCAAATCCCATTCCTCTCTGTGGAGTCACACGAACCTCAATCAAAGCAGTAACTTTTTCGACACCTACTTTTTCCCAGTTAATCAAAGTCGGGTATCCACAAATGATATTTTCCTGCTCCATGGCCTCTAACTCATTCATCACAGTCGCCTCCGATTCATTTAAAAGCAAGGCAAGCTCCGCCAAATCAATCTTACTGTTTTTTTCTATATGCGCTAATATTTTCTCTCTCATTTGTATACACCCTCCTTAGCATACTTTGTATAATTCATCAGTTTTTGGTGGTTCCAAAAACCTTCTATCATCATCTCTTACAATCACTCTGTCATTTGAATCTGTAAACTTGCCAATCACTGCAGCATTTATCCCTGCATCCTCAATAGCCTTTACCAAAGCCGCTCCGTCCTCTGCTGCCATAAGCATAGATCCACTAGAAATAAGTCCATAGGGATTTACATCATAATACTCACAGATTTCCACCGTCTCCTGCTTGATTGGAATAGCTTTTAAATCAGCCTCAAGGCCAACACCTGATGCCTCCGCCATCTCCCAGAGGGCTCCGTAAACTCCGCCCTCAGTAATATCATGCATGGCAGCAACATTATTTTCCACAGCCACCATAGCCTCTGGAACAACTGATAAATATTTATCCAATTCCTTGGCGCCATCCACGAAACTACTTGAGAAATGTTCTTTCAATTCCTCTTCTTTTTCCTTGGCAATTATTGTTGTGCCCTCAATTCCAATCCATTTGGTAAGCACTATATCCATACCAGGTCTCGCTCCTGCTGTGGATATCATCCTTCCCACCTTGGTCTTTCCAACGCCAACCACATTTACCACAGGTCTTGTAACAGCGGAAGTCACCTCCGTATGTCCGCCCATAATTTGAATATGAGCCGCGGCGCAAGCCACCTCCATCTGTTCCATTATTCTCTTAAGTTTTATCTCTCTCGTTCCATCCGGCAACAATATTGTAAGCATTACACCGATAGGCTCAGCTCCTGAACTAGCCAAGTCATTGGCCGTCACTTGAATGGCCAGATTGCCTATATCATTGGCTGTTCCAGTAATAGGATCTGTAGACATAACCACAATCTCATCATCCTCTAGCTTTAAGGCTGTACAATCCTCGCCAATACTAGGTCCCATCAAGACCTCATCTCGCTTGTAATGCAACTGTTTCATAACCGAACGCTTTAATATATTTTCCGGTACTTTTCCAATTTTCATATCCAAATTCCAATTCTATATAAAATGCACTTCAAGGCCACTCGAAAATTCGAGTAGCCTTTGTTCTCTAAGATTTATAATCTATGGAGTCGCTGTTGCTTGATTAGCCTGAGTTGCCGCCTGTTGCGCTTGCTGTTCTTCTGCCGCTTTACGTCTGGCCTCTTCGTCCGCAGCTTGCTGTGCCGCCTGTTGTTGTGCCGCTTGTTGCGCCGCCTGTTGTTGTGCCGCTTGCTGTGCCGCCTGTTGGTCCGCCGCTTGTTGTGCCGCTACTGCTCCGTCATTATTTTTTGCCACCGCATCCATAATTATCACTTCATCATTCGTTGCAATCGCTCCAAGCACCGCATTCTTGGCATCCGGATTTGCAGTTCCAACACCTATAGAAACAATTTCCTTGGCAGGTTTATATTTACTATTATTAAATATTTTTCTGCTTGTCTCAACACCGTCCACATACTCTATTTTCCAGAGCCTTGCAGTATATCCAATATGTGCTTTTGTAGTTGTCTCCACGTAACCAATCGGTTGCTCCTCCACAGGAACAAATTGCTTTCCAGGATCCTCCATGGCTGTAACTTCACTTACAAATTCAACTTTTCTATTTGCAGGTCTAGTTTCTTTGCCATAAATGTTGAAATATAAATTTCCATCACTGGTATAACCTTCAATATATATAGGATACTCTCCGTTATTTTTAAACTGGAAATCCTTGATTCCTTCAGCTATGGCAGCATCCATAGAAGGCTCCACATAATTTACAATCATAGAGTGAGCTGAACGTGTGACAACTTCAAGTTCCGCTCTTATAACCGCATTGTATAAAGTCGATGAGACTTGGCAAATTCCTCCGCCATATGTCTCAACTGTTGTTCCATTTTCATAGGAACCAGCCAAAAAATATCCATTTTCTGCAGTTGTCGGTCCAATTGTATCTGAGACAGAAACTGTCTGTCCTGGATACACAACCAAACCATCTAATTTAGATGCGCCAACTTTAACATTTCTTGTTCGACCATTATCCACTGTACCAAAGTTGGTGCTGAACCCAGCCAACAAATCATTTATTTGTGACAATTCTTCTTCAGTTCCCTCTGGAACATCATCCTCTGTCAACATTTCTATAGAGGCACCTTTGCCATCCCAATTATCTTCTATGTAATCAGCTATTTTCATAGCGGATTTTCCTGTCTTTAAAGCAGTTCCTGGTGTTCCCTCAACAAAAACAAATTTACCATTTTCTCTCTTAACTGTATTGTCAACAGCTTCTGTAACTAATGTAGCCTTGTTATCCTCAAGAAATGCTGCTGCACTTCCCACATCTGCTGTGAGGGATAAGTCAAAAGTTTTACCTTTATTGTTGGCCAAATCACTAGAAGCTTTATATCTCTCTACCAAGTTACCTTCATTGCCGTAATTAACCGCTTTTTCAACGACGTCTTGATTCTTTACACATAAGCCAATATCCTCTGTGTCTGCCTCAAGCACATTTTTCTCTACAGTCAACTCAAACTCTATTCCTTCGTACTGCGAAACATAGTCATCAACTATCTTTTGCGCATCCTCTGCGCTTTTACCTGATACATCTGTATCACCGATAACAATTCCATTTGGAATCACACCCTCTATGCTACTTTGCTCATCATTTGGCTTAGTACCACAACCTGTATCTACATCCTCATCAGACTCTTCATCTGCCACTTCTGTATCTTCTGCACTATCGCTATTAGTAACTTTTATATCAGAATCATTTGCAATAATATCATCCTCAGATGCAAAAACTTCTATGCTTCCAACTGTGGAAAATATCATTGTCAAAATTGATAAGGTACAAATAATTTTTGTCACATTCTTAATTCTCATATTTCACCGTCTACTTTTCTTTTGCGTTTCTAAATTGTTCTCATATTGTTATATAATATTTTTATCGTTTATGTCTAATACTATATTTGTCATTTTACTTCAAATATCTTCAACTTTTCAATGTACAAACAGACAAATATAATTGACAGTAAACAATGCATTTTAGTATATTTAGATGAAAGCACCAATCAAAGTTGTTGCAACCATGCACACTATAACTACTACTATAACAACTGCTGAAATTGCTCTTCTTTTTTTGGACTTTTTATAAGACATTTTTATACCTCGTATTATTTATTTGAAAGGAGCCATTATGGCATTTCCATTTTTAGCTATATTTTTAACTTTTTTGATTGTCCTTGCTATCCGATACAAGGTCACCGACAACAAAGTAAAGGAACAACAAGAACAATTTTGGCAACGAGAATCTGATGCAAATTTCGCACCAAAAATCGACTTAGATAGTCTTACATATATTACCATTCCTTTGGATAAATTTCCACTAGGTTTCAGCGATGACCAAAGTATTGTTGAAATAGAAAATCAGCTAACCGAATTATCTAGTCACCGATTACTTAATTTAACTAATAAGACCAATACTGAATTAAAAGAGACCTATGGTCTGGCAAATCTTGAAACTGTGTCCGCTTACGGAGACGATTTTGATCAATTGACAATCCTGTTAAAAGAATATGGGCAGTGCTTGATTAACAACGACAAAATCGATGATGCTATAAAGGTATTAGAGTTTGGTGTTTCCATCAAATCTGACATCAGCCAAAACTATATAATGCTAGGTGAATGCTACAAGAAAAAAGGCACAACCTACAAAATTGAATATCTTATCCAACAGATTGAATCAATGAATCTGATTTTAGGACCTAGCACTATAAAACATTTACAAGAACTTTTAGGCAACTCCGATCAGACAGATTCTAACCTCGAGGATTTTAATTCTTAAATTTTATATTTGTTTTGAACTTTACAATTTAATATTTACATAAAAAATGATATGTTCCTCACCACTGAATACTCTTCAGTTAGCCTTGAACATATCATTTATTTTTTATAATTATAATTCTATTTACTCGCCAATTTTTCTATATCAAATCGAGCACATGTACTATCACAACTTCAACTCCAACTAACCATAATACTATGGCGCCAAGTACATAAGTTGCAGTTTTTGATTCTATTCCAAAGTGCAATCCAGTATACAATCCTGCTATAACTGCAAAAACCGACATTACTATGATTACAACCGCCATCATTACCACTGATGTCTCAACCAGACCACAGGCGCCTCCTGCAACCAATGTGTAGAAACTTGTGATAATAAGAATACGAATATAATCCTTTATATTCAATCCATCTTTGCGCTTTTCGTATACTATCTCACGCTTGATAGCCTTGATTATAAGCCTGAGACCAAGCATTCCAAATATAACTGCCGCAACAATATATCCAATATTTGAAGTGTTGGTAATCCAATTATGAACGCCTGCCTGGTAACAGATAAAATATCCGCCGAAATAGAATATCAATTGTAATAACACCACTAATGCGCAAGTAATAATAAGCGGTTTCTTTTTCACTTCCGCAAGCATTGCCCCCTCAACTTCCATGGTGGCATATGTATCTAAACTGATTCCAATAATAATCAGTATATTTTCAATCCAGCTCATCTCGCCCTCCTGATTTACAAAATACTGCTTTCCTAGTATATGTAATATATAACGATTGTTACATATTCAAATAAATTATCCTGTCTTTGCTGTTTATACATTTTTTGTAGTTTGTATAAATATTTTTCAAAAGATAGATATAATCGGTTCTTCTGCCAGCGACATAAAGACTTCCACGAACTCATTTGCCGGTACTCGCATACCACCATCAATCCATCTCATGACAGCAACGCACAAGGATCTAGCATAATATTCTGCAACTATTTCAGGTGTCACCCAATCATATTTTGCTTTTGAGCGAACCTTCTCATAATCCATCCGCTCTATAATTATCTCCTTTGCACAAGCAAAAATCATTTCACCAAAAGAATTCTGACCCTCTATCTTGGCAGCCTTGGTATAAAAAGATTTTTCCTTTTCCATAGCTGTAAAAATAAAAGTCATACCTTCTTTTATCATGCCTGCATCCATTAAAGGTAAAGCCGGATTCATCAGCTCTTCCCTTATAATCCATTCAAGAAGTTCATATTTATCTTGAAAATGATTATAAAAAGTCGGTCTGATGACTCCAGCTTTATCCGTTATCTCTTTTATTGTAATTTTATCAATCGGCCTATTTTCGCTGAGTTCTTTCAAACTTTCAGCAAGAATGACATCAATACCATTTCTACTTTGGTTGGTCATAAATACTCCTACATAAGCAATTTAGCAATAGTTATATTATACGATTCACGACTAGAACGCAAATTAAGTATCTCACCTGTATCTACTAACTTTACAGTTGGACGCATAATAAATCCCGAATTATTCGCCACCACAATTGCATGCCTATTATTTGACAAGATAACCTCACATCCAACTGGATAAATAGCCATCTGCGAAGCCATCACATCAACCACTGCAGGATCAAACTCCATTCCACTTCTACCCATTATGTATTCCATAACCTCAGATGGAAGATATGGATCATGATAAGGTCTTTTTGTGGTCATAGCATCATAAACATCTGCCGCACGCAAGATTCTCGAAGTCAAAAGCAACTCGTCACCTTTTACCTTGTTTGGATAACCTTTGCCATTATACCATTCATGATGCTGAAGCACTGTCAAATTTACATTTTCAGAAAAACTAAATTCAGCGCATAAATGTTTATATCCAACCCATGGATGTTGCATCATTTCATCTCTCTCCTCTGGAGTGAGTCTTCGTGGTGCATTCAACAGTTCAGGACTAATATACACCTTACCTACATCATGTAAAAAAGCAGCGGTTACTAAATCTGTCAGCTCCTCGTCAGACAAATTCATTTTCACGCCTATTATCGCAGAGATGATACCCACATGAACCGAGTGACAATATGTATAATTATCATATGTCCTTATATCTATCAAATTATACACTACATCATCATTGGACAATATATCTCTGACAACATTTTCAACCATAAGTTGTACCAGTTTTTCATCCGGTGGCAGGTCGATGACACCTTCTAATCGATCAAAAAACTCATGAACTATTAAAACAGCCTCTTCCTTAACTTCTGGTTTTACCGCCTCTTTTATCTGAATATCCTTAGATAATTCATCATCAATATAAACACCTGGCATTCCATGATACAGAATGTGAGTGATATTTTCTCTTGTCAGCTGAGCGCCCTTCTGGACTAACATAACACCTGACGAGTCATGGATTTCCTGGCCCAGCACCATCCCTGGTATAAGCTGGTCTGCGGAAACATATCGCATACTTTACCCCTTCTCACTCATCAAACTCGACAGTTACAAAGAAACCTTTTGGAGTCTCTTTTATGTCGACCACTTTTCCCTCTGAGGATTTTAATCTTTCAAGCGTCGTATAGTTGGCAGACATGGCATAGGCTGAACCTAATGTATAATAATAAGAATTTGGAAGTTTACTCTCAGTAACTGGTAATACTTGACCAATTTCTACAAGATTTTGTCTTTCCATCTTAAATTCCATCTGCCTCATCGCTTAATTTCCTCCTATATGATGAGCTAATTAAATATTTATTTAAATTCATCAAAGTCATCAACATCCTGTTCTGACAATATTGATGAATCTACTACACCTTTAGCTGACTTATTAACTTTATGTACCATTAACATATCTGTTAAGCCATCAACAATCAGCATTAAACCGATTATTCTAACAGCAAATTTTATAATTCCGAAGGCATTTGCAATACAAACTATTCCTAAAATAATACTTAATGCACCTACTACAAAACCAATCCACCATCTTTCATCACGATGATTCTTTGTCTCTAATGCCATAGAAAAATCTTGAACGCCATGAACAACAAGCAAAACACCCATTGCAATTGGAATAATCTTGGCTATCGAACCAGGATTAGCAAGCATCCATATACCAATGATCACTATCAAAACCGCAACAGCAATTGCAAGTGTTGAGCGATTATTGTTGTCTCCAAGCATTGATATCAAAAAAACTATTCCTGATAAAATTACAGCAATCGCTAAAATTCTCGCAATTAATGTAACTATAGTTCCAGGCATCGCCAAAAGCAACACTCCCACGACTACACTTATAACTGCTCCAAAAGTCACATTTAATTTTATTGATTTAAGTTTTTCTATCATCTTACTATTTTTCCAATCCTTTTTCACACCGATTAGGCATTATAACATATTTTTTTGTTTTTAGGTGTATTTTGACCTAATTAATTTTCTTTTAGCTTAAACTTATTAATTATCTCAGCTATCTCTTCAGCTGATGTATCTATCTTGGTCTGAGTATCCATAAGCCCTGTCACATTGCCAGTAACAGTATCACTGGTAGCTGCCAACTCCTGAGCTGTCGCAGCATTTTCCTCAGAAATAGCTGCAAGATTTGATACGCTCTCACTGATAACCTTGATCTTCTTATCCAATTCATCATTAATATTTTCAATCTCATTGATTGAGCTATTAACATGATCAATTGAGCCGACAATACTATCAAAGCTAACCTTGGTATCTTCAACAGATTGATTCTGCTTATCAACATAGCCCTTTACAGCATTACTCTTCTCAATTGCTCCCTTTGTAGCAATCTGAAGTTCTGCAAGAATCTCATTGATTGTCTGTACATTCTGCTCAGACTCATCAGAAAGCTTTCTGATTTCGTCAGCAACGACAGCAAATCCCTTACCATTTTCACCAGCTCTAGCAGCCTCAATTGAAGCGTTAAGTGAAAGCAAGTTTGTCTGTGATGCAATACTTGAAATCAACTCAGATGCCTCGCTAATCTTGTTAGAAGATTCCTGAATATTGTCGATTGCACCAAAGATACTATTGAATGCTGACAAACTCATGTTGTTTATATCGGTAAGTTCTGTAACTTTCTTATTACCTTCTTTAGTAATTCCATCAATTTCTCTCGAAACTTTTGCTAATTTCTCTGCAATCTCAACTGAAGTATTCATAAGATCACTTAAATCTGTCATGTTAGCAGCGATATCAGATACATCCTGTGCCTGAGAAGTTGCTGTATTAGCAATCTCACCGGAAGCCGATGTGATTCCCTGCATAGACATATTTGCTGATGATGTATCTTCATTCATAACCTCACATACATCATTCAATCCGCCAGTTGTAGTCTTTAAAGTAGTAACTACGTTGGTTAAATTTGTCTGCATATCAGCAAAGGCTTTCTTCATCTGACCAATCTCATCCTTGCCATAATTTTGAGGCAACTCAGCCGACAAATCATTTTCCGCAAGTTTCTTAAGATCTCTTGTAACCTCTTTGATTCCATTATTGATCTGACGAATGATAATAACCAATAGAATAATCAAGCAAAGCGCAATGAAGTCATAAATCAAAGCACACTTTTTAATTGTGGCATCGATCTCCTCATTATTTGTTGCTCTCTCTTCTTCAGCCCAAGTCTCTGTGATAATCTGCATTCCATCAAGAGAATCTCTTGCATTCACAAATTCCTCATTGAACGTCAACCAGTCACCCTGACCTGATGTCACATCATATTCTTTACTCCAAGCATCAAACTCAGTTGTAAAATCACCTACATACGTTTCAAATGTATTTCCATTTTCATCCACGATTTCTGAATACAACTTAGGGTTCTTTTCTGCGATGGCAACAGCCTCATTTACCTTTTCAGTAACCTGAGCTTTGTTCTCTTCGAAATCTGCACTCTTCTCAGATAAAATCTGATCTGTCATATCTGCAGCTCCGCCAAGATTTGTTGAACCGTTTGTCACATCTCTGTATACAGTTGCAGCCAACATCGCCTGATAATAATCTCTGTCAGCCTCGATTAACAAAGAGTTAATTTTGTACAAATTATTGTAGTACAACTCCTCACTGTCAGCCCCCACCTGTCTCATCTGTATCGACATATATGTTACGCAATGTATTAATACAATTAAAATAGGTAAGGTAGCCATAAGTAATTTGACTTTAATTGATAAATTTTTCATTTTTATCTACCTCCTGCTCATATAGTTATATTTTATTTTAAAACTATATAAAGAATTTTTCTACCTTTTTTGCGAAAAAATTCCCATAAACTTGCAAAATTCCAACTACAATTCAACAAGTTTACAGGAGTATCTGTATTTTATATACAACTCATTATATTTCGTCAATAAATAACATTATGGCATAGCATTATCTCATCATATTCACGTATCACTTTACTTCCATAGTTGCATCTCTTAGCACACAATAATTATTACCACCCTCTTTATATGTATCAAAACGACCTTGAACACATATGGTTGCTCCCTCGGCCGGATAATCTTCTGGATATGAATAGTCTCCAGCCAGCTCAAATTCTATTCCCTGGGCACAGCAAGCAGTGGCATCCTTTACGATACATGCAAAATAAAGGTAGCTAATAGCAACACCATCAAAATCACATATGAAGTTTTTTTCTTTAAAACTTGCAAAAATTTATCTCTCATTATGATCTCCCTGTAATTTTTCCTATTACAAAACAAACTGCAAATATCTTGTTATAAAACAGTAGAAAAACTATAAGAACAACTACAGATAACACAGCACAAATCCACACTTCCTTGCTGGTCAAGGTCAAAATTGATGTGGATCCAAACAATGTCGAACACACACCGCCTTTCTGCTGCATAAGAAATAGTTTCCCTGCATCGCTATCTAGATACTCCTCCTTGGTTCCAAAGAAAATATTGTCACCAATATGTAAAACATAGCTAGCGTAGTTGATTGCCGCATTGATATCATGATGATCACACTCATGGTCCACCTCAGCTGCCAAGAAAAATACAGAAAAGAGCATGACAAATAAAAGCGTCAAAGCCATGATGCCTGCAGCAAATCTTCTATTTTTACCATTTTCAAGATCGTTAAATCTGCCCATGCTATTTTCCACGCTATTACCTTTCTATATTAATATCTTTTTCTTTTATCATTTTTATTTCATGAACATTTTTTGTTCTACTTATATTTTATGAATGTTTTTGATTTGCTCTCTTCACGCATCCATTAACTTATTTTCCACTTAAAAGAACGACCGTCTCCACATGCATAGAATGACAAAACTGATCCACAGGCGTCACCTCTTTTATCTCATAACCATTTTCACATAAATATTTCAAATCGCGACATAAAGTTGCTGAATCGCAACTGACATAAACAATTCGATCTGGCTCCATCTGAATCATGGTCTCTAGACATTTTTCATCGCAGCCTTTGCGCGGTGGATCAACCACAATAACATCAGGTTGCTTCGCCCCTTGCTCTTTTTCCGGATCATTATAAAATGCAGGCAATACTTCCTCAGCCTTGCCCACCATAAATGTTGCATTTTCAATACTATTTATAGAAGCATTTCTCTTAGCATCCTCAATGGCATCCGGTACAATCTCAATTCCGTATACCTGCTTTGCCTTTTGCGCCAGAAAAAGCGATATGGTTCCAATTCCACAGTACAAATCCCACACAACTTCATTTCCATTAAGACCAGCATACTCTAGTGCGAGGCCGTACAACTTTTCCGTTTGAATTGGATTAACCTGATAGAAAGAAAGAGGCGAAATCTGAAACGCCACCTCACCTATATAATCAGTGATATAATCCTGGCCCCAGATAGTCTTCACCTCATCCCCGAGAATTCTATTGGTCTTTTTCTTATTTATATTGAGAGAAATGCTTGTCATACCCTTAATCTCTCTAAGTTTCGCCACAAGTTCATCGGCCCGTGAAATGTTTTCACCATTTATGATGATACACACCATAATCTCACCAGTGGTAAATCCTTTTCTGATTAAAACATGACGCACCAAGCCCTTGCCGCTCGCCTCGTCATATGGCTTAATCCCATATGCCTTCATATGTGAAATGATAATCCCTAAAATGTCCTTGTTTTCTTCAACACCGATTAAGCAGTCGTCTATGGCAACCACATTGTGACTTCTGGCTCCATAAAAACCTGCAATGATATTGCCCTCTTTGTCTAAGCCAATTGGGTATTGCGCCTTGTTTCTATATCTAAAAGGCTCATCCATTCCCACAACAGGATTCATAACGCCATCCACAAACTCTGCGTCAAATCCTCCTATGCGAATGAGATTTTCTCTAACTTTTTTATACTTCAATTCCAACTGTTTATCATAAGATAAACTTTGAACCTGGCATCCGCCACAGCGCTTAGCCACCGGACACTTCGCATCGACTCTATAGACGGAAGGATTGATTACATCCACCAACCTGGCAAAGCCATAACCTTTTTTCATCTTGGTGACTGCGGCTTTGATCTCATCTCCCACCACAGCATCCTTAATGAAAAATGTCATGCCATCGAAGTGGCCTATCCCGGCCCCTTCCACGCTCATATCTTCTATTTTTACAATAAACTCATCATTCTTTTCCATCTATATTTCCATCATCTCTAAATTCATATTCAGAATCATATTTGTTTTTAATTGATTCTTTTTTCATATTTGATATATCTTATATCATTTGGAATCCATATTAATCCTAGCTTGTTCTTCTGATATTTGAATCAAGCATTCTGTTAAATCCCTGCCAAGATAAATCATTTGCCTCTGACTGATTCAACGCTTCCTTCATTGTCTCAAGCTTGGCATCAATATTATCTGCAAAACTTAAAGCAATTGCCTCTGCCAAAGCTGGTTTCTTTGGCGAACCGTACTCCAACTCACCGTGGTGAGCCAAGATACAATGTACAAGCTCGCGTCTTTTTATCTCAGGAAATCCCTCGATTGCAACGGCCGCATTTTCCACTTTCATTGCACCAATCATAATATGGCCCAAAAGCTGACCATCATCAGTATAATCATTTTGTGGATATGGAGATAACTCATCTAGCTTTCCTACATCATGAAACATTGCTGCTGTAAGAAGCAAATCTCTATCAAGCATAGGATATCTCTGAGCGAAAAACTCACAGTTTTTAGTCACGCTCAAAGTGTGTTCCAGCAATCCTCCAACAAATCCATGGTGCACTGCCTTGGCTGCTGAATGGAACTTAAATCTCTTCTCAAATTCCTTATCTCCAAAGAATTGTAATAATAAAGTCTTCATATATGGTGCCTTGATTGTATTGATAATCTGCATCAACTCATCATACATTTCATCAACTGAATAATCAGAACATGGCAAATAGTCCGCTGGATTGTACTCACCCTCCTTGGCCTTTCTAAGTCTTTTAATATTCATCTGTTTCTTACCCTGGAACTCGCTAACCTCGCCAGAGATAAACACATAATCAAGGGCATCATAATCATCAATTCCCATAGAGTCAGGCTCCCATATTTTGCCATCACAATTGCCCGTCTTATCCTGCAAGTCCAATGACTCATAGGTCTTACCTGCCTTGGTAAGGGCTACCGTCTTCTTTCTAACCAAGTAAATGTCATTAACTACTTCCCCAACTCTTAAATCACTTATAAATTTCATTTTTCTCTCGAATAATTATCACGCTTAAAGTGCAACAATCATTCATCCTTTCTAATACAAATATCTGTATGGTTTTTTATCCCTTTTATTGTATAATAATTCTCATGAATAGAAAAGTTTTAAAAACCGTAGAATACAATAAAATCATAAATATGTTGGCTACATTTGCCTCAAGCGAAGACGGCAAATTAAAATGTGAAAAACTTGAGCCGATCACAGATTTAGAAGCTATTACAAGAGCGCAAAAAAATACCTCAGATGCCCTTACCAGAATATTTAAAAAAGGTGCCCTTGATGTATCAGGCACTCACAATATAAATGATGCCCTTGCTCGCCTTGATATCGGCGGATCCATAGGCGTCCACGAGCTTCTGATGTGCGCTTCTCTGTTAAATATTGTCAAACGTGCTATCGCATACAATCGAAGCGACCGAGACGAGGCCCCTGATTCTATCACAAGATATTTTAATGCCCTAGAACCAGAAGCTAGTGTTCGCGACGAGATTAACAGATGTATTCTCTCTGAGGATTCCATCGCAGATGATGCCAGCGTAGGACTTAAAAATGTGCGCCGTCAAATGTCTGCCACAAATGACAAGATTCGCTCACAGATGAATACACTGCTATCCACCTCAGCTTCATACTTACAGGACAATGTCATTACTATGAGAAATGGTAGATATTGTCTACCGGTAAAAGCAGAGTACAAAAACACGGTAAAAGGAATGGTTCATGACCAATCCTCAACAGGTTCTACATATTTTATAGAGCCTGCTGCAATAGTTGACTTAAATAATAAACTACGCGAATTAGAACTTGAAGAAAAAGAAGAGATTGAAAAGGTTTTAGCCACATTGAGCGCTATGGTTTTTGAGATAAAAGATTCTCTTATTCAAAACTATGAAAACCTAATCGAACTAGATTTTATATTTGCCAAAGGACAGCTTGCTCAGCAAATGAATGGCGTAGCTCCTGTTTTTAATGACAAGGGAATCATTAACCTAAGAGGTGCCAGACATCCTCTTATTGATCCAAGTCAGGTAGTTCCTATCGATATCACTTTGGGCGACGAGTACAACCTACTTATTGTAACCGGACCAAATACAGGTGGAAAAACCGTATCTCTAAAGACCTGCGGACTATTTTGTCTTATGGGGCAGGCAGGACTTCACATTCCTGCCAAGGATAGAAGCCAACTTTCCATCTTTGATGAGATATTTGCAGACATTGGTGATGAGCAAAGCATTGAGCAGTCTCTATCAACATTTTCTTCTCATATGGTAAATATTGTTCGAACATTAGCTTATATCGATAAGCATCCTGAGAAACGATATTTTACATTATTTGACGAGTTATGTTCTGGTACCGACCCAGCAGAAGGTGCAGCCCTTGCCATCTCCATTTTGGATAGACTTTTAAAACTTGGGGTAACCACAATGGCAACTACCCACTATAGCGAGTTAAAACTATATGCCTTATCAACGCCAAATGTGGAAAATGCTTCCTGTGAATTCTCCATGGAGACATTATCACCAACTTATAATTTGTTAATTGGTGTACCTGGAAAATCCAACGCATTTGCCATTTCACATAAACTTGGATTGCCAAATGATATTATTGATTATGCCAAGGAACAAATCGACGAAGACTCCAGATCCTTTGAGGATGTGCTTATAGATTTAGAACAAAAGCGAATCCAAATGGAGCGCGACCAGGATTCCATAACTCGTGATAAACGCCAAATTGAGAATTTACGTGAATCTATTCAGCAACGTGAAGATAGATTAAAAGAATCCCATGACAAGATTCTTCGTGAAGCCAATGAGGAAGCTGCCAAAATTTTACGAGATGCCAAGGAACTTGCTGATTCAACCATACGAGATTTCAATAAATATGCCAAGAGCAATCCTGACATCGTAAAGATGGAACGCCAGCGAAGTGAACTTGGAAAGCAGGTATCCAAGCATCAGGAAAAAACTTCTAATATGAAAAAAAAGGCTACTTCAAATCACAAGGCGCCAAAGAAAGTTGTGGTAGGGGACCTGGTAAGAGTTGTTAGCATGAATGCCAAAGGAACTGTGCTGACACTGCCAGACTCAAGAGGTAATCTAAAAGTACAGATGGGAATTATACAGTCCAAGGTTAATATAAGTGATCTCGAACTGCTGCAGGAACAAGATACTGCCACCATGGCCAAAGCCGGCTCTAAGAGAAAAGGCGGCGGTGGATATGGTCTAGGAAAAGCAGCTACAATCTCACCTGAAATCAATCTCATAGGATTAAACTCAGATGAGGCTATCGCTCGTCTTGATAAATATCTCGATGACGCTTACATTTCTCATCTAAAATCAGTGAGAATTGTCCACGGTAAGGGTTCCGGTGTTCTAAGACAAGCTGTACAGCAATATCTTAAAAAGCAAAAATATGTAGATGAATTCCACCTGGGCGAATTCGGCGAAGGTGACTCTGGCGTCACTATTGCCACATTTAAGTAATTGCCTGGGCGACTATCGTTATACTTAAAATATTAAAGAGATGACTACTATATGCCTAAAGAGAACGTAGGAAACGCCAGCACTTAATGAGCACGAAGAATGAGTGCGAATTTAGTACTGCTACGTTTACTCCGTAGCGAGAGCGTTCTCGACTAGGTATGTAGTAGTCATCTCTTTTTGTTACTATAATAGTCGCCCAGTTGCATTTACATAAATTTAAATAGAGGCCAGAGTCACCGTTCGACTCTAGCCTCTTTCAATACACTTATAATTTAGAAATTATACTAACTCAAGTACAACTTCCATAGCACCGTCACCCTTACGTGGTCCGATCTTGATGATTCTTGTATAACCACCCTGACGATCAGCATACTTAGGAGCGATCTCCTCGAATAACATCTTAGGCATATCTACTTCTGTGATTTCCTTTCTAGATGTTCCAGCTGTCTTTACAGGATATAATACCTTAAGCATCTCTCTTCTTGCATGAAGTCTTGAAGGCTGATCCTTCTTGATAGTCTTGTCAACTGTATCGAATACAGTAACCTTCTTACCATCAACAACTTCCTTTACTCTCTTACCATCAGCATCTTTACGAGCAACCTTTGCCTGAACAGTAACTTCATCGAAGTTATCCTTTTCCTTAACTGCAAGTGCGATGATACCCTCAGCGATCTTTGCAACTTCCTTAGCCTTAGCCTCAGTTGTAACAATTCTTCCATGGTATAAAAGGTTTGTTACCTGATTTCTAAGTAAAGCTTTACGCTGTGAAGATGTTCTACTTAATTTTCTATACTTTGCCATTTCAATTTCCTCCTATATAGATGACACGCCGTTTCTATGCTCTTCGGCCTTACTGTCCACGGTGAATGGTCGTCGCCATCTACTCTACTTGCGGTCCCGTGCTCTTTGGTCTTATCGGAATCCTATTAACTATATCTTATTCCTCAACGTTTTTAAGACTAAGTCCTAACTCGTCAAGTTTCTTAAGTACTTCGTCTAATGACTTCTTACCTAAGTTACGAACCTTCATCATATCTTCTGGTGTCTTGTCGCACAATTCACCAACAGTATTGATTCCAGCTCTCTTTAAACAATTGAATGAACGAACAGATAACTCTAATTCGTCGATACTCTTATCATTTTCCTTATCTTTCTGATCAACTTCCTTCTCTACGAAAGGTGTAATCTGCTCAGACTTATCAGATAATCCAATGAATAACTTGAGTAATTCATCTAATACCTTTGCAGCAACACTAACTGCTTCCTCTGGATAAGTTGTTCCATTAGTATAAATATCTAATGTAAGCTTATCATAGTCAGTAATCTGACCTACACGAGTATTTTCTACTTTAATATTTACACGCTCAATTGGTGTATAAATAGAATCAACAGCAATAACTCCGATTGGTGTATCATCTGACTTATTCTTGTCAGCGCTTACATATCCTCTACCATTAGTAATAGTAAGTTCCATGTAAAGCTTGCTGTCAACGCCGCCATTAAGGTGAGCAATAACAAGATCAGGATTCATGATTTCAATATCAGAATCAACCTGAATCATACCTGCAGTAACAACGCCTTCACCCTCGAACTCGATATAAGCTGTCTTTGGGTCATCAGACTCGCTGTTATTGCGAATTGCTAACTTCTTAATATTCATGATGATTTCAGTAACATCTTCCTTTACACCCGGAATAGAACTGAACTCATGTAATACGCCGTCAATCTTAACCTGGCTAACCGCTGTACCTGGCAATGAAGAAAGCATAATTCTTCTAAGTGAGTTACCAAGTGTTGTTCCATAACCTCTTTCCAAAGGTTCTACAACAAATCTTCCATATTTTTTATCTTCTGAGATTTCTATTGTCTCAATATTTGGTCTTTCGAAATCGAACACTGCGTTGTTCCTCCTTATTATGGTCTACCAGTTAAAAATTCCATTTATTACTTAGAATACAACTCGACGATAAGCATCTCATCAACTGGAACGTCAATCTGCTCTCTTGTAGGTAACTCTTTTACAGTTCCCTGTAACTTCTCTAAATCAACATCGATCCATTCTGGAACAAGTCTACTATTTGTCACCTCTACGATATCCTTAAATCTCTGAAGTCCCTTCTTGTTCTCGCGAACTTCAATAACGTCACCAGCCTTAACAAGGTATGATGGTACGTTTACAGGCTTACCGTTTACCAAGAACATCTTGTGATCGACAACCTGACGTGCTTCTCTACGTGTTCTTGCAAATCCCATACGGAATACTACATTATCTAAACGAGACTCAAGAATAGTCATGAGGTTCTCACCAGTCATTCCCTTCTTTCTGTCTGCTGTGTTGTAATAATTACGGAAAGGCTTCTCTAATACACCATAGATGAACTTAGCCTTCTGCTTTTCTCTCAATTGGAGACCGTACTCAGATGTTTTTCTTCCTGATCTCTGTAATTGTCTTTTTGATTTTTTATCATATCCTAAATAAGATGGTTCCATTCCAAGTGAACGACATCTCTTAAGGACAGGTGTTCTATTAACTGCCATCTTAGATTATCCCTCCTAATTAAACTCTTCTACGCTTTGGTGGACGACATCCATT
>JAILFK010000068.1 GCA_024697595.1 Lachnospiraceae bacterium | reverse complement strand
TAAGATGTTTTTACTAAAAATCCAGTGATTTTCGATTAAAACAAATGATTTTTAGTACAAAAATATTCCACCCCGTAGATTTTACTCATACAAGGTGGAATTTAATCCTACAAAGTGGAATTAACTTTTACAAGTGACCCTATATTTAGGCTCCACCTTTATTTCTTTTATTTTCCATATAAAACATTACAATCAATGCCAAAACAGCAACCATTGTCAAAAGCATTCCCAATCTCAATCCTTTTGGTTCATATGTTAACTCAATTTCATTTTCACCTATTCCAATCGGTATTGACATGAAATCTCCACCACACCTTTTTATATTTGCGTTTTCCCCATTAACTTGCAACTTCCAACTCTCATCATATGGAATTAAAACCATAAGATTTGTAGGTTCATCTGATACTACTGTAGTTGACATTTCATTTCCATCTATATTCATACTGATTTCATTTTTCTGAATCTCTGAGGTAACCTCTTTTAACGAGTTTAAATCTAATGCGTAAAACAACTCATCTTTTAGCCCTAATTCCCTTCCGCTTTTTATATGCACCTTACTATTTCTCGTTCCATTTTCAGTCGGTATATAAAAAACACTTTGACTAAGCCACTGTGCATATGCAATCTCATATTCTTCATTCACATTTACCGTTGTTCCACCCAAAAATTCATATGTGTAAAACTCATCATTCCATACAAGATCTCCATATAAAACCTCTTTTTCACCATCACAAGAAACATTATATACTTTTTCACGTCCACTTATATTTTCGATAGAACACTCTTTCTTTTTATACACATCTAAATCTTTTTTCGAAAATTGTCTTAAAAACATATTTGTCCATTGAAATGTATTTTCTGCACAAATATCTTCTACTACATTATCTATTGTAAATGCCATCGGTAATGCAAACGGATTCTCATATACACATTTTCCATTTAATTTATGTTCATCCCTTTTCTCGTAACCACGTACATCATAATCACTTAATAAATATTTAACCCCTAAAATTGAATCAGTCGCTAAAATTGGACAATTAGTGATTGTAATGCGATCAACCTCAGACCTATATCCCAGTTGATTCAACAATTCTGTAGTTTGGGCATCCGGACAAGATGTATAACTACTAATTGATTTATATCCATATCCCAATCCTTCATTCCAATTTGCGCTCAAACCAGGCACGCCACCTTCATCTCTTCGTCGATTTAATGTTTGATGAATGCGTCCTTCTCGCCCCTTAATATTAATCAATTGTTCTTCCTGTTCTTTAACATAAGTCCTATATGCTTCAGAGTCCCAATTAATATAATATATATCAAATAGCTCTTTAGTATTAACACCTATCTCCAGTAGCATCGCTATAATAAGCACCACGTTCACTACTAACTGCACTTTACCATTAGTTTTTCCCATAATAACAATCAATAACATAAAAATAACTTCCATCACCAATGTAATAATCATCCATTTTATGTCCATTGTCTTACTTAAATTCCACGCAAATATTTCGCCTAATATACATACTCCTACAGATATTATAAAAGCGATGTGATTCACTTCGTCATTCACCTTTTCTGCTCCTAGCAGAGCAATAAAAATCATACAAAAAATCACCAAAAAAGAATATCTATAATAATAACTTGACGCCTCCTTAAAAAGTGAAAACAAGAAAAATAAAGGTCGATAGCATAACGACATCCCAGCCACTACTAGCACAAGAAGCATCATAACCTTTTTTAACCAATCCCTTTTTACAGCAAAAAAATAAAATAGCATTAACACCACAACAACGCTTCCACAAAACAATGACGCTTCAAACTGTGAACTTGTAGAAGTTATAAATGTACTTTTCAGCAAATTGAATGGAGACCACAAGAACTCGTTCTTTAACATTTGCCAATCAAAGGACTTTCCACGACCCTTTTGTAATTCAAATATCGATGGCAAAAAAATAACAGCTGATATAAAAACACTATTTATCATAGAAACTGCATATTTCAATACAATTTGCAAAATATCTATAATATCAATCTTTTGATTCAAAGAAATTATTTTCATAAAATATTCTACTACAAGCCAGAAAAGTGTAAACACACAAATCACGCCACCAATATACCAATTAAAAATAATGGTCAAGCCTGTTACCAATGAGAAAAATCCTATTTTTTTATCCCATACTAATTTATATATACCTAGAGCAACTAACGGCAACATGTAGACGCCATCTAACCACATAATGTTAAATGATTGTGCAATATTATATTGCATCAGACCGTAGCATATAGACAAAACAAATACCCAATATGTTCGAACTTTAGGCATTCTATTCATTGCAAATATTGAAAATGTCATAGTGCATAACCCTATTTTTAAAGAGATTACAACATCTACAAACAATGGCAATTGGGCTTGATCAAAGAAAAATAAGAGTATATTAAATGGAGATGCTAAATAATATGAAAAAACACCAAATCCACTACCACCAAGACCATTGTGTATGGTATAAAGAATAGAATCTTTGCCATGAATAACATTTAAAAGATATGAGAAAAAATCCAAGTATTGAATATCCATATCATCCGTTATGCAGGCACCATTCCCCCACGGCTCCATTCCGTTAAAAAAGAAAATAATTTGAACTATCAAAAAAGATACTAATCCAAACAAAAAACTTTTAATAATTATTTGCTTATCACTTGATTTCATAACGATCCTCTCAACTATATCCATCTTAATAAAAATCTTTAAAATTATATCACTCATCCGCCAATGCAAGCAAGTCTACAATCTATATAGTTTAGTCCTTTATTTCCCACTACATTTTGTAGATGACAAATTCATTTCTAGGTTGTATAATGTAAATGAATAAATGGATTATTATACCCTGCGTGTATTTTAATATATTTTGGATACGGATTTCCATATAAACACACGTCAATATTTCAAGGAAGAAAGGAGGGGATGTCTTATGGCAAAGATCGATGCCGCTTATAATTATCTACTGACGACCTATGGCAAGCCAAAAGGTTCTCGTTATGATACCCATAAGAAGAGCGAATTGCGCTCCGTATACAATGACATAATCAAGACCAATAAAGAATCTCCCCTCTATAAGATTGCTCAGACGGGAGACTTGACTGAGTTTACCCTTGATATAAAGGAAAATGCCAACAATATTTCTAGAGTTGTAAATTCTATTTCTGGAGATAATGAAGATTTTTCTTCTATATTAAAGAAGAAACATGCTGTATCATCTGATAACGATATTGTTTCTGTCAATTTCGTTGGTAAATATTCAAATGAAACCAAAGATGGCTTTGATATGGAAGTTATAAAATTGGCTGAGCCACAGATTAATACTGGTAATTTCCTATCAACTACAGGACATGATTTCGAGGAAGGTTCTTTCTCCTTTGATTTAGATATCGCTCATACTGCTTATGAATTTCAGATGTCTGTAAATGAAGGTGATACCAACCTGGATGTACAAAATAAGATTGCACGTCTGATAAATCAATCAGATATTGGCTTAGATGCCTCTATAATAGAAAATAATAAAGGCGAGTCTGCTCTGCAAATCGTCTCTAAAAAAACTGGATTGGCAGAAAATGAATCTACTTTATTTAATATAAACTCAGGTTCATCGTGGAATGAGATTAGGCTTTTAGGTATTGCAACAGTTTCATCCCCTGCTTCAAATTCTATATTTAAATTAAATGGAAAAGAACATTCATCTCTTTCTAATACATTTACTATAGATAAGTCCTTTGAAGTCACAATGAATTCTGTTTCATCTGAAGGTGAGCCTGTTCATATTGGTTTCAAAGCCAACTCAGATACTATTGCAGATGCAGCTAATTCTCTAGCTCAGGCTTACAATGGAATGGTTGCTGTCGGGCATAAATATTTTGAAGCGCACAACAACAAGACATTATTAAATGAGACAACAGCTGTAACCAGAGGAATAAAAGACGATTTAGCCCTTATAGGAATCACTTCCAATGAAGAAGGTTACATGGAAATCGATCGAGAAAAATTAATAGAATCAATCTCCGGAAACGATTCTTCTAAATCCTACAAGACTTTAAATACATTGAAGAATGCTTTAAAGAGACAATCAAGCAAAGCTTCTATCAATCCTATGAAATATGTAGACAAAGTTATTGTAGAATACAAAAACCCTGGCAAGACTCTAACTGCACCTTATGCACCTAGTGCTTACTCAGGACTTTTGGTAGATCGCTCATTATAAGATGAGACTTTTAATTGATATATCTTTAATTAATACGAACTTTAATAAACAATCAGTATGAATAAACCCCTAGGTAGCATGATATTAAATATCACTTTCATCTACGGGTTTTTTCGTTTTATAAATCTTTTTTTACAACTTCTAGAATGTTCGCTATCCTATCATCAAAAGTATGATATTTCCTCATCTTCTCCGTAGCTCTTTTTGCTATTGATTCTCGCTCTTCATCCCTGCTCATATAATAGTCAACCAACTCTATCAGTTCCTCCTGGCAAGAATAAGTCACAATATCTCTACCATTTTCAAAGAAATATGGAATCTCTGCCTGATTATTACTTATGAGAAATCCACCTGACGCCAAAATATCCCACACCCTAAGTGGAATACCTGTTCTAATATTTGGAATAGTCATATTCAAATTTATCTTAGACCCTACAAAAACACGCGGCATCTCTTTCCAATAATCTACCGGGCCTCTGTTGTCAACCCTGATCAAATCACTTGCATCGCTTCCTGTAAACAGTGCCACCTTACGTCTTTTTGATAATTCAATTAAATTATTCTTTCTCTGAGTTCTGGCAATTTTAAACCCCAAAGTATTATTTGAAAACACTAATCCCAAATCAGAAAAGGACCTTTCAGAAGATGGTTTAAATTCAAAATACTTCTCCAACTCATTTAACACATCAGGCGTCAACATTTTGTCCATCAATGAAATATCACTACAATCCCACTTCGCCTCTATCAGTCCATCAAAATATCCCTTTAAATAATCCGACAACTTATCATAAAGTTCATCATAATTATTTCTCTCATATAATGAACCCACAAAACTTATATCACATTCATAAAAACACTTTGAATTTATTGCATCTTTTGTATTCAAAAGTTCATCTATCCTCTCAACACCAGCAGCCAGAGGAAGATAATAAACATTTTTCACGCCCATATTTTCAAACTCTAGACAATTTGCTCTATCGAAGACAAATATTCTATTACAAGAATTATACACACTCTCATGGTGCATACTGATCATTGGGCTATCGCAACTCCAAGCCACATACAGGATATTATTATTCTGGCACACATCAGATATCATTCCAAAATAATTAACTGAAAAAACAAAATCATAATCATTTTCATGAATCTGTTTTTCCAGTCTCTCTGCAAATTCCTCATCCACGTCATAATTTAATAGGTTTTGACTTATCTCATCAATCTCATAACCCATTTTTACAAATGCAGCCATAACATCTATGTAGTTGTACGCCTTCCATCTATATACTAATATTTTTGACATAGACTTCTCCCACCAACATTTTCAATAAAAATATTTATGTTTTTTCGTCCCAATATCAGCTGCACATTGAACAATCTCAAAAACTAAATACTGGCCAGTCTCTCTCGCGCAGGCTCATAGTCAACCGCCTTGGCATACATAGCTCTGGCTTCCTCGATTCTGCCTTGCTCTTCACGTATCCTTCCAGTGTAATACTGTGACAAATAGCTATTTGAACCTGCTATAGCACCTTCCATAAGCATGGACGCCTTGGCAAATTCCATGATTGCCTGTTCATATTGCTTTTGCTCCATGTAAACAAGGCCCATCATAAATACAAAATCCGCCTGTCCATCGAACATGTCATAAACCGCTTCTAGAACAATGGCCTCCTTACCATTACCAGAATTAAACAACGCCAATCCATAGGCCACAACCATCTCCAAAACATACTGATCATTTGGATCCAGGTTAAATGCTAACCCTGTCTCGAAGTATTCTGCTGCCATGGCATAATCCTCTATCATATAGAAGCTTTTTCCCAATGTGTACAATAGATACCCAGCTTCATTTTGCACCTCTGCATCCGCTTCCTGTAAATCTTCTTGCACATGCTGATTCACAAAATTCTCCAGCTCCATCTGTAGCAGCTCGATACTTCTCATCACATCTTCCACATCGCCTATATAATCTTCGACAAAATAATCTTTTGCAATTATTTCCTCCATCCATACCTCCGAATCGCCTAAAACAACTCTAACAGTCTTTAAATTTCCGGATATTTCACTCCCGGATTAAAGTGCTTACCCGCCTTTTTACCTCTAAGCATAGTTTCAATTCTTTGTTTCTTATATTTAGCATGAAAAACTATTCTGTTGAAATTTAATATAAATGCCAAATAGTAAATCACCAACTGACCCAAGCCCTGTCTTTTGGCAGTACAATAATCATTTCTATATGCATAAAAATAACGCCCAATTCTATCTATATCATCATATGTGATATTTGAGCCTTCATTGTTTTTCATTTTATGAACAACGACACTATCCTTTGCATTATAACAATGAAGCTCTGCAGATATTCTCAATGTATATTCTTTATCATCGCCCCAGATAAAATATTCTTCTATCGGAAGTCCATATTTTTTTATTGTCACCGCCGGGAATAATAAAGATACAAATGTGGCCGCTTTGACAGGAACCAAACCATAATCTCTATTCAAATTAACTTCCACAGCATCAATTGGCTGCGATACCATCTGCTTATTCATCTTACATGGATTACCATCAGTCCACAAAACTTCAGATGAAATAAAACCAAAAGGCTTATTGTCAGCCTTCTCTGCAAGTTCACCAGCAACCATTAGCTTTTCTAGCGCATCTTTATTTGGAATCGTATCATCATCCATAATCCACACATACTTGGCACCATGCTCAACAGCATAAGCCATCCCGCGGGAAAATCCGCCTGCTCCACCAATATTCTTTTCCATTCTCTTGTATGAAATATCAACATTGTTTTCACACATGGACATACAATACTCTTTGGTATCATCCTTACTTGCATTATCAACAATTAATATATGACATTTATACGTTTGATTCATCAAGGAATTTATACATTCCTTTAGCAGCTCAAGTCTATTGTACGTGACCACCACTGCCCAAATCTTATCGTTCATGACTTTCTCCTATTATTTAGCAAATTTTTCTGGCAAATAGTGTTTGTTTTTGCCCAACTTACCTAAACTTCCATCATGTGTTGCTCGTCGCAGCAACTTTATATTAAATAGTGCGTGTTTTGACTTCGAAGGAATAAAAAGTTGAACTACACTTATTATAAAAAATACACAGTATTCCATACGTATTCCTAAAACACTAAAATTTCCAAAATGATTTTTTGCAGTATCCAATCTGTTTCGATATCCATAATACATACGCCAATCAGTTCTATCTAAAATACTTTTTCCCTCTTCAGCCAACTTTGTTTTGTGATTCAAATGAGCTTCCGGGATGACCATTATCCCTGAATTACCCTTACCTAATCTAGCTTTTAACTTTGGCACTCGAACAATTTCGCTAACCTCGTTTCCAACCTGATTTAAACGGCGCATCTCCTCTCGATACTCTGCCAAATGCTCCTCTAATTCTGGGAATCTTCTGGCTTGAAACTCACCTAATCTCAGTGAATATTCCGTATCGTCATACCACAAGAAATACTCTCTTTTCGGCAGGCCAACTTGCTGAAAAGCTTTACCATTAATCATCAATCCACAAAAAGTTGCAGTATCACAAGGAAAAGCTCTCAATTTATATTCGTCGAGGGGAACTGGCGTTTCGATAAATAAAAGTTTATTTGACACTCGCCTTCTATGAGACTTATCAATCTTACCATCTGTAATAACGGAGCCAGCCAGCGCCGCATGATCTCCATGCTTGCCTGCATATTCAAGCATTTTTTCCACATAGTTCGATTCTATAATCGCATCATCATCAATTATCAAAAGCCAATCAGGTACATCAGTCAAAGCCACAGACATACCATCATAAAATCCGCCTGCTCCTCCAAGATTTTCCTGCTCATGTATTATATGAAATGTTTCATCATTTTCAAATTGTTCTAAATACTCCTTAGTTCCATCGTTACTACAATTGTTTACAACTATTATCTTATAAAATGATACAGTCTGCTTTAACACAGCAGCAATACACTCTTTTAATAATTCTAATCTGTTATAAGTAACGATAACAACCTCGTTTTTACTTTCCAGCATACATGTCCTCATAATACTTTTGGTAATCGCCAGATGTTACATTTTTCATCCAATCCTCATGCTCAAAGAACCAAGCGATTGTCTTCTTAATTCCCTCTTTAAACATTGTCTCTGGCTCCCAGCCCACTTCTGCTTTAATCTTGTCTGGAGCTATAGCATAACGACGATCATGTCCCTTTCTGTCCTCCACATATGTGATCAAATCAGTGCTGACATTGGCACGTCTTGGGTCATTTTCAGGAAGCATCTCAAGAAGTGTCTCAATAATAATATTAATAATCTCAATATTTTGCTTCTCATTATGACCACCGATATTGTATGTCTCAAAAAGCTTACCTTCTTCTTGCACCATATCGATTCCCTTGGCATGATCATCTACGTACAACCAGTCACGTACATTCTTACCATCTCCATATACCGGAAGCTTCTTTCCCTGAAGCGCATTATTGATAATAAGTGGAATAAGCTTCTCTGGGAACTGGTATGGTCCGTAATTGTTTGAGCAGTTTGTAATATTTGCTGGGAACTTATATGTATCCATATATGCCTTTACAAGCATGTCTGAAGAAGCCTTGGATGCTGAGTATGGGCTATGCGGATCATAAGGTGTTGTCTCATAGAAATATGCATTTGGATCATCATCAAGTGTTCCATATACCTCATCAGTTGACACGTGTAGGAATTTTTTGCCCTCTTTAAAGCTTCCATCTGGAAGTTCCCAAGCAGCCTTGGCGCAGTTGAGCATAACTGCAGTTCCAAGTACATTGGTTCTAACAAATACCTCTGGGTCTTTGATTGAACGATCCACATGGGATTCTGCTGCAAAATGAACAACTCTATCAATATCATTTTCTGCAAAAATCTTGGCAATAGCCTCATTGTCACAAATATCTGCTCTGACAAATGTGTAGTTATCTCTGTTTTCAATATCCTTTAAATTCTCAAGATTTCCTGCGTATGTAAGCTTATCCACATTGATAATTCTAATTTCATTGTCGTACTTGCGGAACATGTAATGTATGTAATTACTTCCTATAAATCCTGCTCCACCTGTTACTAAATATGTTCTCATATTATCCTCCTTCGAGACTTCTGTCTCCTGTTAATAGTTTTTATTTTTATGGCTCTTCACTGTCTACGTAATAAGCTATACCCACATCGGGTTTTTGAATAGATTCAATTATCTCCTTCGTCTCTTCTTCTCTTGATTTAATATTATCTATTCTTCTATGTAAAAGAGCAACTTCTTGCGTCAATCTCTTGGTCTTCCTCGTCAAATTGGATATCACCACCGTTTGGGTAAGTATAATAAGCAACACAAATCCAAATCCTAAAAAAAACAACATATTTATAGGAAGTGCTATCCCCAACAAGTTAGTTAGCCATTGAAGAATCCCTGGTGCTAAATCAAAAATCAAAAGCATCGTTCCAACAGCAAACCATACCAACGCATATTTTAATTCCAATCTTTTCGTTCTAACTAAATTGCCTATATACATCAAAGCCACAATAGCAAAAATCGCCACAACAGCCTGCAAAGTTCCAGACATCACATCACCTCATTAATATAATTCACAAAGCCAAAACATCATATGACAGTCCTATTTCACACCAAAAGCTGCCATAACGCATGCTAATGAAACCTTTATCATATAATAAATAGACCTCTTAAAAGAAATCGACGATACACCCGCTTGTCTTTCTTTCATTCTCACTGGTATCTCTTTGATTTTTAATCCTCTTTTTATGATAGAAACAGCTGTCTCTGGCTCCGGATAATCCTTTGGATAATCATCAGCAAAGATTTTGATAACTTCTCTATCCACCATTCGCATTCCACTTGTGGGATCAGTAACAACTTTTCCAGTTAAAACCTTTATTAAAAAAGTAAAATACTTAATTCCAAGCCTACGCAGATTAGAGGACTGAAAGCCTTCCTTTTTTATAAAGCGAGAACCAATCAACATATTGATATCACTATCTTCCATGATATCAGCCATCTCCTCCAAAAAGGAAGCATCATGCTGGCCATCACCATCCACCTGAATAGCGTATTCATATCCATATCTTTTTGCGTACATATAACCTGTTTGTACCGCCGCGCCTATGCCACTATTTATTGGTAAATTAACTACATTATAATGATATTTCTCACACAGTTCTCCTGTATCATCTCGCGAGCAATCATTTATTACAACATAATCAAAACTTGGTGCATTTTGCCTTATATCTTCAATTGTATCTACTATACATCCCGCCTCATTGAAAGCCGGTATTATGACCAACCTATTTCTTCGTTGCACTTCCTACATCCTCACATTAAAATCTGAAAAAGATTTTATTTAACAAAAATTTTCAAATATATACCACCCAGAAAAATAGTGACTTTTCGAATAAACACACTTAAATTCACCTGCCAAGGTTTCAATCCCAACTCTGCAGAATATTTTTCCACCAATCGCCTGTGTTCTTCCACATATACATTACCTTTTTCGCCATTCATAACCTGACTTGTATTTGAATCATTCCTTATTCTAAATGAATTGAGCGGTTCGTGTAATATATATATCTTCCCTTTGCAACACAAGTTCATACAAAAATCGTAGTCAATTATGTAAACGAAGCTTGGATCAAATCCTCCCCATTTTTCATAAGCTGTTTTTCTTATTAAATTTGCTAAAGGCGCCCCTAAGTTATCTCGTGTAAACACGCTAAATCGACATGCCTTTTTGCCATCAACAACACCTGATTTATAATATCTCTTATAAAAACCAGTAGTCTTGTTGTTTACATCGATAAATCTAGTATCCGTCTGAACCAAATTCACTTCCGGATATTCAAGCATCAATTCCACTTCTCTTTGAATCAATGACTCATGAATAACATCATCACCGCATAAAAGTTTTATAAACTCACCTTGGCACAATTCTAAGCAATGATTCCAATTTCCTGCCATGCCTAAATTTTCTTCGTTTCTCTCTAAAGAAATGGTTTTTCCAGCATAACATCCGTCATTACCAACGTTCAAAATATAATCATTTATAACTTCGAAAGAATCGTCTGTTGATTGGTCATCTACCAGCAAAAGTTCTATATTACTATATGTCTGATCCATAACAGATTGAATCGTCTCTATTATTGTATCCGCATTATTATATACCGGAATACATACACTGACCAACGGTTCCGTATTATCAGTCTCTAAGCCTATATCTGTAGCCACAATTGATTCCTCTTATCTCTTGTTTTTGTATCCTTCAATCCACTTGACACTTCAATAAACATTAATATGTTTTATTACTATTACATATTTTGCAAATATACATCAAGGGCATCTTCCCAATTCGCCATAGAAAATTCTGATGTAGTTAATTTCAACATATAATTCTCTAAAATTGAATATGCAGGACGATTAGCTGCAGCAGGATTCATCTTAGCATATTCTTCACTTGTCACATGATTAACTTTACATTTTATGCCTTTTTTTGCATAAATCGCCTCTGTAAAGTCAGCCCAATTAGTGTCACCCTCACATGTAGCGTGAAATGTTCCGTAATTATCAGTTGGCTCCAAAAAATGAATCATCTTTGCCAATTCAACCGCTGATGTAGGTGTACCAAGTTGATCGCAAACTACAGAAACCTCATCATGTGTCTCTGCTGCTGCAATCATTGTTTTAACAAAGTTTTTTCCATCTCCATACAACCAGGCTGTTCTCAAAATAAAATATCTATCAGCAAATTGCTTAACAAAATTTTCTCCTTCGAGTTTTGTTTTTCCATAGGCACTAACTGGACTAGGAGCATCAAACTCTGTATATGGCTTGTTTCCATTTCCTGCAAACACATAATCTGTAGATACATGTATCATTTTTGCACCAACAGCTGTAGCTGCGATGCTCAAATTTCTAGGCCCAATAGCATTAATCTTATATGCAAGATCCCATTGCTTTTCACAAGCATCCACATTGGTATGAGCGGCACAGTTGATAATGACATCCGGCTTCTCCTGCTTAACAACTTTCATAACTGCCTCGATATCAGTTATATCAAGATTTACTATCCCATCTCCAGCTGCTACATCGGTTAATACGAACTCAACCTCACCGGCATACTCTTTTTGTATGGCTCTTCCTAACTGGCCATTACATCCTGTAACCAAAATTTTTTTCATCTTATTACTCCTACACATAATCATTTGCTTTTTTTACTATTCTATTCAACGCGGAGAATACTCCTCTTATAGAAGCACGAGTAATATTAGAACTTACTCCTACACCAAAAGTAATATTTCCGTTTCTATTATCTTTCATCTGAATATAAGCTGCTGCCTTGGCGCCTGAACCTTCACCAAGAGAATGCTCACTATAGTCAATGACAGTAATATCCACTTCAGGAACGCACTGTTTGATAGCAAGTTTAACAGCATCAATAGGTCCATTTCCATCAGCCTCTGAATGAATAGCTTTTCCATTATATTCAAAGTCTAATTTAACATGTGTCTCATCATCCACCATATTGTCATCAATATCTACGAAATTAAGTTTAAATGGCTGCTTTATATCCAAGTATTCCTTTTTGAACGCTTCCATCATCTTCTGTGGTTCAATCTCACCACCTTGCTTTTCAGACATATATTGAATCACATCGGCGAACTCTCTTTGCATAACCTTTGGAATCTTGTATCCATATACAGTATCCATGATAAATGCAACTCCGCCCTTTCCTGATTGGCTGTTTATACGAACAACCGGTTCGTACTTACGTCCAATATCAGCTGGGTCAATTGGGAGATAAGGCACTTCCCAATACTGATTATTTCTAGCCTGCATTGCATGTACACCCTTGTTGATTGCATCCTGATGAGATCCAGAAAATGCTGTAAATACAAGTTTTCCAGCATATGGATGTCTCATATCAATATCCATCTTGGTGCATCTCTCATAAACATCAATTATCTCTTTCACATCCTCAATCTCAAGTTCTGGATTGATTCCCTGAGAGAACATATTGTAAGCCACTGTAAGAATATCAACATTTCCAGTACGCTCACCATTTCCAAGCAATGTACCTTCCACTCTGTCTGCTCCAGCTAAAAGAGCAAGTTCCGTTATAGCTACTCCAGTACCCCTGTCATTATGAGGATGTACTGATAAAATGATATTATCTCTATCTTCAAAATGAGTACTCATCCACTCAATTTGATCTGCATACACATTTGGCGTATTCATCTCTACAGTTGCAGGCAAATTAAAGATAATAGGAGCCTCTGTGGCATGATCCCACTCTTTTTGTACTGCTGTGCAAATTCTAAGAGCAAATTCCACCTCTGTACCTGTAAAACTTTCTGGTGAATACTCCAATTGAATATTGCCATCGAAACCTGAAAGTCTCTCTTTTACCATCTTAGTTCCCGCAACAGCAATATCAATTATCTCATCTTGCGACTTGTCAAAAACAACATCCCTTTGCAATGTGGAAGTAGAGTTATAAATATGTACCACCACATTTTTTATTCCCTGAATAGCCTCAAATGTCTTGTCAATCAATTCCTCTCTACACTGAGTAAGAACCTGTACTTTGACATCATCAGGTATTCTATTTTCTGCAACTAACTTTCTAAGAAAGTCATATTCTATCTGAGATGCTGCCGGAAAACCGATCTCTATCTCTTTAAATCCAAGCTTGAGAAGAAGTTCAAACATCTCCATCTTCTCATCAACATTCATTGGTTCTACTAACGCCTGATTACCATCTCTCAAATCAACACTGCACCAGATAGGAGCTTTTTCAATCTCCTTATTTGGCCATTGTCTCTCTGGAAAATGTAAAACAGGATTCTTTTTGTATCTCTTATAGTTTAACATCTTCTCTTCCTTTCTATAATTTTTAAATATATTTTCAAACTATTTTACTAGCCTTGAAATCCATCTTCAACTATTTTTACCATTTGTTTTAAAGCATCTTCTTCGTCTTCGCCTTCACAACTGATTTCTATTTCATCTCCCAGCTTGATTGCAGCTCCCAAAACACTCAAGACGCTCTTGGCATTAGCCGTATTGTTTTTGCCATAATTAAAAGTTATTTTCGAAGCAAACTCATTTGCTTTCTGACAAAAAACGCCTGCCGATTGCATTTGTAATCCGGTGGCATTAACCACCTTCACTTTTTTCTTTACCATAATACCTATCCTTTACGCTGGTTTGATAACTATATCAACCTTTACCTTTTCAGCCACAACAGAATCCCCAAGATTCCAATTCACATAAACACTACTGGTTCCTTCTTGCAAACCTCCAGCATCTATTGTACCTGTTACTCCACTAGAAACAAGAGTTTTAATTGTATCCGGGTCGCCCGTTAGCGCAACACTAATTGTATTGTCCACAATATCCGCTGTATAGCCAGCAGGAATATTGTTTATTGTTATATTACTAGCCGGCACATTTATTGTTGTGGACATATTTCCAGAAACTTTTATTGTCATCTGCACTTGCGACGTTGTTCCTGTTGCAATCTTAACATTGCTCGGCAAATATCCCGTCACATCCACAGTTTGCGTAGTTGTCTCAGTAATCTTTGATAATTCCAATATAGAACCGGAAATTTCTATGGAAGAAACTCCATTTACCGCCGAGCTATCGCCCATGATTGTCACTGATGCCGGGTCAAATGTCACCGATTCAAAGGCAAGACCTTGCGGAAGATTTCCTGAAGTCTTAAATGTTAGCGGAACCTTTTTTGATGCCAGTATCTTAATCGAACACTTCACTGTAGTCTTATCCAAACTCAAGCCACTATAATCAATCTCTTTTCCATTGACATCTAGAAAATGCAGTGAACAATTTTTTTCAAAATCGCTTGTCATCCCTGTGGTATCCACATATGCAACAACTCGATTTATTTGTTTTATAACTTCACTCGGTCCATTTACCGCAACCGTTTCGCTATTCACGCTTTTTTCTGATATTGCATATCCTTCAGGCATCTCACCTGTAGTTTCAATCTGTATATCAAACGACTTACTAGAATTTGTACCCACTTCTATATATAAATATAATTTTTTAGCCGATATAGTCACATTATTAGAATTTCCTCTGTATGAAATGGAAACAGGAATTCTACTATCTTCCTCTAAGTAATTCATATCCGCAACAGCAACGAAGTCACCATCTGCTATTTTTTCCATAACAGATCTTTTAGCAGTAACCTTGAAAGTGACCGTGTTGTTCCCCCTCGGAATTGTGTAGTACTTTCCTTGGCTTTCAAGCACATCCTCATTTGTCACCGAAACAGCCACTGTAAAATTTTTCGTCTGAGTAGGATCATCAACGTTTACCACAAGTAACCACAGAAAAACAGAACCTACAAAAGCTATGATTTTCAATCCAATATTCTCGGTAAAGATTCTTTTTATTTTAAGCTTCATCTGTTGATTCATGCTTGTCCTCCTTACCTTCTTCCTGCTCATCCTCTGCTTCTACTGGTCTTTGAATTTCACGAAGCATCTCCACCAATTGACTATCATCCACATTACGTACGAGATTTCCATTCATTGCAACAGAAACCTGACCAGTTTCCTCTGAGACTACAATAATAAGAGCATCTGTCGCTTCGCTTATTCCAATAGCCGCCCTATGTCTTGTACCAAGATCCTTACTTAAATTCATGTTCTCCGAAAGTGGTAAGTAGCAGGTGGCAGAAACTATTCGATCACCATTTACAATAACAGCACCATCATGTAACGGTGTATTCTTTTCGAAAATATTGACCAATAGTTGTCTAGATAACAGTGAATCCAACTTGATTCCCGTCCTCTCGTAAGCATCAAGATTGTCATTGTTGGCCACAACTATCAAAGCTCCTGTCTTTACCGCCCCCATTTCAAAACTGGCAATAACCATATCGTTTAAAGTTTTGTCCTCGAAACGTTTTGCAATACCGCGAGCTCCAAAAGCTGCAAAGAACCCAAAGAATCTTCTATTTCCTAGATCCTCTAAAGCTTTTCTAAGTTCCGGCTGAAACACTACAACAATCATGATAACCGCAAAACTTAATATTTTCTCACCTAACCACAGGATTGTATTCATTTGGAGAAATGCTGCTACGATAAAGAATAACACAACAACCATAAGCCCTCTAAACAGGCTCCAAGCTCTTGTTCTATAAAACCATCGCAAGATGTGATATAAGAAAAACGCGATAATTATAATTTCAACTATATCTACAACGTGAATATTTGGCACGTTTAAATCTAAGTAATCATCTAAAAAAACATCAATTGAATTTAATATATTATTCATTATTCAGCATCCTCATCATTAATATCTTTAACACCAGGAATTTTTGCATCTGTTATTTTTTTTATTTCTTTCTCCTGCTCTGCAATGTGAATTTTAGGCACTGCTGTCACATAATAAAAATAGTCATCATCCTCATACTGCACTTTTTCAATTCGGCTATAATCCAATCCCTTAAAGAAAAACACAAACAACATTCCTACCGCAAACGAAATTACCGATCCGATAATAAGTGTTGGAATATTGGATTTATTACCGACGAATAAATATCCCGCCAACAAAATCACAAACTGTGTCACAACGCCAAGGCCAGTCCCTTGCACCCACGCATACTTAATTTCCTTGGTCCGCACAAAATATACGACCATAAATCCAATGATCATGGCAGCCAGAAAAATGTAAAACATTGTATTTGAAATCATTCTTGTCTGAATCAAGTCTGCCGCAGTAATATCGCTAGTTTCATCTAAAAATGATGCCGCGTTTTCCTTTACTTCTTTTAAATAAAACGCCACTATGCTTCCGCCTACAACACCGGCCAACTCATTAAAATTTCCCAGAAGTCCCGCCGCTAGCGGTGCGCAAAATGGTATTCTAAGCTGATTCAACCCAGCAATAGCAATATTATTAAACTGATAAGCGGACTTAAAATAGGAAGTCAAAGCATAAACAAGTATCATAATTATAATCGCTGCAACACCTAAATCCGTCGACAACGCCATTAGCTGAATAACGCCCACAAAAGAAATAACAACGCTCGCTCCTTGAGCCGGAATAAACATACAAATCGCGGCTATAACCACTGAAACCCACCAATGAGATAATGTTTTTTGATAACCGAAGTTTATGGATAACATAAGCAATGCCACTAGAGCAAAAATAAATCTAGAGCCTTTAACAAACCAAGTCTCATTTTTCATTATTATCTTTCTTATTCTTGTTCTCAATCCAATCAAAAACGTCATATATTATCCCCATGCATCAGGTATATCCTGAGCTTCCTCTTTCTCGTATAACTTTAATAACTTTGCGTATGCTTTTCTTTGTATTTTTACCAGTTCCTTACTTTTGTCATATCTTTTTGCCGCCGCCTTTTTGATTCCTCGCAAAAAGAAATACATAAACAATGCATATAATATGACGCCTAAAATAATTAGGACCACTATTAAAAACTTAGTCAAATCAACATCCACCATAATGAGAACACTCACAATGGCAGCCATATATATACACGCAAAAAAAACGGAGCCAAAAATCACACCGCCGAATGAACTTAATGATATATAGTCTTGTTTTAAATATTTTGTAGCCGGTTGAAGCTTATGATTTGCCTTTTCTTCAAACATGGCAATCTCTGTCATAAGCACAACTCTCTCTTCATTAAGCATAATTCACCACCTTGCATAGTTATTCACATTATAGCACATTGCTCCCTTAAAGCAAACAAACCACACCATGTTTATGGTGTGGTCAGACTGAAGACAAAAGCCTCTTGTGATTTATGAAGTCACAAGAGACTTTTTTCATTTTCTTTTTGATTTTTGATGTATTTTCAGGTTTTGATATTTAATATTTATGAGCTATATGAGGATTTCATGTCCTTATGTAGGC
>JAILFK010000061.1 GCA_024697595.1 Lachnospiraceae bacterium | reverse complement strand
AAGCTTGAACGATTGAAATCAGGATTGAAGTCAGCTCAGCTATTAGGATCGGCCTATTCACTTATAGCTCTTGCAATTATATACTTCGGAGCAGATTATCTGTTGCTTCTGTTTTTGGATGCATCAGAGACAGCCATTATGGCAGATGCCAAGACATTTATGATTATTCAGGCATTGTTTTATATTCCTCTTGTTGCGGTAAATGTATTTAGATTTATTATACAGGGAATGGGATTTTCCACATTTGCTATACTTGCAGGTGTAATGGAAATGATTGCCAGAACGGCAGCAGCCTTTACTTTGGTTCCATGGTTTGGATTCCTAGGAGCTTGCTTTGCGAGTCCTTTGGCCTGGATATTTGCTGATGCATTCCTGGTACCGGCATTTTTTGCCACATATAAGAAACTGGAGCAGAAGCAGTCCAAGATTTAATTAGAAGCTAGAACAGAAGCAGTCCAAGATTTAGTTTGAAGCTAGAACAGAAGTAGATCAAGAATTAGCTAGAAACTAGAAATAGAAGTGTTGATAAAAAATAAAACCTGAGAGCAATTTACTCTCAGGTTATTTTTTAGCCCTGTAGACCTCTTTGCTGACGATCCATATCCTCTACAACGATATCGTAAATCTCTCCATGAGTTCTGCAGTAAGATAATACATCCCATGGCTCATTTGTGTGGTAATGAAGCTTGATAATAGCCTTCTCACCGTTGACGTCCTCACCGCTGTCGCCAGCGATTACCATTGAGTCACCTTTGATATTTTCTAAGACATAGTCTCTGATTTCATCTGTTAAATCATCTGCCACATCATCTGGGTCATCCCCATCCTCTACATATTGGTCTAATAAAAGCTGTGTATCATAACGAAATTCTAATGGTTCCATACTTTTTCCTTTCCTTGTAAAAACATTCTTTAGACATTATAACAATATGAATTTTCTTTGTAAATATAATAAAATGATGAAAGTTAGTCAAAACAAACTTGACAGTGGAAGTGGGTGGGTCTATTATAAATTAAGATACCCCATGGGGGTATATTATGTGGAGTCATAATATTTTCAAAGAGCATATAAGGAGTGAGAATTTATGTCAAAGGATAATGAAAAAATTCCAGATTGCTGTCAGCGAACCAAGGTCAGAGATGAGAAGGAATACAAGGATTTAATTAATAGATTGAACAGAATAGAGGGTCAAGTTAGGGGAGTCACCAACATGGTGCAAAATGATGCCTACTGTGTGGACATTTTAACTCAGGTTAGCGCCATAAGAAGTGCGCTAAATTCATTTAACAAAGTCCTCCTTGAAAATCATATCAAGACCTGTGTGACAGAGGATATTATTGCGGGAAACGATGACAAGGTTGATGAGTTGGTGGATACCATTCAAAAACTTATGAAGTAGAAAGGGTGATTAGATGCAAAAATACAATGTAACAGGAATGAGTTGCGCGGCTTGCAGTGCTAGAGTGGACAAGGCTGTGCGTGAGATAGATGGAGTGGAAGATGTGGCTGTAAATCTTCTCACCAACACAATGAATGTGGAGGGTGATGTGGATAGCCAAATTATAATCGATGCGGTAAATGCTGCAGGTTATGGTGCCACTTTAGCTGAGGGCGAGCTATCTTCAGATGGTGATACATCTTATAAACCACAGACTTCGGATGAGTTTACAAAAACTCAAAGGGAGGAATTTAAAAAGATAAGAAATAGACTTATTGTCTCTTTGATTTTTTTACTTCCTATGATGTATGTGACCATGGGACACATGATGTGGAACTGGCCTGTGCCGGAAGCGCTTGCCGTTAATCCTATGGCAGTTGGAATTTTTGAGATGCTAATTGCAGGAATTGTAATGGTTATAAATCAGAAATTCTTTATAAATGGTTTTAAGGGAATTAGACATTTGGCACCAAATATGGATACCCTTGTTGCGATGGGTTCCGGTGTGTCTTTTGGATACAGTGTGGTTGTGCTTTTTCAAATGTCTCAGGCTGCCATGGCTGGCGATATGCAGGGCTGCCATGAGTTTTTGCACAATCTCTACTTTGAATCCGCAGCTATGATTTTAACTCTTATTACCGTGGGTAAAATGTTGGAGTCCTACTCAAAGGGAAGAACCACAGATGCCTTGGCCGGTCTTATGGATTTGACACCCCAGGAGGCCAGAGTGGTGCGTGATGGTGTTGAGACCATGATTCCTGTGGAGCAGGTGAAGGTGGATGATATCTATGTGGTAAAACCAGGGGAGGCAATACCTGTGGATGGAGTTGTGGTTTCGGGAAATGGCGCTGTGGATGAATCCGCCCTCACTGGTGAGAGTATCCCAGTTGACAAGATGGAAAATGATGACGTGACAGCAGCTACTTTGAATGTTGATGGACATCTGACTTGTAGAGCCACAAGAGTGGGCAAGGATACCACTATTTCACAAATCATTCAGATGGTATCTGATTCTGCTGCAACCAAAGCTCCAATTGCCAAGGTGGCTGACAAGGTTTCAGGGATTTTTGTTCCAGCAGTTTTGCTTATTGCTTTGGTGACTTTGATTATCTGGCTTTTGGTGGGAGAGGATATTGGATTTTCTCTTGCAAGAGCTATCTCTGTTTTGGTTATCAGTTGTCCTTGTGCTCTTGGACTTGCCACACCGGTTGCAATTATGGTGGGAAATGGCGTGGGTGCCAGAAATGGGATTCTATTTAAAAATGCCACAGCCCTAGAAAATGTTGGTAAAACCAAGGTGGTTGTACTTGATAAAACAGGAACTGTAACCAAGGGGCAACCAAAGGTGGTTGATATTGTTCCTGCAGACAATGTGAGTGAAGAGGAACTGATAAAACGTGCATATGCCATTGAGGCACCAAGTACACATCCATTGGCCAAGGCCATTGTGGATTATATGGAAGATGCAGAAACTGGATTGCATTGTAATATTGATTTAATGTGTACCAACTTTAAAAATCACAGCGGCCAGGGTGTGTCTGGCCAGGTGAAGGGCAAGATGATATATGGAGGCAAAGCTGAGTTTATTCGCCGTAAAGTTGGAGATGCCTTTGATACATTTGCCAAGAATCATCAGGTGGATGAGGAGGCCAAGAGAGGACGAACACCTTTATTTTTTGCCACTGATGACGAGATGCTTGGAATGATTTTGGTGGCGGATGAGATCAAGGAAGATAGCGCGGAGGCCATAGCGGAGTTGGCGGCCATGGGAATAGAGACTGTGATGTTGACAGGAGATAGAATAGCGACTGCAAGAGCTATCGCAGATGAGGCCGGTGTAAAATATGTTATCGCTGGAGTTATGCCAGATGAGAAGGCCAAGGTAATCAAGGCCATCTCAGAACATGCCAAGGTTATGATGGTGGGAGATGGAATAAATGATGCCCCTGCCCTTACTGCTGCAGACAATGGAGTGGCAATTGGAGCTGGTGCGGATATAGCAATGGATGCTGCGCAGGTAGTGCTGGTTGAAAGCAGATTGACAGATGTGGTGGCAGCCATTAAGTTGAGTAAGTATACTCTGAGAAATATTCATCAAAATCTATTTTGGGCATTTTTCTATAATGCTATTTGTATTCCAGTGGCAGCAGGTGCTTGGATACATATTACTGGATGGGAGATGAATCCGATGTATGGTGCGGCAGCCATGAGTATGTCAAGTTTTTGCGTGGTTATGAATGCTTTAAGACTCAACTTATATAACATACACAAGAAAGTTAAAAATACAGAGAAAGTTAATAACATTTCCCAGGAAAATAGCAAAACTTTTATTCAGGAAATAGTAGATAAATATTCAGTTGTTGATATAATAAAAGAAAAAGGAGGAAATAGTATTATGAAGACAACAATTAAGGTAGATGGAATGATGTGTGAACATTGCGAGGCTAGAGTAAAGGAAGTTCTTGAGGCACTTGATGGTGTTGCTTCAGCTACTCCTGATCACGAGGCAAATATTGTAGAGATGGAGCTTGATGCGCCTGTTACTGAGTATACATTTGCCAAGGCAATTACAGATGCAGGTTATGATTTTAGAGGAATCAAAAAACAATAAAAGGATAAAATGACATGATTAACGTTCAATACAAGCAGATGTTAGGAGCAAAATCCGTAATAAGGGAGTTGAGTGAGTACGCCACTAAAAGAGGGGCGGAGATAGGATATGAAAATGTATACGATTACAGTTTAGGTAATCCGTCAGTGCCATGTCCAGATGGATACACCAAGGCGATTGTAGAATTACACAAGAAAAATCCTATGGATATCCATGGTTATAGTCCATCAACTACTTTGCCTTCAGTTAGAGAAGCTGTGGCCGATAGTTTGAACAAGAGATTTGGCATGGACTACAAGATGGACCATATATTTATGACATCAGGGGCAGCAGGTGCTTTGTCACATGCCCTAAGAGCTGTAACTAAACCAGGAGACAAGGTGCTTACATTTGCGCCATTTTTCCCAGAGTACAATCCATATGTAAGTGGTTGTGGGGATGAGCTTGTGGTTGTTCCGGCCAACACCAAGGATTTTCAGATAAATATTGATGCCTTTAAGGAATTGCTCACAGAAGATGTTATGGCAGTGCTTATAAATACACCAAATAATCCTTCTGGTGTGGTTTATTCCAAGGAGACAATCGAGACTTTGGCAGATATTTTAAGAGAGGCCCAGGATAAATATGGACATGATATTTTCCTTATAAGTGATGAGCCTTATAGAGAGATTTTATTTGATGGGCAGACATATACCTATCCTAGTAAATATTATGACAACACATTGAGTTGTTACTCTTTCTCTAAAAGCTTAAGTCTTCCAGGAGAGAGAATTGGATATGTGGCAGTCAATCCAAGAGCTACAGATGCGGATCTTTTGGTGCCAATGATGGCTCAAATCAGTAGAGGAACAGGGCATAATTGTCCGGCTTCATCAGTGCAGTTGGCTGTGGCTGAGGTGCTAGAGGAGACCAGCGACTTGTCTGTATATGAGACCAATATGAATATACTTTATGACGAGTTGGTAAAACTTGGATTTGAGGTTGTGAGACCCGGGGGAACATTTTACATATTCCCAAAGGCTTTGGAGGAGGATGCAGTGGCATTTTGCAAAAAGGCCTTGAAGTATGATTTGATTTTGGTGCCAGCGGATTCATTTGGAGTGCCAGGATATTTTAGAATGGCTTATTGTATTGATACGAACAAGGTTAAAAGATCACTTGATGCATTGCGTAAATTTGTGTCGGAGGAATACGGTATTAACTAAAGGGGGTTGGCTATGATTAGTATTTCACTTTGCATGATTGTAAAAAATGAGGAGCAGGTATTGGCTAGATGTCTTGATTCCATTGTAGATTTGATGGATGAGGTGATTATTGTGGACACCGGTTCTACAGATGCCACCAAGGAAATAGCTGCTAAGTACACAGACAAGGTATATGATTTTGCTTGGACTGGAAGCTTTTCGGATGCGAGAAATTATTCCTTTTCTCTGGCTACAAAGGACTATATTTATTGTCCTGATGCCGATGAGGTGTTAGATGAGGAAAACAGAGGACATTTTCGTAAGTTAAAGGAGGCCTTGCTTCCGGAGATTGAGATTGTGCAGATGAAGTACCGCACAGTGACGGAGTTTAACACTGTGTTAAATATTGCCAATGAGTACAGGCCAAAGTTGTTTAAGCGTCTAAGAGAGTTTACATGGGTTGATCCAATTCATGAGACTGTTCGAATTGAGCCTGTGGTTTATGACAGTGATATTGAGATCCTGCATAAACCAACAAGTATGCACAGCAAGAGGGACTTTGGTGTGTTTGAGAGATTGGTGAGAAATTCAGGAGAGCTTTCACCGAAATTGCTGAAGATGTATATCAGAGAGCTGTATATGACAGGTGACAAGGTGGATTTATCCAATGCCGAGGATTACCTGGTAAATATTTCTGATACAACCATGGACGTGGATGTGAAAAAGTCTGTGGATGGTGTGCTTTTGAAAAATTATAGATTAAACAAAAGAGAATATGATTTTATGAAAACATTTGCCAAGGCTATTGTAAATGCACCTTGCAGTGAGACGTGTATGGAGGCAGGATTATTTTACATGTCAAAAGAGGATTATGGCGAGGCGGCGCTGTGGCTTTTCAATGCGGTAAATGAGACTGAAAGTCTGATAGACATCCATACTTCTGGAGATGTGGCTCTAGAAAATCTAATTAATTGTTATATGAAATTAGGTGAGGGCTATGAAGATTTGATGGCTATGGCAAAACAAAAATTAAAAGACTGGAAACTTCCAGAGGAGAGTGCTATAATTTAAACTGTGATAAAAAATTAACAAACTCATAGTGTACAGGGAGGCTTTACATGGATTTTTCAAAGGAGTACAGTCGGAAGTTAGTTTCAGCAGATGAAGCTGTAAAAATTGTCAAATCAGGAGATTGGGTTGATTACGGTTGGTGCGCTGGCACACCGGTGGCATTGGATGAAGCGTTGGCGAGAAGAACTGATGAATTGACAGATGTGAAGGTGCGCGGTGGTGTGCTTCTAAAACCCCTTGCCATTTTTGAAAGACAGGATGCAGGAGAACATTTCTGTTGGAATTCATGGCATATGAGTGGCATTGAGAGAAAGTTGATTGCCAAGGGCTGCGGATATTATAGCCCTATAAAATATTCTGAGTTGCCAAGATATTATCGAGAGAATTTAGATCCAGTTGATGTGGTAATGATTCAGGTTACAACAATGGATAATCATGGATATTTCAACTTTGGACCTAGTGCTTCACACTTGGCAGCTGCTTGCGAGAGAGCAAAAAAGATTATCGTCGAGGTAAATGAGAATATGCCTAGATGTCTAGGCGGATTTGAGGAAGGCATTCATATTTCACAGGTTGATTACATTGTGGAGGGAGATAATCCTGCAATTGGAATTATTCCTGCAGGAGGCCCTGCATCTGAGGTTGATAAAAAAGTTGCAGAGTTGATTGTGCCAGAAATTCCTAATGGAGCTTGCTTGCAGCTTGGAATTGGCGGCATGCCAAATGCAGTGGGAGCAATGATTGCAGATTCAGATTTGAAGGATTTAGGTGTTCATACAGAGATGTATGTAGATGCTTTTGTTGATATTGCCATGGCTGGAAAGATTACAGGTTTGAAGAAAAATATCGATAAAGGTAGACAGGTATATGCCTTTGGTGCAGGTACCAAGAAGATGTATGATTACTTAGATAACAACCCTGCTTTGATGAGTGCGCCTGTGGATTATACCAACAGCTTAACTCAGGTGGCAGCACTTGATAATTTCATTTCTATTAATAATGCAGTTGATATAGATTTGTATGGTCAGGTAAATGCGGAGTCCTCTGGAACAAGACAGATAAGTGGTGCAGGTGGACAGCTTGATTTTGTTCTTGGTGCATATAATTCAAATGGCGGTAAGAGTTTTATTTGCTTATCATCAACATTTACCACAAAAGACGGTGAGGTGAAGTCTAGAATCAGACCTACTTTATCAGAAGGTTCTACAGTTACAGACACAAGACCTAATACTCACTATGTGGTTACAGAGTATGGTAAGGTGTGTTTGAAGGGAATGTCAGCATGGCAGAGAGCCGAGGCTCTTATTTCCATAGCTCATCCAGATTTTAGAGATCAGCTTATCAAGGAAGCTGAGGCTATGAAGATGTGGAGAAGATCGAATAAATAATAGTATATCGAATTTTTGATAGTGATTTTAGTGAATGATAAAAGGTAGTTTCATCGAAAGTGATGGAACTACCTTTTTTGATGTGCATTATATATTTTTTACGTTTGCTGGTCATTGGAATTTTAGTCCAAGTCAAGAACTTCACCAAGTGAGAGAACTGCATTGCGTACACATTGATCGCAAGGGCAAAGAGGCTTTCCTGTGCCTACACCTTTTAGATCTTTGCAGATTGTTGCGCCACATTTATCATTGAAATTTTTTAAAATATCTCGTGAGTAGCGAGGTGTTCCCATGCCGTCTGTCATGACACCTGCTGTCATAACTGCACCTATAAGCGCGCCACATGTGCTCTCCATACATCCCATTCCTGCGGCGAAACCTGCAGATAACTTCATCAGATTTTCTGAGTCGACATCGATTTTATCTTCAAATGCTTTCACAACAGATTGTGTGCAGTTGCATTGTCCAGTAGCTTTTAATTGTGCTGCAAAGTCAGCTCTTTCATTTATGTTCATTTTCTTACTCCTTTTATTATTTTCCTTATAAAATACTTTGAAAATGTTGATATAAATCTTTACTATTTTCCATGTGAAAAAGTTAGAAGATTAAAAAAACATTTAACACATCTTGCATAGAGATGTTGTTATGTATATTATAAGTGGTAAGAAAAATATATCAAGTACGAAATTTAAATATACCTGGTAAGGTTTTTCTGATTAGGAATATAGAATTTATATGTGATTTATGAATATTTAAAATGAATTATGAGAGGTGAAATGTTATGGCAAAAGAAGCTTTGTGTGAGGATATCGCTGGAAATGGATGCGGTTTAAAGAGGGTGCTTAATATTGTAGGTGGCAAGTGGAAGATAATGATTCTATGTGTTATCGATAATGATGAGGTGGTTCGGTATGGAGATTTGAGACGATCAGTTTATGGAATTACCAATACGATGCTTGCCCAGTCTTTGAAGGAATTAGAGGCAGATGGTTTGATCAACAGAGTGCAATATGATGAGATGCCAGTTAGGGTGGAGTACTCTTTGACGGACAAGGCAAAATCCCTTATTCCTATTTTGCTTGAACTTAAAAGATGGGGCGAGGAGAATCTGTAGGTATGGAAAAGATTTGTAAATATAAGAAAAAGTGCGGTGGCTGTAAATATATTGATATGACCAATGAACAGCAGCTTGCTGAGAAACAAAAATATGTAAATAAGTTATTGAAATCCTTTGGCAAGGTGGATGACGTGGTTGGTATGGGATATCCATATAATTACAGAAACAAGGTGCATGCTGTGTTTGGTACCGCCAAGGGAGGCAGAATTGTCTGCGGAACATACGAGGAAAAGACGCATAGAATTGTGGATATAGATGAGTGTCATATTGAGGACAAGGTGGCGACTGCTATTATTCGCGATATCAAGGAGTTGATGCCATCCTTTAAGATTAAGCCATATAACGAGGATACGGGTTATGGTTTGCTTCGACATGTGCTTGTTCGTCGCGGGGCTAATTCTGGTGAGGTTATGGTGGTTTTGGTGCTAGGGTCGCCAGTGCTTCCATCTAGAAATAATTTTGTAAAGGCGTTGGTAAAAAAGCATCCTGAGATTACTACAATCGTGCAGAATGTAAATGATAGAAATACCAGCATGGTTTTAGGTGAACATGAAAAGGTGTTGTATGGGCCAGGTTTTATAATAGATGAATTGTTTGGGATGAAATTTAGAATTTCATCAAAATCATTTTATCAGGTAAATCCTGTGCAGACGAAGCATCTATACCGCAAGGCTATTGAGCTTGCAGGACTTACTGGCAAGGAGAGAGTCTTGGATGCCTATTGTGGAACTGGAACTATAGGCATGATTGCATCAAGGGAAGCCAAGGAAGTGGTTGGAGTGGAACTCAATCATGATGCCATCAAAGATGCCAGAATCAATGCCAAGAAAAATGGTGTGAAAAATATTAATTTCATCTGCAAGGATGCCGGCGAATATATGGTGGCAGCTGCAGGTCGAGGAGAACATTTTGATGTGGTTATAATGGATCCGCCTCGAAGTGGTAGCACCAAGGAATTTATAAATTCTCTGCGAAAGACCATGCCTGAGAGGGTGGTATACGTATCTTGCAACCCTGAGACTTTGGCAAGAGATTTAAAACTTTTGACTAGGGATTATCAGGTGAAAAATATTGTACCATTTGACATGTTCCCATTTACGGGGCATGTGGAGACGGTGTGCCTCTTGAGCAACCGAAAACCAGATGCGAAGGTTCATATTGATGTGGATCTGGAAGATTACTACCGTATCAAGGACGAATAGAAGAAAGAACAGCCCGGACTGCAGAAGCAGAGAAAATGAAAATCTAGAGAAGAAGTAATAGATAAACAATTCCTATGCTATGTATTGGAATGATTAATGTAAAAAATGCCCCTGAAGGATGTCAGGGGCATTTGTGTTATTCCGCCATTATTCTGGCTATTTCATCGTTTAGAAAGCGACTTAATTTTTGATATCCTATTTCATTTAAATGTAGGTTGTCTTCTCCCCAAATTGTTGGATCTGGTTTATCGCCATTTTCCAAGGAAAGTGCGGGTCTGCAATCGGCAAAGTAGAAGTTTTTATGCTGATTACAGTATTCTGCCAGCCATTTATCGCAGGCTACCATTCCATCGTGATACTCGCCATAATAGCGTAGTGGGTTAGGTGTTGCAGACATTATAACAATTTTGGTGTCTGGAAGATTCTTGGCGATATCGTCATAAAAATCAGCTTTGATTTTTTTGACCTGTTCAAGATTGTTTCCAGATGTCCAGTCATTTGTACTACTCATTAGGATGACCATATCCGGAGAACTATGATAAAGTAACTGGTCAGCATAAAATGATCTGGTAGTATCACTTGAACCACCAAAAGATTTGTTGATTATAGTGTAATTAGATAGGTCATCTTCTACGGTGATCCATTTTTTGAAATTAGAACCGCCATATAGAATTATTCCACCAGTTACATCTTTGTATTTTTGAGTGAGTTCATCTACTTCGTCTTTATAGCCTTCGATGCGATTGGCTTCTGTAAATACACCCTGTGTATTCTTGCTGTCGCAGCGCATTTCGATGGATAGAGGGACATTTCCCATTTGGGTTTTTAATATGAAGTCATAGTATTGTCCATCAGTCGAGGCTTTTGCAGTATAAGTTTTATCTCCAATTAATAATTTAAGAGAGTTATCGGATTTTTCCCAGCTACCTGTTGCAGGTGAATCGGCATCTAGTTTTAGACTACCATCGGTATAACAGTAGACAACATAATTTGCGATAGTTGTTTTGTCATCACTTATGTAGTAACCAGAGAAAATATATTTATTTTCTTTTTCTGTGGTTTGAGCAGATTGTTGTGTCTCGCTTTTGGGGTTGCCACATGCGTTAAAGCACATTAGGCAAAGTATAATTAAAAAGATTGATAGAAACTTTTTTTTCATAAAATACCTCCTTGAATAAAAATCTAACACTGTGTTATATTTTTATTATAGGAAGACCATTTGAAGAAGACAATTTACAATTGGGAGAAAAGTGTTAGAAAAATGAGTGATAAAATAACTAAACGTACGAGGGAAAATTTTTTCGAAGCATTTCGTAAAATTTATAAGGAAAAACAGATATATAATATATCTATAATGGAAATTTGCAAGATTGCGGGGTATAGTAGAACCACTTTTTATGAATATTTTGATGATATATATGATTTGTTGAATGAGTATGAGGATATTGTAATAGATGAATTTATGTTGGAGATGGAGCCTTATATAATATTTGAAAAAAAGCTGGATGAACTAGAGATTATGATTAAAGAAGGATTCCCGCATGCTTATTTGAAGTGCTCAGATAATATGGATTTATTTCTTGCCAAAGAGGGTGATTCAATGTTTAGCAGCAAGTTGTGTGAACGTTTAAAAATGCGTTTTAATGAAGCCTTGGGAAGGCAAGGGAGTGGATATATGTACTTGCTAGAATATACTTTTTATGCATTGATTAGCCTTCTTCATATTTGGAACAGTCAGGGGAGACCTATAGAAATAGACAAATTGATGATACCAGTTTTGGATGGAGTTCGCTCTGGACAAAAAATAGTGATGGAGAGTAAATAATGCAATCGCAAATTGCAATAACAAGTTGAACATTGACAACAGAGATTCACATTTAAAATGTTGCATTTTACCAACCTATTTTTGCCACTTACCTTGAAATGAAGGACAAGATGAAAATAATGCTATATCATAACGACATAAAAGAGAAAGGAGACCAGCTATGAAGGTTCGTGTTGAAATATCTAATGAGTATGTTGAGCCGCATGCAGTGATTTATACAGATAAGATGACAGATGAAATTCAGCATGTTATAGATATTTTCGGTATGAGTGAAAGTCCGATAATCGCTATGAAGGATGAAGATGATTTGGTTATATTGCAACCAAAGGATATTTATATGGTTAGAGTTGAAAATGGTGATACGATTATTTATGGGATGCAGCAGAAATATTATTCTAAAAAACGTCTTTATGAGATTGGGCAGCAACTCGGTAAGCAATTTATGCAGATATCGAAATCAACTTTAATTAATTTGTCGTATATGGAAGGTGTTGAGCCAGGATTCAGCGGAACACTTTTGCTGAAGATGAAAAATGGATGTAAGGATTATGTTTCAAGGACATATCTTCCTGAGTTTAAAAAATATCTTGGTTTATAGGAGGTGGAGAAATGAAAAAAACATTGAAAGATTTGGCTAAAAGTACGGTTATCAGTATAGGAATGTCAATGGCGATTTTTTGCATGGTAGGAATCGTATTTGACATAGGGTACAAAGGGAGTTTTAGTCTTGAGAATTATAGATTTACAAAGATGGTTATCGGCTGTGTTCTTATTGGTCTGGGATTTGGTGTGCCATCCATCGTATATCGAAAGGAAAATCTTCCTTTGCCCATTAGAGTGTTGATACATATGGGGATAGGTTGCTTGGTTTACACAATAGTTGCCTACGCAGTAGGCTGGATAGGTGGATCTGCATCAATTGCTCAAGGAATTATGATTCTAGTTATTCAGCTTGCGGTTGCCTTTATTATATGGTTTATTTTTGTTAGACATTATAGCGCAGAGGCCAAGCAGCTGAATGATAAGATTCAGGAGCTGAAATAGGAAATTATAGTGATTAATCTAGGCTGAGAATATTTCAATCTTTACTTTTTAATGAATATCCTGACAAAATCTTTACTTTTTGTGCCTTTAATGTATAATAAAAGTAAAGAAATGAGGTGGGGAGGCAAATATGATTTCTTATGTAAGTCTTGAAAAGATACTGAAGGAAAGAGGTATAGGAAAAACTGAACTTAGTAAAGAATTAGGATTGTCAACCCGTACAGTTGCCAAGATTGCTAAAGGGGGAAAATTATCTAAGAGCAGTTTGAAAAAAATAGCAGATTATTTAGATGTTACACCAAATCAGTTATTTAAAATAGAATCAGACAATAAAATACTTCAAATATTAAGAGATGAAAAGGATATACATCTTCCAGGAGGGCTATATCATGAACTTCAGATTAGGATGACATACAATTCAAATCATATTGAGGGGAGTAGACTTTCTGAGGAGCAGACACGATTGATTTTTGAAACCAATACGATCGATGTGGGAGATGGAATTCTAGTAGATGATATTCTTGAAACGATTCATCATTTTAGAGCAATAGATTATTGCATTGATATTGCTGAAGAACAATTGAGTGAGGATATTATCAAGAAAATACATTATATTATTAAACACGATACCAAGGATTCGACGCTTTCATGGTTCGCTGTGGGAGACTATAAGCAACGTGCCAATGTAGTTGGTGGAAGGGAAACTTCAAAACCATCAGAAGTTGCGAAACATATGAAGATGTTGTTGCAAAACTATAATTCGAAGGATTGTGTGAAGATAGAAGACATTATTGAACTTCATGCTGAGTTTGAATATATTCATCCATTTCAAGATGGAAATGGAAGGGTTGGTAGATTAATAGTTTTAAAGGAATGTCTAAAACATAATATTATTCCATTTATTATCGAAGATCGAAAAAAAGGCTTTTATTATAGAGGACTTTCGGAATGGAAAAATGAAAGAGGATGGCTTATTGATACATGTCTTGATGGTCAAGATACATTTAAAAAGATGTTGGACGCGTTGGACATTGAAATAAAAGAGAAATAGTTAATAACCAAGGAGGTAGAGTATGTTATTTATATGTTATCCAAAATGTAGTACTTGCCAAAAGGCGAGAAAGTGGTTAGATGAACAAGGTATAGATTACACAGAGAGACATATAGTAGATGATAATCCTACATATGAAGAATTAAAGGAGTGGCATGCAAAAAGCGGATTGCCTCTCAAGAAGTTTTTTAATACCAGTGGTCTTTTATATAAAGAGATGCAATTAAAGGATAAACTTCCAGGTATGAGTGAAGATGAACAACTAAAACTTTTAGCAACCAAAGGGATGTTAGTAAAACGTCCATTGGTAGTAGATGGAGATACGGTATTAGTTGGATTTAAGGAAGCTCAGTGGGCTGAAAATTTGTAAAAAATTCAATTGACATGTATAAATATTAGTGGTAATATTTCACTAGTTTAATATGAAAAACCGATGAGGGAGAGGAGTACCTCTTTGTGATTGCTTTTTAGAGAGCTGCGATGGTGGGATGCAGTAAGATAGCATTTAGGGAATGGCCTCCTGAGGGCACAGTCAAATGTATTTATATGCAGAGTATTCTGTGACGTTAGGCATACGTTAGTTGCCGTAGATATGTTGGTATCTAGCTAAGAGCATAGGATCAGACCTATGAACGCAAGGTGGCACCGCGGATTGTAAATATTCGTCCTTGATAGAGATTGAAAGTCTCTGTCAGGGACTTTTTTTGTACACTGCTTTAGGAGGAAAAAGATATGATTAAGGAAGCTATTGAGAAGATTGTAAACAAAGGTGATTTAACTTATGACGAAGCATACAGCGTAATGAATGAGATTATGAGCGGCGAGAGTACACCAACTCAAAATGCTGCATTTTTATCTGCGCTTTCAACCAAAAGCGCCAAGGCAGAGACAACTGATGAGATTGCAGGTTGTGCCGCAGCAATGAGAGAACATGCAACCAAGGTTGAGACTGGTATGGATGTATTTGAAATTGTTGGTACTGGTGGAGACAATGCTCATAGTTTTAACATTTCAACAACATCTGCTTTGGTTGCAGCAGCAGGCGGAATGAAGGTTGCAAAGCACGGCAATAGAGCTGCTTCATCACTTTGTGGTACAGCAGACTGTCTAGAGGCTCTTGGGGTAAATATTAATCAAGATCCTGAGCGTTGTGTAGAACTTTTAAATGAAGTTGGAATGTGCTTCTTCTTTGCTCAGAAATATCACTCATCAATGAAGTTTGTGGGAGCAATCAGAAGAGAACTTGGGTTTAGAACAGTATTTAACATATTAGGACCTCTTACAAATCCTGCATCACCAAAGATGCAACTTCTTGGAGTATATGATGAGTACTTGGTAGAGCCATTGGCTCAGGTTTTGATAAGCCTTGGAGTTGAGAGGGGTATGGTAGTATATGGATTGAATAAGCTTGATGAGATTTCACTTTGTGCTCCAACTAAAATCTGTGAGATCAAGGATGGATGGTTCAAGAGTTATGAGATCTCACCAGAAGATTTTGGAATGAAAATGTGTACTCCAGAGGACTTAAAGGGAGGCACTCCTGAGGAAAATGCTCATATTACAAGAGCAATCTTAAATGGTGAAAAGGGACCAAAGAGAGATGCGGTATTGTTAAATGCAGGAGCATCTTTATACATCGGTGGCAAGGCTGATTCCTTTGAGAAAGGCGTGAAGCTTGCAGCTGAGATTATTGATTCGGGAAAAGCTTTAGAGACACTTGAGAAGTTTATTGAAGTAAGTAACAGATAAAAAGAGGGTTTCATGACAATATTAGACGAGTTGGCAGATTACGCCAGATATAGAGTTGAAAAACAAAAGGAAAAAGTATCTCTTCAGGAGATAAAAGCACAGGCTTTGAGCATGCCAAAGGGCGCTTTCGAATTTGAAAATGCTCTAAAAACTGATGATATAGCATTTATCTGTGAATGCAAGAAAGCTTCTCCTTCAAAGGGGATAATCGCTGAGGAATTTCCATATTTGCAGATAGCAAAGGATTACGAGGCAGCAGGAGCCAATTGCATATCAGTGCTCACTGAGCCAAAGTGGTTTTTGGGATCTGATGATTATCTAAAAGAGATTGCGGCAAATGTATCTATTCCATGTCTTCGAAAGGACTTTACAGTGGATGAGTATATGATATACGAAGCCAAGGTCTTAGGGGCCAAGGCTGTGCTTTTGATCGCAGCAATCTTATCAGATGATGATATGAAAAAATATCTTCAGATTTGCGACGAACTTGGAATGAGTGCTTTGTTTGAAGCTCATGACGAGGCTGAAATCAAGAGAGTTATAGCCTGTGGAGCTAGAATCATTGGTGTAAATAATAGAAATCTCAAGGATTTTTCAGTGGACACCAACAACAGCGCAAGACTTAGAGAGATGATTCCAGAAAATGTGATATACATATCTGAAAGTGGAATTAGCGGCGCGGAAGATGTTAGGAATTTAAGAGCTGCCAAGGTGGATGGAGTCTTAATTGGTGAGACTTTGATGAGAGCTGATGATAAAAAGTCAAAGCTTGATGAACTAAAGAGTTAAAAAGGAAGTTATATGAAGGTTAAATTTTGTGGACTTACAAGAGAAGAGGATATAGAGTATGCCAATGAACTGATGCCAGAGTATATCGGATTTGTATTTTGGGAGAAAAGTTCAAGAAATATTACACCGGAAAAAGCCAAGGATTTAAGGGGTGAGCTTCATCCAGACATTAAAGCGGTTGGCGTGTTTGTAAATGAGGACATGGAAAATGTGTTGGAGCTTTACAAACAAGGTATAATAGATGTGGCTCAACTTCATGGAAATGAGGATGATATCTATATTAAGAAATTGCAAAAGCAGGGTGTGCCTATTATCAAGACCTACAAAATCAAGTCAAAAGATGATCTAAAGCTTGCAGCTGATTCCATAGCGGATTATATTTTGCTTGATGCTGGAATGGGGCAGGGCAAGACATTCAATTGGGATTTGTTAGAAACATTTAACAGAAAATACTTCTTAGCAGGTGGTTTGGATACAGAAAATATCACTGAAGTTGTTGAGAGAATAAAACCTTATGCAGTGGATGTTAGCTCAGGAATTGAGGTTGGTGGAAAGAAAAATCAACTTAAGATGAGAGAGTTTATGAAGGCTGTGAGAGGTCAGTGATTTATACATATTTAAAAATAGAAAGGTAATTAGGATGGAAGCGATAAATGGTAGATTTGGAATACATGGTGGTCAGTATATTCCAGAGACATTGATGAATGCGGTAAATGAATTGGAGGAAGCTTATAATCATTATAAAAATGATCCTGAGTTTAACAGGGAGCTGACTGAACTTTTAAATGATTATGGCAACAGACCAAGCCGTTTATATTATGCTAAGAAGATGAGCGAGGATTTAGGTGGCGCAAAAATATATCTTAAACGTGAGGACTTAAATCACACAGGTGCTCATAAGGTCAACAATGTATTAGGACAGGCTTTGCTTGCCAAAAAAATGGGCAAGACTCGTCTTATCGCAGAGACTGGAGCGGGACAGCACGGTGTTGCAACTGCTACAGCTGCAGCTTTGATGGGTATGGAGTGTGTGATTTTCATGGGAAAAGAGGACACTGAGCGTCAGGCCTTGAATGTATATAGAATGCGACTTTTAGGAGCAGAGGTAGTTCCTGTTACAAGTGGAACAGCTACTCTAAAGGATGCTGTTTCAGAGGCCATGAGAGAGTGGACCAATAGAATTGATGACACACATTACTGCCTTGGTTCGGTAATGGGACCACATCCATTTCCTACCATTGTCAGAGATTTTCAGGCAGTTATCTCCAAGGAGATTAAGGAGCAGATGTTAGAGAAGGAAGGACGACTTCCTGATGCTGTTATCGCCTGTGTTGGTGGTGGCTCAAATGCCATTGGAAGTTTCTATAACTTTATAGAGGATGAGGGCGTTGAGCTTATTGGATGTGAGGCTGCAGGTCGAGGTATTGATACATTTGAGACAGCAGCTACTGTAAATACAGGTTCTGTGGGAATCTTCCACGGTATGAAATCATATTTCTGCCAGGATGAGTACGGACAGATTGCTCCTGTTTATTCTATTTCAGCTGGTCTTGATTACCCAGGTGTTGGACCAGAGCATGCACATTTACATGATATTGGCAGAGCGAAATATGTGCCAATCACAGATGATGAGGCGGTAAATGCATTTGAATATTTATCAAGAACAGAGGGAATTATTCCAGCTATCGAGAGTAGTCATGCCATTGCATACGCCATGAAATTAGCACCACAGTTAGATAGTGACAAGATTATTGTAGTTACAGTTTCAGGTCGAGGTGACAAGGATTGTGCAGCCATTGCCAGATATAGAGGAGAAGATATCCATGAGTAGAATTAGAGAAGCATTTGAAGGAAAGAAAGCATTTATCCCATTTATAACATGCGGAGATCCTGATTTAGATACAACAAAAGAAATCGTGAGACAGATGGAGAAAAATGGTGCTGATTTAATAGAGCTTGGTATTCCATTTTCAGATCCAACAGCGGAGGGTCCTGTTATTCAGGAGGCCAATATCAGAGCTTTGAAAAATAAGATTACAACAGATGATGTATTTCAGATGGTGAGAGAACTTAGAAATGATGTAAAGGTACCATTGGTATTTATGACATATGCCAATGTGGTTTTCACATATGGAATAGAAAAGTTTGCTTCTACCTGTGCTGAAGTTGGAATCGATGGAATTATATTGCCAGATGTACCTTATGAGGAAAAGGCTGAGTTTGACGATGTTTGTAAGAAATATAATGTTGATTTTATTTCAATGATAGCGCCTACTTCAGAGAATAGAATCGATATGATTGCCAAGGAGGCAAGAGGATTTATCTACGTGGTATCAAGTCTGGGAGTAACAGGAGAGAGAAGCAATATAAATACGGAGATTGGAACTTTGATTGATAGAATCCGCAAGGTGACAGATGTTCCTTGTGCAATTGGATTTGGTATTTCGACACCTGAGCAGGCCAAGGCTATGGCAGAGATTTCTGACGGTGCAATTGTGGGATCGACAATTGTGAGAATGATTGCAAAATACCAAAAGGATGCACCAGAGGAAGTCGGCAACTTTGTAAAAGAAGTTAAGGCTGCATATAACAAGTAGTTATTACTGGATTAAAGTGCAGATGAAAAGTAAGATGTTGATTTGAAACATAATTATTGTAGGAGCGAAATATGTATCCAGAAATTGATAGAGTAATAGAGTTGGCTAAGACCAAAGAATACAAGAGAATACCTGTGGCTATTAATATGTTGTCGGATAGTTTGACAACTATTGAGGCGGTGAGAAGACTTCGCAATGCTTCCCGTCAGTGTTACTTACTAGAAAGTGCCAGTCAAAGCGAGACCTGGGGACGTTATTCCTTTTTGGGATACAGTCCAAAGATGGAGATCACTTGCCAGGATGGTGAGGTGCTCATAAAAGATACAGATGAAAATGGTAAATCCCTTGTGGAGACACGTCAGGTAAAGCACCCTGGTGAGGTTGTCAGAGAAGTGGTGGCCAGATATAAAAGTCCTACTATTGAGGGACTTCCAACATTTACCGGAGGGTTGGTTGGGTATTTCTCATATGATTATATAAAGTATAGCGAGCCAAAGCTTGTACTTGAAAATCATGGCGAGGATGACTTCAAGGATATGGATTTGATGCTCTTCGATGATGTTATCGCTTTTGATAACTTCCGACAGAAGATTTACCTTATCACTGGAATTATGTTGACTGATGAAAAAGGTGAGATTACTGTAGATGATAAAATTATTAAAGATAAATATAATAAAGCCATAGAACACTTAAAAGATATTAAGAATCTATTGCAACAAGGTGAGCCAAAGAAATTTGAGCCACTAAATTTACAATCTGAAATCAGTCCGAAGTTTAGCAACGCGGAATATGGACAGATGGTGGAAAAGGCAAAGCACTATATTAAAGAGGGTGATATTTTCCAGGTGGTTTTATCAAATCCTTTGAGTGCAAAAGCCAGCGGAAGTCTATTTGACACATATAGAATTCTTCGCGCCAGCAATCCATCTCCATACATGTTTTATTTTTCAAGCGATGATATAGAAATTGCAGGTGCATCTCCTGAGACATTGGTAAAGGTGGAGCAGGAAAAAGTTAGCACATTTCCACTTGCTGGCACTAGACCAAGAGGAGCTGATGCGGCAGAAGATAAAGCTCTAGAAAAAGAGCTACTTGCTGATAAGAAGGAAGCTGCTGAGCATAATATGTTGGTAGATTTGGGACGAAATGATATTGGAAAAATTTCTAAAATCGGCTCTGTGGAAGTAGAAAAATATATGGGCATTGAGAGATATTCTCATGTGATGCATATAGGTTCAACCGTTGTTGGCAAACTGGCTGACGACAAGGATGTAATCGATGCGGTGGATTCTATTTTGCCAGCTGGAACACTGTCTGGAGCACCAAAGTTTAGAGCATGTGAAATCATTGAAGAACTTGAGCAGAGCAAGAGAGGAATCTATGGTGGAGCCTTGGGTTATATTGATTTTACAGGAAATCTGGATGTATGTATTGCCATCAGATTAGTCTATAAGAAAAATGACAATATCTATATTCGTTCTGGAGCGGGAATTGTATATGATTCTGTGCCTGAGCGTGAGGCTGTGGAGTGTATTAACAAGGCCAAGGCTGTGGTTTGCGCAGTTGAGGAAGCAAAGGGTGGATTAGACTAATTGAAAGGACGATACATATGATTTTATTGATAGATAACTACGATAGTTTTTCATATAACTTATACCAATTGGTGGGAGAGATTGAGCCAGATATCAAGGTTGTGAGAAATGATGAGATCACCATTTCGGAGATTGAGGAAATGGCTCCAAGTCACATTATTATTTCTCCGGGACCAGGATGTCCTAGTGAGGCTGGAATCTGCGAGGATGTTATAAGACATTTTGCAGGAAAAATTCCTATGCTTGGAGTTTGCCTTGGACATCAGGCAATCTGTGAGACCTTTGGCGCTACAGTTTCTTATGCCAAGGAGCTTATGCATGGTAAGCAGTCAATGGTTCGTGTAAATAATGAGACTCAGATTTTTAAAGGATTGCTTTCAAATATCAAGGTGGCCAGATATCATTCTCTCTCTGTAAAAGAAGAGGGGATGCCAGAGGATTTGAAGGTGACAGCGGTAGCTGAGGACGGTGAGATAATGGCTGTTGAGCACAAGAAATATCCAATTTATGGATTGCAATTTCATCCGGAATCTATTCTTACACCAGATGGTGCTAAGATGATTGAAAATTTCTTTCAAAAATAACATTTTCTAGAAACTGACAATGTTTCCTAAGCTTGAAAAAGTGCTTAAATTCCAGGTGACATGTTGGAAACTTTTTCCTATGGAATAATAGAGGCAATTGGGGTATTATTAACCCTAGGTAGAATTTTTTATAGGAAGAAGGGAGAAAAAGTTATGCCAATATTAAAAAGTAAACAGTTTTCTAGTGTTATTGAATGGGATGGAACAGGCGATGGCGTATTGTTTCACAAGTTTGATAACGTGGAATTGAAAAAAGGATCGCGTCTTATTGTTCGTCCAGGACAGGAAGCGATTTTTTTGTACAATGGAGCAATTGAGGGAGTATTTACAAAAGAGGGTGACTACGATATTGAGTCAGATATCATTCCATTTTTATCAACCTTAAAGGGAATCAAGTTTGGATTTGATTCTGGTCGCAGAGTTGAGGTTGTATTTGTAAATGTAAAGCAGATGTCAGTAAACTGGGGCACAAGACAGCCGGTTTATCTCGCAGATGAGTCTTTGCCAGGAGGAGTGCCTGTCAGATTAAATGGTAACTTCGTGGTACAGGTTGCAGATTATAACAATATGATGAAGGCTATTGTAGGTGTTACAGATAGTGATTATACAATTGAGGATATTAAGGGAAGGGTGATGCCAAAGATATCAGCTCTCGTTATGAAGCACACTTCCCAGGCCAAGAATTATATGTATCTTCAGACTAATAATGAAGAGGTTTCCAAGGCAATCTGTGCTGATTTAGATGAGGATTTAAAGACTATTGGATTTTCGGTTTGTGATTTTACAATCGGTCAGATTAGTTATCCTGAGGAAGTTGCTAGGATGGCAGAAAAGGTGGCTGGTCAGTCTATGATTGGTGGCAATATGGCTACTTATCAGCAAGCAGCTATGGCAGATGCCCTGACTTCGGGAAATGGTGATGCTGGCAGTGCTGCAGGTTCTATGGCCGGTATGGCAGCAGGATTTGCCATGGGTCAAAACATTGTAAATAATATGATGGGAAATGTGCAAGGTGCTAATGGAGTTGGAGCGAATGCAAATGCAGCTGGTGCGAATGCAAATCCGGCGGGGGCAGGTGCAAATCCAGCAGGAGCAGTGCCAGGCGGCGCTAAGTTCTGTCCAAATTGTGGAACTGGTGTTGAAGGAATGAAGTTCTGTCCAAATTGCGGACAAAAGTTGATGTAATACAGGAGGAGTTATGGCAAATTTATTTCCGTGTCCATCCTGTGGTGGACAGTTGGTTTTTGATTCAACAAGCGGGCAAATGAAGTGTACATCTTGCGATAACCTGTTTAATCCAATGGAGTATACCAGCAAGGAAATTATGCAGGAAGATGGCACTTTAAATTTGAGTGTGTTTATTTGCCCAAACTGCGGTGGTGAAATCACAGCAGACAATATAGATGGTATGGAGTTTTGTCCTTATTGTGGTGATGAGATTATAAATGCAGAGCATTTTTCAAAGGAAGGACATCCAGATTATATTATTCCTTTTTCTGTATCAAAAGAAGATTGTAAAAATATATATGAGACGACCACGAAGAAAGTTAAGTTTTTGCCTGATGACTTAAAGGGTTCTGAGGGCTTGAAACGATTTGTGGGTCTTTATACACCGTATTGGTTGTATGATTTTGACGCCCATGGCGATGTGCGTGCCAAGGCTGATAAATACTACACCTCTGGTTCATATGATTACCATGAGGAAGGGGAAGTGAACATCACTGTAAATGTTGAAAAAGCACAGATTCCTTATGATGCTTCCCAAACCTTAGACGATACCGTGTCAAAACAGGTGGAGCCATATTACTTTGATGGTTTGCAAGATTTTAATCCAAATTATATGGCTGGTTTTTATGCAGAGAACAGTACGGTTGATGAAAATTTGTATGTAAACAATGCGAAAGGCGACTTGGCAAATAAAGTTATTGCCTCTGTTACAGAGCAGGAACTTCAAGGTTTTAAGATGACCAAGGATGCTCGGTTGAAAAATGATGTTGCTCAGGTGGAAAGATACAAGGGTGTCTTTGGAGCATATCTTCCAATCTGGTTTTTGACAGTAAAGAAAAATGATCGTGTGGCATACACAATGATCAATGGGCAAACTGGTAAGATGTATGCGGATTTCCCAGTGGATTTAGGGAAATATTTTAAGTCGTCTCTTGTGGCTTCAGCTATTTGTATAGTTGCTTTTTTGATTATGTTTGGAAGTATCCCTATTAAGAATACTTTATTTATATGCTTTTTTGCCTCTTTGATTATGACTATTATAGCCTTCAATCAATCTAATAAGATATATAGAAAAGAAAACCATCTTGATGATGTGGGCTATTGGAATGACAGAGAGGAGTCAATGAAGGAGAGACCTAAGGAAAAACGTGTGTTAAAAGGCGTGTTGTTTAGTCTTATAGGTGGAGTGGTAAGTATATTAATTGCCATACTTGACCCAGCACAAAACATCTTTTATTACGGTGGAATGATAGTGTCTCTAATATCCCTTTTACTAGGTGTGATTAGTACTGCTAGTGAGTACAATCGCTATGCGACTAATCCGGTGCCTCAATATGCAAAGACAGGAGGTGGATTAGATCGTGCAAAATAATAAATTAAAAACAAGATTTAATAAAAAGAATATAGTCTCTGCTATAGCCATATTTGCCATTATGCTTTTTGTGGTAAATGTTGTGGGAACAGTTGAAGTTGAAGCCACATCCCAAGAGGAACAAGTTGTAGCGGAAGATGGACAAGATTCATCAGAAGATAGTAGGATTGCATCTGATAATGTGGTGATTATAGATCAAGCGGATCTTTTAACATCCCAGGAGGAGCAAAGTCTTTTAGAGCAGTTGCAACAGATGGATGAGTCATATAACTATTTAATAGCAACAGAAGATTACTATGTTTCTTCTATGCAAAGGGAAATGGAAGAGTTGTATAGTGAGAATTTTGGAGCAGATTCTCCTGGTGCTGCATTTGTTATAAATATGGATATACGTGAGATATATAGCGGTGCCTCTGGAAGTTTAAAAGAAAAGTTATCTGATGATGACGCTTTAGACGTTACAAATAATACATATAAGTATGCCAGTGACGGTGATTACTACAAATGTATATCTGAGACTTATAAGGATTATGATAGATTGATAAATGATGCCCCAATCAGAAGAACCATGAGATATGTGGTTGCTGTATTGGTGGGACTGATACTAGGATTTCTCATAATGTATATTGTGATGGTTTCGTCTAGAAGAATTAGCTTGCCTAGAGGAACAGCTCCAGCGCAAATGAAAAATAGTGTAAATGTAAATGCTATTCTTGTGGGAGCGACAATTCCGACTATAATGAATGTTATTGTACACAAGACTCGCCATCAAAGTTCAGGCGGTTCCTCTGGAGGAGGATCCCATGGCGGCGGAGGCGGTGGAGGAATGTCCGGCGGCGGCCACAGCTTCTAAGGGTTCATTAAAAACAAAATTTTATATGAAATATTTTTAAAACAAAAAATCTGTCATGGTGTTGATATGTATCCAGAAATAGAAAATATCATTGCCATGGCAGATTTTATTTTTATTAAAGCCATATTTATTAATTGAAAAACATTGTGTTATTCTTGCATAATGCCGTGGTCGTAGCAGTATTTTTTGATTGCGGCAAAACTTTCTGCACTTATGACGTGCTCAATTCTACATGCATCTTCTGCAGCTGTTTCTTCGTCAACTCCTAGTTTCATAAGAGCTGTAGAGAAAAATTGATGACGCTCATAGATTGTCTCTGCAATTTTTTTGCCCTCATCAGTTAAAGTGATATATCCTGTATCTGAAACGACAATCTGCTTCTTTTCACGGAGATTTTTCATTGCGATACTTACGCTGGATTTTTTGAATTCTAATTCATTTGCAATATCTACCGAACGTACCACAGGTAATCTCTGGCTTAATATAAGTATTGTCTCTAAATAGTTTTCTGCTGATTCATTTACTGGTGTTTTCATAACGCGATAAACCTCCAAAACATTTTTATTATAATACCATAAAATCCGATTAGAAGCCACTAACAGAAGTTTGTTTGACAAATAATACATAAAAAACTATAATTTTTTATATCCTATTATTCCACTAGGAATACAGGGGTTTAAGAGTTAGATGATAAATATTTTACATATTTCAGGAAAGGAGAATATCCAATTTCAAGAGATTGGAACGAGTAAAAATATGAGTAAGATAATAAATGATGTGACTGAATTAATAGGAAATACACCGCTTTTAAAGGCAGATAGATATGCTGAATCAGCAGGGGCGCAGGATGTGACTTTGCTGGCAAAATTGGAGTATTTAAATCCGGCAGGATCTACCAAGGATAGAGTGGGACTTAAAATGATCGAGGATGCTGAGGAGAGAGGCCTTATTAAAGAGGGGGCTACTTTAATAGAGCCAACTTCTGGAAATACTGGAATTGGCATTGCTTCAGCTGCTGCGGTAAAGGGTTACAAGACCATTATCACATTGCCTGAAACTATGTCAGAGGAGAGAAGAACTTTGCTTAAGGCATATGGCGCCGAACTTGTTTTGACAGATGGTTCCAAGGGCATGGCGGGAGCCATTGAAAAAGCAGAGGAGATTCACAAGGAGATTCCAAATTCAATAGTTCTTGGACAGTTTGTTAACGAGGCGAATCCTGCAGCTCATGAGGCTTCAACTGGTCCGGAAATCTGGGATCAGACAGAGGGAAAAGTTGATATTTTTGTGGCAGGAGTTGGAACTGGTGGAACAATCACAGGTGTGGGTAGATATTTAAAAAAGCAAAATCCTGATGTGCAGGTTGTCGCGGTGGAACCGGCAACTAGTGCAGTTTTGTCTAGAAAGGAAGCTGGGGCTCACGATATTCAAGGAATTGGAGCTGGTTTTATACCAAGTATTTTGGATACTAAAGTCTATGACGAGGTTATTACAATTACAAATGAGGAGTCCTATGCAGAGGGCAAAAGATTTGCCAAAACTGAGGGAGCCATGGTTGGTATCTCATCAGGTGCTGCACTAAAAGCGGCAGTGATACTTGCTAAAAGACCTGAGAATAAAGGTAAAAAGATAGTAGTTTTGCTTCCGGATTCAGGCGATAGATATCTGTCAACAGCGCTATTCGCGGATTGACAAATAGGTTTATAAAATACAAATAAACCAGATGGATAAATTGATTTGTCGAGTGGAATGATTTCTGATTAAGGAGAAAATATGAAAGTTTCAACCAGGGGCAGATATGCCATTAGATTTATGTTGGATTTGGCGGTGCATAGTGACGGGAAACCCGTGAGAATAAAGGAAGTGGCTGCGCGACAGGAGATATCTGATAAATATTTAGAGCAGGTGGTGGCTGCACTAAATAAAGCAGGATATGTGAGAAGTGTCAGAGGACCACAGGGTGGTTATTTACTAACCAAAAAACCAGAGGAGTATACCATGGGTATGATTTTGAGGCTTACCGAGGGCGAGATGGCGCCGGTGGCATGTTTAGAAAAGTCGGCGGAGAAATGCGACAGGGCAGATGATTGCAAAACAGTTGTGTTCTGGAAAAAGTTAGAGGGTGCCATAAATGATGTGATAGACAACACAACTTTAGCGGATTTGCTATAAAAAATAATTGAATTATTCTAGGAAGTAGGGTAATATTTTTTGTGGCTGTTTTGCTTTAAAATATCAAGGCGAAACCTACATGAAAAAATGTTATTTGAAGGAGATTATTTTAATGGACGTTGTATGTTTAGATTTAGAGGGCGTATTGGTGCCTGAAATATGGATTGCTTTTGCAGAGGAGAGTGGCATTCCAGAGCTTAAGAAGACAACAAGAGATGAGCCTGATTACGATAAATTAATGAACTGGAGACTAGAAGTATTAAAGGAGCATGGCTTGGGATTGAAGGAGATTCAGGCAACAATTGCCAAGATTGATCCACTTCCAGGAGCTAGAGAGTTCTTAGATGCTTTGAGAGAGAAGACTCAGGTTATTATCATCAGTGATACATTTACACAGTTTGCAAAGCCACTTATGGAGAAGTTGGGATGGCCTACTATTTTCTGTAACGAACTTATCGTTGCTGAAAGCGGTGAGGTTACTGGCTTTAGAATGCGTTGTGAAAAGTCTAAGTATACAACTGTAAAAGCTTTGCAGTCATGCGGATTTGAGACTATCGCATCAGGTGATAGCTTCAATGATTTGGGCATGATTGAGGCTAGTAAAGCTGGATTTTTGTTTAGAAGCACAGAGTCTATTAAAAAGGATTATCCACAGTACGAAGCTTTTGAAGAGTATGATGATTTATTACATGCAATCGAAAAAGTACTAGATTAAACATAAATAGTGTAAAAATGACCACCTAATTGCTTTGATTAGGTGGTTTTTTGTATATATTTGTTTATTGAATATGTTGTTTAAATACTTTATTATAGTGAAGTATAGTTTATCATAAGAAGATAGTCTATTTTTTAAATACATTTTACAGGAAAGGAAGTATTGAAATGAGTTACAAGATTGGTGTAATTCGCGGTGACGGTATTGGTCCAGAGATAGTAACAGAAGCGGTGAAGGTTTTGGATGCTATCGCAGAAAAATATGGACATACTTTCAACTACGAGGAGATTTTGATGGGAGGATGTTCCATCGATGCAACAGGTGTACCATTAACAGAGGAGGCTATTGCACAGGCAAAATCCTCGGATGCTGTGCTTATGGGTTCCATTGGTGGAAACACAGCCACATCTCCATGGTATAAGTTGGCTCCAGAGTTACGCCCAGAGGCAGGACTTTTGAAGATTCGCAAAGCTCTTAATCTATTTGCTAATTTAAGACCTGCATACTTGTACGAGGAACTCAAGGCTGCATGTCCACTTCGAGATGACATAATCGGTGATGGATTTGACATGATGATTATGAGAGAGCTCACTGGTGGTTTGTACTTTGGCGAGAGAAGCACAAAAGAAGTGGATGGTGTTATGACAGCCTGTGATACTTTGACATACAACGAAGATGAGATTAGACGAATTGCTAAGCGCGGATTTGATATTGCTATGAAGCGTCGCAAGAAGGTTACATCAGTGGACAAGGCCAATGTACTCGATTCATCAAGACTTTGGAGAAAGGTTGTCGAGGAAGTTGCTAAGGATTATCCAGAGGTGACTTACGAGCATATGCTTGTGGACAATGCCGCAATGCAGTTGGTAAAAGATCCAAAGCAGTTCGATGTTATTTTGACTGAGAATATGTTTGGAGATATTTTATCTGACGAAGCTAGTATGGTGACAGGTTCCATCGGAATGCTTTCATCAGCCAGTTTAAATGAGACTAAATTTGGCTTGTATGAGCCAAGTGGCGGTTCTGCACCTGACATTGCAGGCAAGGGAATTGCCAATCCAATAGCAACTATTTTATCTGCAGCAATGATGCTTAGATATAGTTTTGATCTTGATGCGGAAGCAGATGCTATTGAAAATGCTGTTAAGCAGGTTTTGAAAGATGGATATAGAACAATTGATATTATGCCTCAGGAAGATGATAAAAAGGGACAGGTTACTCAGGTGGGTACAGTTCAGATGGGCGATTTAATTGTTGAGAGATTATAAGAGTATTTTATAAATATATTTTAGGAGGAATTGATTATGCAAAGTGATAACGCAAGAGCTGGTATGCAGCAGGCGCCAGCAAGAAGTTTATTTAACGCTTTGGGTTTTACAGGCGATGAGATGAAAAAACCAATGGTAGGTATTGTAAGTTCGTACAACGAGATAGTGCCAGGCCATATCAATATTGATAAAATTGTTGATGCTGTAAAGATGGGAGTTGCTGAGGCCGGTGGTGTTCCAGTAGTTTTCCCAGCAATTGCAGTATGTGACGGAATTGCTATGGGACATGTGGGAATGAAGTACTCTCTTGTAACAAGAGACTTGATTGCTGATTCCACAGAGTGTATGGCTATCGCTCATCAGTTTGATGCACTTGTTATGGTGCCAAACTGTGACAAGAACGTGCCAGGACTTCTTATGGCAGCAGCAAGACTTAACTTGCCAACAGTATTTGTGTCAGGTGGTCCAATGCTTGCAGGTCATGTTCATGGTCACAAGACATCACTTTCATCTATGTTTGAGGCTGTTGGTTCATATGCAGCTGGAACAATGACAGAGTGTGATGTATTGGAGTACGAGAGAAAGACTTGCCCAACATGTGGTTCATGTTCGGGAATGTACACTGCAAATTCTATGAACTGCCTTACAGAGGCACTTGGAATGGGACTTCCTGGAAATGGAACAATCCCTGCAGTTTACTCAGAGAGAATTCGTCTTGCCAAGATGGCAGGTTATGCGGTTATGGATATGTACAATAAAAATATCCGCGCTAGAGATATCATGACAAAGGAAGCAGTGCTCAATGCACTTACAGTAGATATGGCACTTGGATGCTCTACAAACTCTATGCTTCATTTGCCAGCTATCGCTCATGAGATAGGATTTGATTTTGATATTGCATTTGCCAATCCTATTTCAGAGAAGACACCAAACTTATGTCACCTTGCTCCAGCAGGTCCTACATATATGGAGGACTTAAATGAGGCCGGTGGTGTATATGCGGTAATGAATGAGTTAAAGGAACTTGATCTATTGAATCTTGATTGTATGACTGTAACAGGTAAGACAATCGGTGAGGCAATATCAGGTGCTAAAAATAGAAATCCAGAGGTTATCAGACCACTTGACAATCCATATTCCAAGACAGGTGGACTTGCAGTGTTAAAGGGTAACCTGGCACCAGATGGTTCTGTTGTCAAGAGATCTGCCGTTGTTGAGGAAATGATGGTACACGAGGGACCAGCTAGAGTCTTTGAGTGTGAGGAAGATGCTATTGCTGCAATCAAGGGTGGCAAGATTGTAGAAGGTGATGTTGTTGTCATCAGATACGAGGGACCAAAGGGTGGCCCTGGAATGAGAGAAATGCTTAATCCTACATCAGCAATTGCTGGAATGGGACTTGGATCTTCAGTGGCACTTATCACTGATGGACGTTTCTCAGGAGCTTCAAGAGGAGCTTCAATCGGACACGTATCACCGGAGGCAGCAGTTGGAGGACCAATTGCTTTGGTTGAGGAAGGTGACATCATCTCAATCGATATTCCAAATATGAAGCTTGATATCAAAGTTTCTGATGAGGAGATGGAAGCACGTCGTGCTAAATGGCAGCCAAGAGAGCCAAAGGTTACAACAGGTTACGCAGCAAGATACGCCAAGATGGTTACATCCGGCAACCGTGGAGCTATCCTTGAGCTGAAGTAATTATTTTATTATTGTAACTTGATAGCTTTCTGTGAGATGGCTTTCGAAGGAACATTGCGAGCCCGAGTACTTAGCGAGCGAGGTGACGAAGCGAGGTTAGTACTCCTGGTGCGAGCAAGTAGCGGAAGCGTTCCTAGAAAGTCATCTCATCAGAAAGCGAAAATACAAAATATATAATAGGGAAGGAAGAATAGATTCATGCAATTAACAGGATCACAAATAGTAATTGAGTGTCTTAAAGAACAGCATGTTGATACTGTATTCGGATATCCAGGAGGAGCAATCCTCAACGTGTATGACGAACTTTACAAGCACAGCGATGAGATTCATCACGTGTTGACATCCCATGAGCAGGGTGCAAGTCATGCAGCAGATGGATATGCGAGAAGCACTGGAAAAGTTGGTGTTTGTATGGCAACTAGTGGACCGGGTGCAACTAATCTTGTAACTGGTATTGCCACAGCGTTTATGGACTCGGTTCCATTGGTGGCAATAACTTGTAATGTAACAGTTCCTTTGTTGGGAAAAGATAGTTTCCAGGAAGTGGACATTGCGGGTATTACAATGCCAATTACAAAACATAATTTTATTGTAAAAGATGTAAATGACCTGGCAAAAACTCTTCGAAGAGCATTTACCATAGCGCAGACTGGAAGACCGGGCCCTGTACTTGTGGATATTACCAAGGATGCAACAGCAGCCAAGACAGATTTTAAATTCGAGGAAGCAAAGCCGGTTGAGAGAGTGGTTGACACTATTTCAGATGAGGATTTAGAGGAAGCTATAGCTTTGATAAAAAAATCCAAGAAACCATATATCTTTGTTGGCGGTGGAGCTGTTATCAGTGGTGCAGATGAGGAACTTAAAAAGTTTGTTAATTTAGTGGATGCACCAGTTTGCGATTCTCTTATGGGAAAAGGCGCTTTTTCCGGCGAGGATGACAGATACACAGGAATGCTTGGAATGCATGGAACCAAGGTTTCAAATCTCGGTGTCAGCAATTGTGATTTGCTCATTGCTATCGGTACACGTTTCAGCGATAGAGTGCTAGGAAATCCGAAGAAGTTTGCTAAGCAGGCCAAGATATTACAGTTTGATGTAGATCCTGCAGAGATAAACAAAAATGTTGTGGTCACTTCTAAAGTTATTGGCGATGTGAAAGAAATTTTGACAAAGCTAAATAATGTGATTGAGCAAAAGAATAATAAGGAATGGATGGATAAGATTAAAGATCTTCAAAAGAAATTCCCTGTTAAATATAATGAAGCAGGACCATCTGGTCCATTTGTTGTGGAGGAGATTTATAAGCAGACCAAGGGCGATGCCATTATTACAACTGAGGTTGGACAGCATCAGATGTGGGCGGCTCAATATTATAAATATTCTCATTCGAGACAGTTCTTGACATCCGGTGGTCTTGGAACCATGGGATATGGACTTGGGGCATGTATTGGTGCTCAGGTGGCTAACCCTGACAAGCAGGTTATAAATATTGCAGGTGATGGTTGCTTTAGAATGAATATGAACGAGATTGTTACTGCAGCGAAAGAACATTTACCACTTATTCAGGTGGTTATCAATAATCAGGTGCTTGGAATGGTACGCCAGTGGCAGAACCTATTCTACGAGCAGAGATATTCCAACACTGTTTTGAGCGACAATGTGGATTATGTAAAGCTTGTGGAGGCAATGGGCGCCACAGGATATCGAGTTACTTCCAAAGAGGAGTTCTCGGAAACATTTGCCAAAGCTTTAAAGGCTGACGGCCCAGTGGTAATTGATTGTGTAATCGATTGTGATGATAAGGTATGGCCAATGGTTGCACCTGGAAATCCAATTAGTGATTGTTTTGATGAAGATGATTTAAAAATGAAAGGAAATAAATAAAAATGAGTAGAGTGTATAATTTTTCAGCAGGTCCAGCAGTACTTCCAGAGGAAGTATTGAAAGAAGCAGCAGAGGAGATGATGGATTACAGAGGATGTGGAATGTCTGTAATGGAGATGTCACACAGATCTAAAATGTTTGACACAATCATCAAGGAAGCAGAGCAGGATATCAGAGATTTGATGAATATTCCTGATAACTACAAGGTATTATTCCTTCAGGGTGGAGCTTCACAGCAGTTTGCTGCAATTCCTATGAATCTTATGAAGAATAAGAAGGCTGGATATGTGGTTACAGGTCAGTGGGCTAAGAAGGCTTTCCAGGAAGCTAAGTTATATGGTGAGGCAATTGAGCTTGCATCATCTGCAGACGAGACTTTCTCATACATTCCAGATTGCTCAGATTTAGATATTCCAGATGATTTGGATTATGTATATATTTGCGAGAACAACACAATTTACGGAACAAAGTTCAAGACATTACCAAACACAAAGGGTAAGGATTTAGTAGCAGATGTTTCATCATGCTTCTTGTCAGAGCCAATCGATGTTTCTAAGTATGCAGTAGTATACGGTGGTGTTCAGAAAAACGTTGGTCCTGCAGGTATGGTTATCGCAATCGTTAGAGAGGATTTGATCACAGATGATGTACTTCCAGGTACACCAACAATGCTTAAGTACAAGACTCAGGCAGATGCTGATTCTCTTTATAACACACCTCCATGCTACACAATTTATATCTGTGGTAAGGTATTCAAGTGGCTCAAGAAGATGGGCGGACTTGAGGCTATGAAGGCTCACAATGAGAAAAAGGCTAAGATCTTATATGATTTCTTGGACGAGAGCAAGTTGTTTAAAGGTACTGTTAGAAAAGAAGACCGTTCACTTATGAATGTACCATTTGTAACAGGCGATGCAGATCTTGATGCTAAGTTCGTAGCTGAGGCTAAGGCAGCAGGTTTTGAGAACTTAAAGGGACATAGAACTGTTGGTGGTATGAGAGCTTCTATCTACAACGCTATGCCAATTGAGGGTGTTGAGAAGTTAGTTGAGTTTATGAAGAAGTTCGAGGCTGAGAACTCATAAGGTTTAATCGCCTGATGGGTGATAGCATTTAACATAAAAATGTAAATTACAATTCATATATAGAAGGAGAGAAAAATGTTTTCATATAATTGCTTAAATCCAATTGCAGATGTTGGTTTAGATTTATTTTCAACAGATTATAAAAAGGTGGAGGATGTAAATGAGGCAGATGCTGTATTAGTAAGAAGTGCTTCAATGCATGACATGGAGCTTCCAGAGAAGCTTGTGGCTGTAGCTCGTGCAGGAGCTGGAGTTAACAATATTCCACTTGATAAATGTGCTGAGAAGGGAATCGTAGTATTCAACACTCCTGGAGCAAATGCTAACGGAGTTAAGGAACTTGTATTTGCAGGAATGCTTCTTGCATCTAGAGATATCGTTGGCGGTATTGATTGGTGTAAGGAAAATGCAGATGATGAAAATATTGGTAAGGCTGCAGAGAAGGCTAAGAAAGCTTTCGCTGGAACTGAGATTTCTGGAAAGAAATTGGGTGTTATCGGACTTGGTGCCATCGGTGTTCAGGTTGCCAATGCAGCTACTCACCTTGGAATGGAAGTTTACGGATATGATCCATATATCTCTGTAAATGCTGCTTGGAGCTTAAGCCGTTCAGTAAAGCCTGTAAAGGATGTTGCTGATATTTATAGAGAGTGTGATTTCATCACAATCCACGTTCCACTTTTGGATTCTACAAAGGGAATGATCAACAAGGAAGCTATCCAACTTATGAAGAAGGGCGTTGTAATTCTTAACTTCGCTAGAGACTTACTTGTTGATGAGCCAGCTGTATTAGATGGAATCGCAGCAGGAAAGATTAGAAAGTATGTAACAGATTTCGCAAATCCTACAGTTGTAAATCAAGAGGGTGTTATCTTGACACCACACCTTGGAGCTTCAACTGCTGAGGCTGAGGACAACTGTGCTGTTATGGCGGTAAAGGAACTTGCTGATTATCTTGAAAATGGTAATATTATTCACTCGGTAAATTACCCAGACTGCAACATGGGCGTATGCCAGACAGCAGCTCGTGTGGCTATTATGCACAAGAACAACAAGGGTGTTATCGCTAAGTACACTAAGATCTTAGGAGATTCAGATATCAATGTATCTGATATGTTCAACAAGACTCGTGGTGATTTTGCATATGCACTTTTGGATTGTGATTCACCAATTACTGATGAGGTATATGAGCAGTTATCTCACAGTGAGGATGTTATTAGAGTTCGTGTTATTAAATAATATTTTATATGGAGATCTATTATGGCAAAAGTATTACCTTTTAAAGGAATAAGACCATCGAAGGAGAGAGCGGCTACAATTGCTGCTCTTCCTTACGATGTATATAACAGATCAGAGGCAGAAGCTGTTGTGGCGCAAAACCCAGACAGCTTCTTAGCCGTTGATAGGGCAGAAACCAATTTTGATTCCAGTGTTGGAACATACGACGAAGTGGTATATCAAAAGGCTCACGATTTGCTTTGGCAATGGATTGAGGAAGGTAGATTTATCCAGGATGATAAACCTTGTTATTACCTATATCAATTGACTATGGATGGAAGATGTCAAACAGGTATCGTGGCATGTTCATCCATCGATGACTATGAGCAGGGCGTCATCAAAAAGCATGAGAACACTAGAGCGGAAAAAGAGGCAGATAGAATTCATCATGTGGATTCTTGCAATGCCCAGACAGGACCAATATTTTTAGCGTACAGAGCTCAGGCCAAGATTGATGAGTTGGTAAATAAAATCACTACTGAAAATGCTCCAGAGTACGACTTTGTGGCAGATGACGGTATCGGTCATAGAGTGTTTGTGATAAATGATGATGCAGATGTGGATGTGTTGAAAAATGCATTTGCCGAAATGAATGCAATATATATTGCAGATGGTCACCACAGAGCTGCCTCAGCTGTAAAGGTTGGACAGAGAAGGAGAGCGGCGAATCCAGGATATACTGGAGATGAGGAATTCAATTATTTCCTATCAGTACTATTCCCAGATAATCAGCTTATGATTATGGATTACAACCGTGTGGTGAAGGATTTAAATGGATTGTCTGAAGATGAATTTATTGATGTAATCAAATCTAAAATGAATGTGGTAAAAGTTGGTGAGGTAAATGGAAAACCAATTGCACCAACAAAAAAAGGACAGGTTTCAATGACCATTAATGGTACATGGTATCTGTTAGAATTCAAACAAGTTGATAGAAGTGATGATCCGGTTGACGGATTAGATGTTTCTATTTTACAAAATGTTATTTTAAATCCAGTGCTTGGAATATCTGATCCAAAGACAGACGATAGAATTGATTTTGTTGGTGGAATAAGAGGATTAGAGGAATTAGAGCGCAGATGCAATGTAGATTGCAAGGTTGCATTTGCCATGTATCCAACAAGCATAGGCGAGCTTTTTGCTGTGGCTGACGCAGGACGCTTGATGCCACCAAAATCAACTTGGTTTGAGCCAAAGCTTAGAAGCGGACTATTTATACATGCGCTTGATTAAGGAGATTAGTTATGGTAATGGCATCTGTGGTTTCAGAAAATTTGGTAGATTTTATTACAAAAAATATGTCAGATGGCTTTTTGAAAAAATGGTTAGATACAGCACTACCTGAGGTTTTTGCATTTTTTTGGGCTGTACTTCTAGCTTTTTTAGCAGTGTTTATCTGCAATAAAGTAGGTAAATTTATTCGTAAAATCATCCAAAAGGCAATGACTAAAAAAGGTGTGGAGCACGGGGTGAAAACCTTTGTGGATTCCATGCTTGCTGCAGTATTTTGGATAGTTGCCATATGTATTGTGCTGACGCTTTTTGGTGTCACAGCTGCATCCATTGCCGCTGCGGTTGCATCTTTGGGAGTTACCGCAGGTCTTGCTTTGCAGGGGAGTTTATCCAACTTTGCCGGCGGAGTGCTGATTTTGGTATTACATCCATTTAGAGTGGGTGACTATATAATAGAAGATTCTCATAAAAATGAGGGTACTGTAATTGAGATTTCAATATTTTACACAAAGCTTAAAACCATTGATAACAAGATAATTGTTATTCCAAATGGTGCACTGGCCAACAATTCACTTACCAATGCCACCAAAAGTGATCGGCGCCTAATCGATCTCAAGGTGTCAATTGGATATGATGATGACATTAAAAAGGCCAAGAACTTATTGGTTGAACTCATAAACAAGGAGACTAGACGTCTTGAGAAAAGAGATGATGAAATCAATGTGTTTGTGAGTGAACTGGGGGAAAGTTCAGTGGAGCTTGGCATGAGATTTTGGGTGCCTACAGAAGATTATTGGGAGATCAGATGGCAGATGCTTGAAGATATAAAATATACCTTTGATGCCAACGGTATTTCAATTCCATTTAACCAGATGGATGTCACTATAAAAAATGTACAGGAGAAGGAATAATATGCAATTTCCAGAGGCTTACGAGTTAGTAAAGACAGAAGAGTTGACAGATTTAAATTCTGTCGGATATGTGTTACAGCACAAAAAGAGTGGTGCACATATCTCAATTGTGTCAAATGATGATGACAACAAAGTATTTTATATAGGATTTAGAACACCACCACAGGATTCCACAGGAGTACCTCATATTATTGAGCACAGTGTACTTTGTGGTTCTGATAAATATCCGTTAAAGGACCCTTTTGTAGAATTGGTAAAGGGTTCCATGAATACATTTTTAAATGCAATGACTTATCCAGACAAGACGGTTTATCCTATTGCAAGTACTAATGATCAGGATTTCAAGAATTTGATGGATGTGTATTTGGACGCGGTTTTTCATCCAAATATTTACAATGACAAAGAAATCTTTATGCAAGAGGGATGGCACTATGAGATGGAGGACGAGGACAGCGAGCTTACCATCAACGGTGTTGTATACAACGAGATGAAGGGAGCTTTTTCATCTGCGGATGATATTGTTTCCCGTGCAATCAGTAATTCGTTATTCCCTGAGACTGCATATGGAGTGGAGTCAGGTGGAGACCCGAAAAATATTCCAGATTTGACTTACGAGCAATTCTTGGATTTTCATAGAAGATTTTATCATCCATGTAATTCATATATCTATTTATATGGAGATATGGATATTGTTGAGAGATTGGAGTATTTAGACAGAGAATATTTATCTGACTATAGCATTATTGCTCTGGACTCAAGTATCAAAAAACAGCAGGCCTTTGCACGACCAGCCAAGGTGGATATTAAGTATCCAATTGCTGCATCAGATGATACGGAGGATGCAACATTTCTCACATATACATTTGTTATTAGCGATGCCTTAGATCAGGAACTTTATCAAGCTTTTGATATTTTGGAGTATGCATTATTTTCATCTCCGGGAGCTCCTGTGCGCAAGGCTTTGATTGAAAAGGGAATTGGTAAGGATGTAACGGGATCCTTTGATACATCCATGCTTCAACCTATGTTTTCTGTTGTTGCCAAGGGTGCCAATAAGGAAGATTATCAGACCTTTGTAGATACCATTCAAGAGGAGCTTCTACATCAGGTTGTTGATGGAATTGACAAAAAGAGCTTGTTGGCTGGAATCAATGTATCACAGTTCCAATATAGAGAAGCGGATTTCGGTTCATTTCCAAAGGGACTAATCTTTGGTTTGCAGTGCTTAGACAGTTGGCTTTATGAGGTGAATGAACCTTTTGTACATCTTCATGGAATTGAAGTGTTAGATAAACTTCGCGAGAAGGTGGATGAGGGATATTTTGAGGATTTGATTCAGACATATCTCTTGGCCAACACTCACGCTTTAGTACTTATGGCAGAGCCAGAAAAAGGATTAAATACCAAGGATGAGGAAGCCTTGAAAGAAAAGTTAGCTAAATACAAGGCTAGTCTATCTCCTGAGGAGATAAAGGATATTGTTCGACAGACTAGAGAGTTGAAGGAACATCAGGAAGTTGCTTCCACCAAGGAAGAACTTGAGTGTTTACCTATGCTTAAGAGAAGCGATTTGAGACGCGAGGTTAAGCCAATCGAAAATGATGTGAAGCATGTAGATGGTGTTACAGTGCTCCATCACAATATTTTCTCCAATGGAATACATTACTTGAATCTCGTGTTTGACATTGGCAAACTTAGTTGTGAAGAATTGCAGTATGCTGCACTTTTGGCGGATTTATTGGGCTCTATATCAACAGAGAAATATAACTATGGTGAGATTGCCAATGAGGTTGATATATATACAGGTGGAATGAATGTTACCTTGCATGCAGTGGAAAAGGTGGACGGAGATGTTGCAGTCAACTTGCAATATCGTTCTAAGTTCCTTTTGGAAAATGCAGATAAGGCCATCAGTATTATGAAAGAGATAATGCTTCATTCAAAATTTGATGAGCTTTCTCGTGTAAAGGAATTGGTGGCCAGAAGACGTTCGAGAAAAGAATCCTCAATGGGACCAAGTGGTATGCTTCCAGCTATTCGTATGGAAAAGAGTATCAGACCACATGGATATATTAACGAGTTGGTAACTGGTTGGGATTACTATAATTTTATAAAAAATATTGATGAAAACTTCGACAGCATGCAGGATGAAGTGGTAAATAATCTCACATCAGTTGCTCACAAGATTTTCCGTAAAGAAAATCTTATGGTTAGCACTATAGGTGATTCAAGATCATTTGACCAAGTGGAAAAATATATGCCAAAGATTTTAGATGGAATGTATGATGATGATATCACTTATCTTGGTAGAATTTTTGAGAGAAAAAAAATCAATGAAGGTTTCAAGGATGCATCCCAGGTACAGTATGTATGTTGCGGTGGTAACTATAAGGAAGCTGGATATGAATATACAGGTGCGCTAAAGATACTAAAAGTGATTTTGAATTACGATTATTTCTGGATAAATGTTCGCGTAAAGGGCGGAGCTTACGGATGTAGATCCGGATTTACCAGAAGTGGAAGTATATACTTCTTATCTTATAGAGATCCACATTTGAAAGAGACCAAGGAGATATTCTACAAGACAGCAGATTATCTAGAAAATCTAGAGATTGATGACCGTGATATGACAAAGTATATTATCGGTACAATTTCTTCTGAGGATACTCCTATGACACCTTCGCAAAGAGGACTTAGATCTCTTAGTGCATATTTGACAGGAATTACTGAGGGAGATTTACAGAAGGCGAGAAACGAGATTTTAGATGCCACACCAGATGATATTAGAGCCCTTGCTCCAATGATTCGAGATACAATAAACCAGGATTATTTCTGCGTAGTTGGAAATGAGAATGTAATCGAGGAAAATGCAGAACTCTTTGATGAAGTAAAAGATTTGTTGGGAGATAATTAATGACAGATAATTTTAGATCAGGATTTGTGACAATAATAGGAAGACCAAATGTGGGAAAGTCCACATTGATGAACCATTTAATTGGTCAAAAGATTGCTATTACATCCAATAAACCACAGACAACAAGAAATAGGATTCAGACTGTTTATACCGATCCTGAGGTGGGACAGATAGTATTTCTTGATACACCAGGAATTCATCAGGCAAAAAATAAGCTTGGTGAATATATGGTAAATGTTGCTGAACACACCATGAGAGATGTGGATGTGATTTTGTGGCTTGTGGAGCCGTCTGATTATATCGGCGCAGGTGACAGACACATTATTGAACAGTTGAAGAAGGCCAATATTCCAGTGATCCTTGTGATTAACAAGGTGGACACAGTGGAAAAGGACAAGATATTTGGCGTTATTGAATCCTTTAGCAAAGAGATGGATTTCGCTGAGGTTGTGCCTCTTTCTGCACTTAGAGGGCAAAACTGTGATGTGTTGATAGAGCAAATTTTTAAATATTTACCATATGGTCCTGCATATTATGATGAGGATACGGTTACAGATCAACCACAGCGTCAGATTGTTGCAGAGATTATTCGAGAGAAAGCATTGCATGCTCTTGATGAGGAGGTACCTCATGGAATTGCTGTGTCAATTGATCAGATGAAATTTAGAAAAGGCAAGAATGTAATTTGTGATATTGATGCCACAATCATATGTGAGAGAGATTCCCACAAGGGTATTATAATTGGAAAAGGCGGTTCGATGCTTAAAAAAATCGGAACCAATGCCAGATATGAATGTGAAAAAATGTTGGAAGCTCAGGTTAATTTAAAACTCTGGGTAAAGGTGAAAAAGGATTGGAGAGATAGCGATTATCTCATCAAGAATTTTGGATATCGCAAGGACGATTACGATGGCATTTAATATTGTTTTGACCGGGATGGTATTACAGGCCACTCCAGTGGGTGAGTATGATAAGAGAGTTGTTATTTTGACAAAGGAGCGAGGGCTGATTACAGCATTTGCCAAAGGCGCTAGAAGAGCGGGCAATCAGATGCTAGCAGCAGCCAATCCCTTCGCCTTTGGACAGTTTGAAGTGTATCAGGGGAAGAATTCATACACAGCAGTAAAGGCTGAAATATCTAATTATTTTAGAGATATGGCCAATGATTTTGACAAGGCCTGTTATGGATATTTCTTTTTAGAGATTGCTCAGTATTATGCTCAGGAAAACATGGATGAAAGTGAGAGACTTTTACTGTTATATCAGACCTGTAGAGTGCTTGAGAGCGATGTGATGCATCGCGATTTGATCAGAGCAATATACCAGTGGAAGACACTGGCGATTAACGGAGAATATCCTAATATATACGAATGTAGGGTTTGTGGAAACAAGAAACAACTACACTATTTTAGCGAAAACCTCCAGGGGTGCATCTGTGATAATTGTCATGATAAGGCTGGCGGCTATCCTATAAGCGACAGTGCGTTGTATGCCTTGCAGTATGTAATATCAAGTTCTATACAAAAACTTTATTCATTTAATTTGACAGAGGAAGTTGAGGGAGAATTTATAGAAACAGTTCTTTGCTATTTTAAGAAGTTCGAAATACATAAATTCAAGTCATTGGATTTTCTTGGTTAGATATATGATTAATTGGCTAGACCTTAGATTGTCTTAGCCAGGTATTGTGAGGATTGAAAAAATAAATTTAACATAGTATAATTATTCGGATTATTGCAAAGAGCGCAAAATAAAGCGTTGTCTATATATAAAAGTGACTCGAAGGAGGAAACAATGAAGGACGCGACTAGAAAGACATCTAAAAACACAAGCAATCAAAAGCAAACAAGCACACGAGAAGCAAGACAGGCTAGAAATGCCAAGAGACGTCAACAGATTTTATTTAGAAGAAGATTGATGCTCTTAATTGCTGCAGTAGTTGTGGTAGTAATAGTAGTTGTAGTAGCAAAAAATAGTTTATCTTCTAAGGCAGATGTTTCAACAATTGTTTTAAATGAAGATGGAACAGTCACCTGTGAAGAGGTAGTGGAATTTGATAAAAGTGAATATGATAAAGCCGGTCTTAAGACTTATGTGAAAAAGACGGTTGATGATTATAACAAGGCCAATAGTACTGCTATTACAGTGGAAAAAGTCAAGGTTAGCGGTGATGAGGCATATACCAAGATTGTATATCCTACAGTGGCTGAGTATGCTGACTTTACTAAATATGCAATGTATACAGGTAGTATGAATGCTGCTTTAAATGATGGTTATACCTTCATGGATTCATTTGTTTCTGTAAAAGACGGGCAAAAGGCTGATTCAGTTGAGACAATAGATGTGACATCTAATAAGGAATGCAATGTGTTGATTATCAAAGAAAATATCAACGTAAAAGTACCGGGCAAGATACTTTATGTTTCTGATAAGAACACTACTATTGTGGATGATTCTACAGTTGCTATCGCTCAGACAGATGGCAATAATGATGCAACACAGCTTACATACATCATTTATGAAGTAGAGAAGTAATTAGTTAAAAAATATGCGGATATATTTGTCAAATATTTCAAATATAAAAGCGGATTAATTTATATATTGAAGGATGGAATTAAAAATGGAAAAGACAATGGACAAAATTGTAGCTCTAAGTAAGTCAAGAGGTTTTGTATATCCTGGTTCTGAGATCTATGGAGGTCTTGCAAATAGCTGGGATTATGGAAATCTTGGTGTGGAGTTAAAGAATAATATCAAGAAGGCTTGGTGGAAGAAATTCGTTCAGGAGAATCCATACAATGTTGGAATCGACAGTGCAATTATTATGAATCCACAGACATGGGTGGCATCAGGTCACTTGGGAGGATTTTCTGATCCGCTTATGGATTGTAAAGAGTGTCACGAGAGATTTAGAGCAGATAAGGTTATCGAGGACTTTGCAGCAGAAAATGGATTGGAGCTTAAGTCTTCAGTTGATGGATGGACTGCAGATGAGATGATGGATTACATCAAGGAAAATAGCATTCCATGTCCTACTTGTGGTAAGCACAATTTTACAGATATTAGACAGTTTAACCTCATGTTCAAGTCTTTTATGGGTGTTACAGAAGATGCCAAAAACACTGTATATCTTCGTCCTGAGACAGCGCAGGGTATCTTTGTAAACTTTAAAAATGTACAGCGTACATCTAGAAAGAAATTGCCATTTGGTATCGGCCAGATTGGTAAGTCTTTTAGAAATGAGATTACACCTGGTAACTTTATTTTCCGTACAAGAGAGTTCGAGCAGATGGAGTTAGAATTCTTCTGTAAGCCAGGAACAGACCTTGAGTGGTTTGAGTATTGGAGAGGCTTCTGCCGTGACTGGTTACTTTCTCTTGGTATGAAGGAGGAGGAGATTCGTCTTCGTGATCATGATCCTGCAGAGTTGGCATTCTACTCAAAGGGTACAACAGATATTGAGTTTATGTTCCCATTTGGTTGGGGCGAACTTTGGGGTATCGCTGATAGAACAGATTATGATCTTACACAGCATCAGAATACTTCTAAGCAAGACCTTACATATTTTGATGATGAGAGTGGTGAGAAATATATTCCATATGTTATTGAGCCATCACTTGGAGCAGATAGAATTTTGCTTGCATTCCTATGTGCAGCTTATGACGAGGAAAATATTGGAACAGAAGAAAAGCCTGATATGAGAACAGTGCTTCACTTCCATCCACAGTTGGCACCGGTTAAGATTGGTGTGCTTCCACTTTCAAAGAAGTTAAACGAGGGTGCTGAGAAGGTATTTACTCAGCTTTCTAAGAAGTATAACTGCGAGTTTGACGACAGAGGAAATATCGGTAAGAGATATCGTCGTCAGGACGAGATTGGTACACCATTTTGCGTAACTTATGATTTCGATTCTGAGGAAGATAACATGGTTACTGTTCGTGATCGTGATTCTATGGAGCAGGAGCGAATTGCAATTGCAGATCTTGATGCTTATTTTGAGAAGAAATTTGAGTGGTAAAATATAATAATACTTTTTAAAAGTGTGTATACAGATTAGTTATAAAAGAGATAATTTTCAAATGTTTTTGAAGGTTATCTTTTTTTGTTAAAAATACAACAATATACATAATAAATTATTGAATAATTAACCTGTTATGATAAAATTGAAAAAGGGTGTGAAAGCACCTCTGAGTGAAGTGAAATGCGTTTATTGTGGAGATGATAAACGCGAAAAAAGTAATTTTAGGAGGAAGAAAATTATGGCAAACAAATGGGTCTATACCTTCAAAGAAGGTAACATGTCCATGAGAAACCTACTTGGTGGAAAGGGTGCAAATCTTGCTGAGATGACAGAGATTGGTCTTCCAGTACCACAGGGTTTCACAATCACAACAGAAGCTTGTACACAGTACTATGAGGATGGTCGTAAGATCAATGATGAGATTATGGCTCAGACAATGGAAGGTGTAAAGTGGATGGAGGAAGTTAACGGAAAGAAGTTCGGGGATCTACAGAACCCACTACTTGTTTCAGTTCGTTCAGGAGCGCGTGCTTCAATGCCAGGTATGATGGATACAATCTTAAACCTTGGTTTAAATGATGAAGTAGTAGATGCAATGATCAAGGGAAATCCAGATCCTGCATTCGAGCGTTTCGTTTATGATTCATATAGAAGATTTATCCAGATGTTCTCTGATGTTGTTATGGAAGTTGGAAAGAAGTACTTCGAGCAGCTTATCGATGAGATGAAGGAAAAGAAGGGTGTTAAGTTTGACGTTGATCTTACAGCAGCAGACTTAAAGGAATTGGCTTCTCAGTTCAAGGCTGAGTACAAGAAGCAGTTGGGACAGGATTTCCCTTCTGATCCAGTAGAGCAGTTAAAGCTTGCTATCGAGGCTGTATTTAAGTCATGGGATAATCCACGTGCGAATGTATATCGTCGTGACAATGACATTCCTTATTCTTGGGGAACAGCTGTTAACGTAATGCCAATGGTATTTGGTAACTTAAATAATGAATCTGGTACAGGTGTTGCATTTACACGTGACCCTGCAACAGGTGAGAATAAACTTATGGGTGAGTTTCTTATCAACGCTCAGGGTGAGGACGTAGTTGCTGGTGTTCGTACACCAATGCCAATCGCTCAGATGGAGCAGGAATTCCCAGAGGCTTATGCTGAGTTCTTAAAGGTATGTGAGACACTTGAGAATCACTATCATGATATGCAGGATATGGAGTTTACTGTTGAGAACAAGAAGCTTTACATGCTTCAGTGCCGTAACGGTAAGAGAACAGCTCCAGCTGCATTAAAGATAGCTTGTGACCTGGTTGATGAGGGACACAAGACTCCACAGGAAGCAGTTGCAATGATCGACCCACGTAACCTTGATACATTGCTTCATCCTCAGTTTGATGCTGCTGCACTAAAGGCTGCTACACCACTTGGCAAGGGACTTGGAGCTTCTCCAGGAGCTGCTTGTGGTAAGGTTGTATTTACAGCTGATGATGCTGTAGAATGGGCTGCAAGAGGAGAGAAGGTTGTACTTGTAAGACTTGAGACATCACCAGAAGATATCACAGGTATGAAGAGTGCTCAGGGTATCCTTACAGTTCGTGGTGGTATGACATCACACGCTGCCGTTGTTGCTCGTGGTATGGGTACATGCTGTGTATCTGGTTGCGGCGACATCGTTATGGATGAGGAGAACAAGAAGTTTACTCTTGCAGGAACAACCTTTACAGAGGGTTCTGAAATCTCTATCGATGGTACAACAGGTAATATTTACGCTGGTATCATTCCTACAGTTGATGCTAAAATCGCTGGTGAGTTTGGCCGTGTAATGGCATGGGCAGACGAGTTCAGAAAACTTAAAGTTAGAACAAATGCAGATACTCCAGCTGATGCTAAGAAGGCTAGAGAGCTTGGTGCAGAAGGTATCGGCCTTTGCCGTACAGAGCACATGTTCTTTGAGGCTGATAGAATCGCAGCATTCCGTGAGATGATTTGCTCAGATACAGTAGAAGAGAGAGAGGCTGCTCTTGAGAAGATTCTTCCTTATCAGCAGGGAGACTTCAAGGCTCTTTACGAGGCACTTGAGGGATGCCCAGTTACAATCAGATTCCTTGATCCACCTCTTCACGAATTCGTTCCTACAGAGGATGCTGATATCGAGAAACTTGCAAAAGCAAAGAATAAATCAGTAGAAGAAATTAAGGCATATATTGATAGTCTTCATGAGTTCAACCCAATGATGGGTCACAGAGGATGTCGTCTTGCAGTTACATATCCAGAAATTGCAAAGATGCAGACAAAGGCTGTTATTCGTGCAGCTCTTGAAGTACAGAAGGCTCATCCAGATTGGAATGTTAAGCCAGAAATCATGATTCCACTTGTATGTGAGGTTAAGGAGCTTAAGTTTGTTAAGAAGGTTGTAGTAGAAACAGCTGATGCTGAAATTGCTGCTGCTGGTGCAAAGCTAGAGTATGAAGTAGGAACAATGATTGAGATTCCTAGAGCTGCTCTTACAGCTGATGAAATTGCATCAGAGGCTGATTTCTTCTGCTTCGGTACAAACGATCTTACACAGATGACATTTGGATTCTCTCGTGATGATGCAGGTAAGTTCCTTGGTGCTTACTATGATCAGAAGATTTTCGAGAACGATCCATTCGCAAAGCTTGACCAGACAGGTGTTGGCAAGCTTATGGAAACAGCAATTAAGCTTGGCAAGCCAGTAAACAACAAGCTTCATGTAGGTATCTGTGGTGAGCACGGTGGAGACCCATCTTCAGTAGAGTTCTGCCACAAGATTGGTCTTGATTATGTATCATGCTCTCCATTCAGAGTACCTATCGCTAGACTTGCTGCAGCACAGGCAGCTATCGCCGAGAAACACTAATTGAAAATGCGCTATTTCTGGGAACATTTGAGATTCCAAAATCTTACATACAGAAAGCTGCAAAGCTCTACTATGGAGAGCACCGCAGATTTCGGTTCCCGGAAAAGCTTGAATTTAAGCTGTTTCTAGTATAGGGAGTATAATGTACCCATAAGTGTGGACACAAAAAGTTTTTAGTATCCCTCATTATGGACACAAATCTCCATCCTGATTCTGTCTACCCATCCAATTAGACACAGGATGCACGGGCTATAATCTTCTGCCCAACATAGTGGACAC
>JAILFK010000041.1 GCA_024697595.1 Lachnospiraceae bacterium | reverse complement strand
CCATTCCAACGTAAACTATAGTATTCATATGTGACCTCCTATTGTATGCGGTAATCCCTGTTACCATTAATCTTTCAATTAATAGATTACAGGTAAATCCACGAATCTACAATCTGGAGGTCACTTCATATTGTCTCCTTTAGGTTATTTCTTCATTCGGGTTAGTCTCGCCTAACCCCGAGGTATTATTATATATGTTTTTTCAACAATATCTATAATCAAATAGCATTTTTAGCCCTTTTAGCATCGAGTTGATTTTGTGTTTAAATATGTTTTTCGTCTTGAATTTTATTTTTTTTAGGAAGATAGATTTAGAATTAAATTTATTTTTTCGGGAATGCTTTTCGCTTATATTCCATAGGAAGCATACCATGATACTTGCGAAAAGCTTCTGAAAATTTAGACTGATTTTGATATCCCACACTCATTGCAATCTCACCCATTTTTTTATCATTTTCAAGAATAAGCTTGGCGCTTTTAGTCATTCGAAGATCTGTAATTATGTCACTATAGCCCTTTCCATAAACAGCTTTGAAATAGTTCTTCAATGATGTTTCACTAACTCCAAAACGCGCCGCTAACTCCGCGGCAGAATATCTCTTGTTGAGATTGCTTGAAATAATTTTCATAGATTCCTTTACGATTTCAACCTGAGATGGTGTGCAATAAATGCGACGTTTTTCTTCTGAAAAATCAATATTTTGTAACAATAAAAGCAAGCGAATAATATCCGCTTCTATTAAATCATCATTTCTATTATGTATATCAATACTCGCGGCATCCAATAAATCTTCGCGTAAATCTTCCATCGCACGCCTAATACGAGTATCACACATTGTAATATAAGGAACATCTCTATCAATAAATTTTTCAATCAAATTATCAAACAGATTTTCTCCCTTAAACAAAGGCAATTTATCCCCATACTCATCCGACTTATAATATAGAAGCTCTACTCCGCCATACTCTGTAGTCGGATAATAAAACGCATTTTGATTATTGCCAGTATTACCATAATCAATTGATAACTCGCCACCTGCTACAAAAGTAGAATCCCCTGATTTAAGACGCACTTCGCATTTGCCCTTGCTACAATAATTGATTTTCAAAACAGTCTCTTCAGGCTCGCGAAAAAGATCGGATGCAAAAATGCTCTCAGGTAAATTGGCAGAATGAATATCCATATATCCCAAATACAAATTTTCGCTGAGAGTTTTCCATATCATTTTTCCACACTGCATCCCTTCGTCTGAAGGAATATCAATTTGAAATGTATTAAATGTCATTTTCGTTTTCCTTTCAACAATGTGTGGCGGTGCTTTCGCTTGATTTTACATCTGGCACCGCCACCAGTCTTGTCACATTGCTCCGACACAAATAATCGCCATCACGTAATAAATTACGAAAATCAAGTTAGTCCATCCACCGCAAATCACCATATGCAATCCCTTTGGTAACTTACGCATAACTGGTGTCAACAAAACTAAAACCAACGGACTAAAAATCGCCATCCATCTTGGCAATATTGTAAGTCCCAAAAGAATAACTAAAGTCACTCCCAGTAACCCAACTGCTTGCAGTGTAAATGAAATCTTTTTTTGAAAAGCCATATAGTCTATCACTTCACTCATTGTTTTCTCGTCATTATGGCGACCAATTAATCCAAGGTTTGCACAATGACTGTGATAAGCCCCACCGCAAACAATTCCAAAACAATTTATGAAAAATAGTATCCAACCTAAAATTGCGTATCTATCATTTACCATAACAACCAAATGATAAAAACCAATACAGTACACAAACGAGTTTATCGGGCCTAAAATTCCACCGATGTATAGTCTTTTTGTACTAACATTTTTCATAATATTTATGACAGGATTCAATGTACCATCATTTTCATAATCAGCTCGATCAAAATACAGCGTCATGTCACCTAAAAACATTCCCACCGCTCCGATTAGGCCGATAAAAAGTAATAACGTAATGCTCATCTAATTTGCCTCCTCTACAACTTTTTCGGACGAAATTGTCTTTACTCCAAAAATAAAATAAATCACATGGGCAATCCACACCACACCTAAAATAATGCATGGAACCCATATGGCTTTTCGGGCCATAAAGAAAAATCCTAGTCCCATAAGCAAAGTGACACTACAGATAATTCCAACTTTGGTGGAAACCAGCATACCTTCTTTTTTCACATAGGATTCTAAATGCTTCTTGTACAACTTGGTTCCCTTGAACCAGTTATCCAATTTCTCTGAACTTCTCGTAAAGCAATACACAGTCACCAGATAAAAAGGTACTGTCGGCAATATGGGAAGAACCACTCCCACTGTGCCCAGGGCTAAACATATGCAGCCAACTACAATAAACACTATTTTCTTTATATTCATTTTAACTCTCCTTGCTTCGTTGATATTTTATATCGTTCTTGCTTTCGCTTCCTCACTGTTCGTTTTCTAGACGCTTCTTCTCTTTTTTGCTTTCAACCACATGTCTTATAGCCATAACTGGATGGTGGAAAATCATCCTCGGACCCGAGTATCTCATCACAACTTTTATTTTTTGTCGCATGTCAGGTCTGTAACAGTGAACCTTGCAATTGTTGCAAAAAGTTTTCTCTTCCATAAATGGACAATGATCACTCCGCGAAGTTGAATAATCTAAAAGTTCCTGACATTCTTTGCATAAAATGTAACTTTTGTTAGGACCAAAGCCCTGGCTTTTTGCACCATGATTGTTCTTGCAATATAAAGCAATCATCTCCGCAACGGTCCGCTTTTCTCGTTCTCGCTTTAATTCGATTTTTTGATTATCATCAGACCGCTTCGATCCAGTTTTCTGTTTTTCATCAGACCGCTTCGATCCAGTTTTCTGTTTTTCTGGATCCTGCTTTAACTCAATTTCTTCCATTATCCCTTTAATTGCTCCTTATTTATAATTCGCTCACACTACTTTTGTTTTTAGATTGTGTAGCTATACTCCTCTTGTTGGTCGCATGTAACTTACTTGCAGTGGTCATATACCACTTACTTATGTTAGTTATCGCTAACCAGATATATTATAGGAGCATTGTTTGGATTTAACAAGTATCTTTTAAAGCACAATCCGGCACCGCCACACTTCAAGTTTTTTAATTCTGGTTTTATCTCCGGCGGCGGTGCTTTCGAACCTTTAGGGGCTCTAGCACTGCCATTTTTCCTTTTCTCAATTCCTGTTTGCTCTCATGTGGCAGTGCTTTCGCTTAATTTTGCCTCTGGCACCGCCACCGGCACCTTTACAATTCTGATTTCACTCCTCTGTGGCGGTGCTTTCGAACCTTTAGGGGCTCTAGCACTGCCATTCTTCCTTTTCTCAATCCCTGTTTACTCTCATGTGGCAGTGCTTTCGCTTAATTTTTCACCTGGCACCGCCACCAGCACCTTTACATTCATTGTTTCACTCCCCGGTGGCGGTGCTTTCGAACCTTTAGGAGCTCTAGCACTGCCACCGGCATCTTTACAATTCTGATTTCACTCCCCGGCGGCGGTGCTTTCGAACCTTTGGAAGCTCTAGCACTGCCATTCTTCCTTTTCTCAATCCTTGTTTACTCTCATGTGGCAGTGCTTTCGCTTAATTTTTCACCTGGCACCGCCACCAGCGGACTTGACGAGAGTTTTAGCAATCTAGTCCGCTTTTTCTCGCCTCATCCTCTCCTAAGAACTACTATAAGCGGACTAGATTATGAATTGTTTCTTCTTAGTCCGCTTTTCCTTCGCTATGCAACCATGAATCTAACGCCACCAGCAGACTCGAGAAAAATTTTAGCAATCTTACACCAACAGTTCCATTTTTCAAAAAAATATGATATAAATAATTAGAAATAAATAGTTAAGAATAAATAATCTGCCACCGGGTAGAGAATGTAATACACATTCGTTGTCACATCGTTAGGTCTTTGAAGATGTGATTACGGATGTTTTTTATTGAAAGGGACAATAATGAAATCAATCAGACAATTTTACGAATATTTTTCAAAAATAGAATTAATGCTTTGGGTCGCATCAGTGTGTGCCATTGTCATATCATTTTGCATATTTGACAGAAGCAATTTCGGCACACTAATCGCGTCACTCATTGGAGTAACCGCCATAATATTTGGCGCAAAGGGCAATCCAATCGCCCAGGTTCTGATGATAATTTTTAGCATTATTTATGGATACATATCATTTCACTTCGCTTACTACGGCGAGATGATTACTTATCTCGGGATGACCATGCCTATGGCGATTGTGGCTCTCATTTCTTGGATTCGTCACCCTTTCGCCGGCAACAAGTCCGAAGTCGAGGTCAATAAGATTAACAAAAAAGAGACAATTTTTATGTTCATTGCCTCTTTCTTTGTCACTGTGATTTTTTATTTTATTTTGAAATATTTTCACACTGCCAACATCATTCCAAGCACGCTGTCCATCACCACCAGTTTTATCGCGGTATTTCTGACCTTCAAGCGAAGCCCTTATTTTTCAATTGCTTACGCGCTAAATGATATTGTTCTTGTGATTTTATGGGTTCTTGCAACTATGGAAAATGTTCATTACGCATCCATGGCAGTTTGTTTTGTGGCCTTTTTGTTCAACGATATTTACGCATTTATCAGCTGGAAAAAAATCGAAAAACGTCAGGCTGCTGAGATTTTACAAAAAGTCGAAAACCGACAAGCCACCGCTGTTTAGATCAAACCTCTACGGCCTAAAAGCGATACATTTAATTAATGTAAGTTACGAAATTCTTCCCACTTCCATCTCATAAATATCGTCAGCCACACGCAAGGTTGACTGTCTATGCGACACAAGCAACACGCTCTTATCCTTGGACTCAGCCTTCAAGGATTTCAAAATCACCGCTTCGTTTAAACTGTCCAAATTGCTGGTAGGTTCGTCTAAAAGCATAAATGGTGCATCGTGCAAAAATGCTCTTGCAAGACCAATTCTCTGTCGCTCTCCGCCTGAAAGTGTACTTCCCAATTCACCAACTTCTGTCTCGTACCCCTTTGGCAATGACATGATAAATTCATGAATGGATGCCTTCTTACATGCTTCTACCACTTCCTCATCCGTGGCATCAAGCTTGGCAATTCGTATGTTGTTCGCCACAGTATCTTTGAAAAGATGTGTCTCTTGAGTCATGTAACTTTCCATATCTCTCAGACTATCTGTGTTAATATTTTCAATATCGGTATCTGAAATTTTGATGCTTCCATCCTTCACTTTCCAAAATCTCATGAAAAGTTTAAGCAAGGTGGATTTTCCGCATCCGCTTTTTCCGACGATACCCACGATCTTATTTCGCTCGACAGCAACTGATACATCTGTAAGTATATTATTTCGCTCGGCAGCAACGGATTTGTCATTTTTCTCAACTGACTTTTCATTTTCCCCACCGTAATTGAAGGTGACATTTTCCGCTGTTGCTCTGGTAAATGTTACATTTACCCCGTCAGTAATATCCTCGGTTTCAGGAATCTCATCCATAATCGCAAGAACTCGCGCGCCGGAGACCACAGTGTTTTGCAATGTTGTACCGAGAGCTGAAAGTGCAGTCACCGGGCCAAAGGATGACATAAGGGCAATCATTGGAATCAAAAATCCGTCGAATTCGATTTGCCCGCTTTGATATAGAAACATGCACACTGCAAGCATGACGATGTCCGATAACAAAATCAACACATTTGCAATGGCTAGATTGGTTCCGGTCAGGTTGCTTAAGGCGCTTTGTCTCTTGGATAAATCTTCAGTTTTCTCGCTGATTTCTCCCAGCCTTTTTTTACCGAATGAGTACTGCAACGTGTCGTCTATTCCTCTGATGCTCTCCAACATATGGGCCGAAAGTTCCGCAGATTGCTTCCTAATTTCCTCGCCTGTGTCGCCACTTCGCTTTGAAATGATTACCGGCAACACCACTCCAACCAAAAGAAATGCGCCAAGAGCAACAAGTCCTAAAAGCGGATGGAAACTTCCTATAAATAAACACATGATGGTCTCCGCAACCACCGCTATGCAAATCGGGGAAATGGTGTGAGCGTAAAATACCTCTAGAAGTTCCACGTCGGAAGTGATGAGGGCAATCAAATCACCTTTGTCTCGACCTTCAAGTTTTGCGGGACACAATTTGCGAAGTGCGCCAAACACCTTGTCCCTAATTATTGCAAGCAGGGTAAATGCTATGTAGTGATTGGTTCTCTGCTCTGCGAAACGAAAAATTGCTCGCAAAATCGCAAGTGCTAAAAGGAGAATCACAATCATTTTCCATGTGAGACCTGTGTCCATTCCAAGTCCCTCGAGGATTGCGTAACCTCCTAAAATCGGAATGAATTCTGCTGCGAGAAATCCCAGTGTGCCAAATATTATCGCCATCAACATAAAACCTGTCAGCGGTTTTACCAATTTTAACATTCTAAATAATATGCCAATTTTGCTCTGTTTTTTCATACTGCAGCTCCCTCCTTTCCGAAGTTTTCAAGTTCCTTTTGAGTGTTCCACAAAGTGCCATAAGTCGCGCAATCATTTAACAGATTTTCATGAGTGCCGTGCCCCATAACCCTGCCGTTCTCGAGGCAATAAATTTCGTCCGCATCCACCACATTCATCAATCTATGTGTGATCATAATCACCGTCTTGGTCTCGGCCAACTTCTTGATAGTGGCAAGAATCAACTCCTCGCTCTCCACATCAATATTGCTGGTGGCCTCATCGAAAATGTAAATTTTCGGATCATGCAAAAGTGCCCTGGCCATGGCAAGTCGCTGCCTCTGACCGCCCGATAAATTGGAAGCATTTTCCGCAAGTGGCGTATCAAGGCCATCTTGCTCTCTGAAAAATCCTGCGATGTTGCACTCTTCAAGGGCCGCCCAAAGTTTATCGTCAACGGCTGCTTCACTGCTATTTTCCTCAACGTTCGTCAGATTGCCTCGGCTGTTTTCCGCACTGGTCACAAAATTATCCTCAACGGCACAGCACTCCTGTCCCAGCGCCAGCATCAGATTCTCCCGCACACTCCCCTTGAAAAATGTGCTTTCTAAACCAACATAATTTATATTCTGTAAAATATTTTCCTCATTTATCTCAGAAATATTTACGCCCGCAACAGAAATTTCGCCACTGGAAATAGTATCTTTCTCGTCAGAATTTTCGTCCTGGGAAATATTATCTTTCTCGTCAGAAAACTTATCCTGGGAAATAGTGTTTCTGCCCATAATCAACGATGCGATTGTGGATTTTCCGCTTCCGCTTTCGCCTACGATTCCAACAAATTTTCCTTCAGGAATCACCATTGACACATCAGTCAAAACTTCCTTCTTGCCGTCATAAGAGAAATTGATTCCATCCAATTTTATCTCCAATCCAGACTCTGGAAGTTTTGCATTTTTCACCTCAGGTTCCTTCTCGCCTAAAAACTTAAATATTCTGTCGCTGGCTGCCATACCGTTCATGGCCACATGGAAGTAGCTTCCTAGCTTTCTCATAGGAAGGAAGAAATCCGCTGACAATAAAATCATAAAAATTGTGCTGGTGAGAGTTATGTCACCATTTATAAAACCTTTGCAGGCCATAGCAATTCCAAGGGCCGCTCCGCCATATGCGAAAAAGTCCATTATGATAATTGAATTCAATTGCATGGTGAGCACTTTCATGGTGATTTTTCTGAAGTTCTCACTCTCCTCGTTCATCTGCTCATTTTTGTATCCATCAGCCTTGTATGTTTTTAAAGTTGTCATACCCTGCAAATTTTCCAAAAATGTACTTCCAAGTTTTGCGTACTGATCCCAGTATTTTGACAACAACTTTTTAGCAATTTTTTGCACCATCATAATTGTTCCAGGAATTAGAGGCACGCAGATAAGTAAAACTGCTGCCACTTTAAAACTTCCCGCTATTCCAAATAATACAAACAGTGTAAATGGTGCGATAAATGCATAGAAAAATTGTGGTACATACTGACCAAAATAACTCTCCAATTGCTCCACGCCCTCCACGGATTCTTGAACCAATTCCGCTGTGGTGGCATGCTCACGATATGAATTTCCAAGTCTTAAAATCTTTTTATATATTTCCTCGCGCATCACACGTTTTACAGTTTTCGACGCAAGATAACTCATCTGTGTGGTTTTCTTGGTCATGAAAAATCGCATTACAAGCGCTAAAAAAAGAACCACAATACCAGTTATAATTTCCTGGCTCGTCAGTTCTTTTCTATAAAGTTTCTCCACTGCAACGGCCACAACAAAAATCATGACTGCATTCATGATCAACTCCAACCATTGGCAGAGAATATTTCCCACTATGTACTTTTTACTTTCTGGGCACATTGCCATTAAACGTTTATCAAACATTTTACATCCCCTCATCTGTCAATAAAGTCTCGCGTTAGTTTTCTCTAACCAACCCATTATAAGACCTTTTGAGGGAATTCTCAAGTTTCAACGAATATCAAACCATCTTCTGTAAAATGTTTTTCACTTCCTCATCATGAGTCAAATCATAGACCATTGAAAAACAATCGTGAGCCTGAGATTTCAATCCTCTTTGAGCAGCTTCCTGGCCCGCCTTGTAAATCAAAGCCAATGTAACTGAATTTGCTTGTAATGGAATATCATTTTCCGAAAGCAATTTTTGCATCTCTTCTATAGTAAGTTTGCCCATAGATTTCTTTAGCGCTTTTTCCAAAAATTTTATCTCATTTTCCGCAGCCTCTGACTCCACAAAAAGTGTACTATATCGATAGCAAGCTGCTGCCACCTCTGGCTTGTAAACACTTACATAATAAAATCCTAAATTTCTATAAAATGCTGCCAGCTCCGCTCTAGTACAACAAAAATCATAGGATTTTTTTGTATACTCCAACACCTTTTCAATATTTTCCAAATGAATGTAACAGTTGACAATATTTAACAGAGCCTCCTGACTAACAGGGTTATCCTCGTGAGCTCTAATCCATTCCTGCAGCGCCGCTTCATAATCACCATTTTCCATAAAATGCTTTCCCGCCTCGCTGTGCACAGCATATGTATTCTCTTCTTTTAACTTATACTCCTCATTTCCAGCCACATAATATTCATATAAAAATATCTCTGCAATGTGACCGATGCATACTTCCTTTATCTCCATAATATGCTTATTACTCCTCTATTGTATACTGCATCAACTCATATTTTAACTTGGTGCCAACATCTATATCCTCCGGCAACAGAGCTCTCGCCACAAGTTTAATCTCCTCTGATGATATGTCTGTTCTTCGCAGGTTAGCATAATCTCCATCTATGCTCACCACTTCATAAAACCATGTTTCCATAATTACTCCTTACGCTCTCATTTTTCCTTACAATTTTTAAAATCTCTTATTATATCTACTCCGTCAAATCATAACTTAAATCAATAAAGTTATAAATTTCTTCATCTGCCACACTGCCATCAAGAATTATACTGAGCCAATGCTTCTTATTCATATGATAAGCTGGGGCAAAACCTTTTTGATTTGTCATGAATCCAATCATGTCCGGATCACATTTTATGTTGATTATGTCCACCATGTTATCTGACGAATCACTTTTAGTTTTTGATCCATCCACTTCGTCTACCGAATCACTCCTAGGTTTGAGTCCCACCTTGTCGCGAGATACATTCATCAAAATCGCGTACCATTTATTATTCTTTTCATGACGCAAGACCTCAAACTCTGGGTACTTCGCCCAAAGTCGCTCTGGTAATGTATTATAATTATCTTTTGCATAGTCTAAAATATCCTGGCGTGTAACCATACAACCACTCCTTACACTTCCACTTCATCTCCTGAATGCACATAGTCTAATTGATCACCTAAAATATTTTTCATCTCCTCATAAGCAGGCACTCCAGTGCAATGACATGTTACAAAATGAGTTGGATATTTCTTCAACTCCTCTGCAATGTCTCTGATTTCCTGCAACTCCTCATCACTATAATCAGCATTCTTTTTAAACAGATGAAATCCACTCACCACCTCATCCGGATAAGAGTTGTAATGCTCATGATATGCTTCCATAATGCTAATGATTCCCTGATGGGCGCAACCCGAAAGCAAAATTTTCTTATCGTCATCGGTAATCACCAGATAATGCTCATGTTTGAAATCATCTCGCACAAAACTCCCGTCGATTTTTTGCAACAATCTCTTGTTGGTAAATGGTAATTTCCTAGCACGTTTTTCTATGGTAAATATATCTAGCTCATCATCAATTTGATAATCACCCTGAATCAATTTCACATTTGGATTCTGTAAAATGTTTTTGTCGATTCCGATGTATCTGTAGCGCTCACCAGTTGCAGCATTTTCACCATCATCTGTTTTTGTAGCACCAGTTGCAGCATTTTCACCATCATCTATTTTTGTAGCACCAGTTGCAGCCACCCCATCGTCGGCAAAGTAATCCTCACCCGCAAGTTTTTGCATATAGATAGTCGCATTTTTGTTTACATCCATAAAAGCCATCAGACCGCCAGAATGATCATAGTGTCCATGACTCAAAACCACTGTATCCACCTGTGTTAAATCTATTCCGATTTTGGAAGCATTTTCCAAAGTCTCCTCAGATGGGCCCAAGTCTAATAGCAATTTATGGTTTGCTGTCTCTATGTAAAATGATAACCCATGTGCATATGCACAACCTGGCCTTCCTGGTGTATTTTCAATTAAATTTATAATTCGCATTTTTTATCTCCTATTCGTTGTCCTCGCCAAAACCACTATTTAACATCTCATTGTAACTGGCATTGGCCGCCTCGCATGCCTTCTTTTCCTTCCAGGCATGCACGTCTGAACAGATGGCAATCATCTCATCCACCACCAGCTCCACCTTGTCAGGCTTTACATTATATAAATATGCCAGCATCCTCTGCATGGCTTTGGGGCTTCCCAACTGTTTTGCAATTTCTACTCCCAGTTCCTCTGGGAATCCAAGAGCTACAATTGCATCCACTAATTCTGCTGCCTTGCGAGCCCACTCTCTTTGATTGTCCATAAATTTGTTTCCTTGCATTATTGAAATAATAATTTTACTTAGTTTAATCTTACATTTTTCATAAAAACATTTTACAGCAAAGGCATATTCATTTCCGCAATCCACTGCGCCATGGTATCGATATCCACATCTTCCTCATCCATAAGCCAACGCTGAATCAATCCAAAACTTCCAGTAGCCGCATAAATATATTGATACGCTTTTTTCAAAGCATTCCTGTTATCCATATTCTCGTTGCCAAATATTCTTTCTCCAAAAAACCTCAACAGATTTTTTTCAAAATTGGCATCCCCATATTCACCCAGTAATACTTTGAATATTTCCTTCTTCGACTGAATATATGACAAAATGGTCTTAGTAACCTGAATATGTTTTTTCTTGCTACTTTGTCCATTTAGTTCAATGCTGTCTACATACACCGACATATCCATCATTATCTCATCTTCCATCTTATTAATCTGATCATAAGGATCTGCGTAATACGCATAATATGTAGAACGATTTACATCCGCCTTTTCACAAATTTCTTTTACAGTAATTTTATGAAGGGGCTTCTCTTCCAAAAAAGACAATATACTTTCCGTCAGCAGACGCTTGGTCATTTTCACTCGTCTATTTTCTCGCTTTTCCATAAAATGTCCTTTCCGAGTACACTATATTTTCCATAAATTTTTTCTTTAAAATCCAACAGATTTTTAAAAAATGTTGAATCAACAACACCGTATTTAAAATTGATGATTGTATTTTAAAGCCTTATTTATTATAAAGTAATTATGTTGCTAACACAACACGGTGTCTAATTATTTTAACCTAGAACATTGAGAAAAAAGGAGGTCCTTTTATGAGCAACTACTTTTCACCAGATAATATTCGTAACCGATATTCCAAACATATTTCCGATGACATAGACGAACAAGATATGATTTTTCTTCTTGCTAAAAACAGTATAAATATGATGCGAAAAGAAAATCTATCTGATGAAGAAATTGTTTCCGTACTAGTTGAAAAATATCATTTTTCAAATGAAATTATTAATAATTTATTAGCACAAGAAAGTGAGGTTTAAGGAATTGAGTAACACAGAAAAAAAGAAATCACGCAAAATATTTAGCATACTTGCTCTGATAGCAGTGGTTGCAATAGTAGCTATACTAACCGTTTTTGCAATAAACAAACCTAACTATGAACTTTATGAAGAAAAAGAAATTAATCTTCCTAAAAATACAGCAACCTATGTACTTATACCTGGTGGTGGACACGGTGCATGGTGTTATGACATGGTAATTGATCAATTAGAAGAAGCTGGCCAAACAGCTTACGCTGTATCGCTTCCAGGTACTGGCGAACGCGCTTCTGAGCTCACATCCGACATCGGTCTTGAAGATCACATCGATGCAACCGTTGATTTTATTACCGAAAATGATTTACATGATGTAATTCTTGTTGGACACAGTTATGGCGGAATGGTAATCACAGGAACAGCTGATAGAATTCCTGACAGAATAAAAACCATCGTATATCTCGATGCAGTCCACCCTAAAAACAACCAGAATCTGATAGAAGCTCAACCACTTGTAGAACATGTCCCGATTGTAAGTGAGCCATCCGTAATAGACGGTGTAGAAGTAAACCTTGTTCCTGGTGATGAGACATTAAAATTTCTCGGCCTAACTGAAGAAGAAGATATCAATTTTGCCAAGGATAAATTAACTCCTCATCCATGGAAAACATTTACCGATAAACTCACATTACAAAATCCTAATATTGTAGAGGACATTGGTAAATATGACATCTACACAAAAACAACAATTGACGGTTTAGACAATATGTAATGACCTCCATTTTGTAGCATCGTGGATTTACCTGTATACTGCAGATTGGAATAATCAAGTGGTAACAGGGATTACCGCATACAAAAGGAGGTCACCAAAATGAATTATAACACAGTATATGTAGG
>JAILFK010000021.1 GCA_024697595.1 Lachnospiraceae bacterium | reverse complement strand
CCCTGCTGATAGAGCTTTACATACCGAAATACTTCATCACTCACGCGGCGTCGCTGCATCAGGCTTTCGCCCATTGTGCAATATTCCCCACTGCTGCCTCCCGTAGGAGTCTGGGCCGTGTCTCAGTCCCAATGTGGCCGTTCATCCTCTCAGATCGGCTACTGATCGTCGCCTTGGTGAGCCGTTACCTCACCAACTAGCTAATCAGACGCGGGTCCATCTTGTACCACCGGAGTTTTTCACACTGCATCATGCGATGCTGTGCGCTTATGCGGTATTAGCAGTCGTTTCCAACTGTTGTCCCCCTGTACAAGGCAGGTTACCCACGCGTTACTCACCCGTCCGCCACTAAGTCAATAAATCGTCACCCCGAAGGGATCGTAAAAAATTGCTTCGTTCGACTTGCATGTGTTAAGCACGCCGCCAGCGTTCATCCTGAGCCAGGATCAAACTCTCATGTTTAAAAGTTTTGATGATTTCTCATCTGATCCAGTTTCAAAACTTCGCTAGCTTAATTTTTATCAAGCTGTCCGTTTTCCTTACTGTTAAGGTTTTGCTTTTAAAAGCTGTTCGTTTGTCTTGATTTTTCAAGACCTTAAATAATTCTCTTAGAATCTTTCAAGGTTGTTTCACTGTTCAGTTTTCAATGTTCTTTGCTGTCTCAGCAGCAACTCGTATATATTAACACTTGGTTAGCTGCTTGTCAACAACTTTTTATTTGTTTTTTGCAAACTTTTTATTTGTTTGCCGCACATCAACCGTGCAGAAAGTATATTACCAAAGTAGCATCCCAGTGTCAACAGATTTTTTCCAAAAATTTCAACTTTTTTAAAGGAAAATTTTTAAAGGGTAGATATTGTGGTTATCACTTATAAAACCCCAATATCTACCCTCTAAATCAAATCTATTTCTTCTATTATATATACCTATTTTATAATCCCATTTGTAAAAGAAAAATATAATACTGTAATATTGTTTTTTCTATAATATAGACATAATCAAATTATTCTCATACAAAGTAATCAAAAGCGGATTCTGATAGATCTGTGCAATAATATCCTGTCCTAAAGCTGTAGTACTTATGCATGCCACAATATAGAATAAAATCCATACCACAAACACACCTTCAAAAGCACCGCCAATTACACCTAATAATAAGTTGGCAGGTTTCACCACCGGCATGCGACCGACAGCCTTTATAACCAAGCCCACAATGAACACCAACAACTCTGCTATCAAAAATGTTATTACAACTGCCAGACAATGCATTATAAACATTGTAATCTTGTCAGCTATTATTGACATAACTGTGGCTTTTCCATTATCAACAGCAAGTAGCGAGTTAATTCCTCCTGCTGTGTCATTTGAAATTCCATTTCCATTTACCAGACCACTTAAATCTACATTATCTCCCGCACCATTAAACTGCTGTAGATTTTCTGATAATTCTCGTGATTCTTTTTCAGGCAAGCCCTGAGTTGCTGAAGCGTACCATTCATTTACACTGGCCTCGCCCTCTTCCTCTGCTTTTTTGTTTAATTGTTTTTCCACCGAAGTATAAACCTTTTCATATGCCGGTGTTTCAGTTAATAAAAAGTTTTCTACCTTTGGACTGAAAGAATATATAAGCGCTATAACCACTATCCACGAAATCAGGCTTAATACTAATCCTAATATACCTTCTCTCCATCCTTTTATGGCAAATGCTACTATTAATACTATTGTTACAATAAATACCCAATTAAAATCCAAATCTACTATCTCCTTTACCTTAAACTTACCATATTAGTATGGCCTTCTTGAATAAATACATATCTCTTACTTCCCTCTTGAGGCAAGATATTGTATATGCTTGTGTCGAAAGTAAATTTAAACTTTTCAATCCCCTTTAATGTATAAATGGCAACATCGGTTCCGTTTGACAGGAAAATCTCTCCATTGCTCATAATACTTACATCTGTATATGTGGCATCCACAGCCTTTTGCATCCTTTTTATACCTATCTGTGAATACACATTTATCTGATTAATTAATTTGCCATTTTTATCTGTTGCATCGCAAATATATCCAAAATATTTATCATCATAGAAAACCTTTTTTATTTCGCCTTCTACAAAATATTCATCCTTTATTGTAGCCTTAGAATCATTATTAAACAATACTACTTCGCTTGTGCCATATGCCACTGCATTACCATTTGACATATATATAATCTTTGGAATTATTTGATTTGAAAAACTATATGTAGCAACAATATTGTTCTCTTTTGACTTTCCCGCACTTCCAAAATTATAAAAGGCAACTGTAGTTTTTGTGTTTCCAATACCTAAATCCAATTGGGTTACCGCAAGATTTTCACCATCATCAGAAATATCTATGCTCATAGGATAACCGCTATTACTCATATGAAGCACACCTTCTGCCAAAACCTTGCCATTCACATCACAAAGCTGAACATGTCCTACACCACCATCCTGCATCAATATTGCAACCGTTCCTTGCTTTGCTATATGAGCATCAACAATCGGCATAGATGTTTTTATATTTTGTTTAAAACCGGTAGGAGTCAAAATAGATATCTGGGTTCCTCCCTCATCATATAGCAATATGTAATCAGCACACATATCTATGCGCGGATTGCTCATCTCATACGTATAATTCCATATAAGTTCTCCATCAAAAGTTGTATAAAAAGCACCATCCCTACTGTATCTAAACAAATTATTATTATAGCCTATGTAATTTGATTCAGCGCCATCTTTTCTATCATAAGAGGACTGTATATTGTAATCCTGATACTTCCTTAAATTATGACCAAGTAAAAAAACAATCACCAGTATCATAACCACGCAAACAACTAAAATCTTGTTTTTATGTGGTGCAATTTCTTTTTTATATGGAGCAATCTTTTCTTTAGCCGTTTTCTTTTCCTTGGTGATCTCGATTACTTCCCTGTCATTATCGTTTTTTGAAATTTTATATTTAACCTTTGATTCTTCCTTTTCCTGATCCATTTATCTTTCCTAATTTCTAATATGAAAATGTAAATATCGCCACTCCATATGCAGGAAGCGGATATTCAAAAGAGTACTCTCGTCCGTCACACTCCAACTTTTCTGGCTTATATGAGGCTTTCCTCTTTTCATCAGATCCACCATATTTTACATCATCACTATTTAATAAAAGCTTGTGGGATTTTGCACTACCCACTCCGACTCTATAGTCGTCATATGCCACCGGCGTAAAGTTACCGATATAAAATATATTCTTTTTGCCGTCCTTTGACTTTCTAATAAAGCTAAATATTCCTCGATAAGAATCATTGGCATTTATCCACTCAAATCCCTCCCAGGAAACATCTAACTCATACATAGAAGGATACCTCTTATATATATGAAGTAAATCCTTTACAAATAGAGATAAATTTTTGTGGTTGGCGTTGTCCAACAAATACCAATCTAATTCTCTCTCCTCGCTCCATTCCTGAACCTGACCGAAGTCCTGACCCATAAAAAGAAGTTTTTTGCCAGGATGACACATCATAAATGCATACCCCGCTTTGAGGTTTTTAAATTTGTCACCCTCGAGCCCTGGCATCTTGCCTATCATAGAACACTTCAAATGAACCACCTCATCATGAGATAGCACTAAAATATATCTCTCATATTGATTATAGCTCATGGCAAATGTCATTTTATTATGATTATCTTTTCTAAAATATGGATCCAGCTTCATATAGTCTAAGAAGTCATGCATCCATCCCATATTCCACTTGTATGAAAAATTTAATCCACCATCTTCCACATCACCTGTGACCTTTGGCCAGGCTGTGGATTCCTCAGCAATCATCACCACGCCTTTGTTGCGTCCGCGGACAAGTGTATTTAAATGTCTGAAAAACTCTATTGCCTCAAGATTTTCCATGCCACCATATTTATTGGCAATCCACTGTCCATCCTGCTTTCCATAATTGAGATAAAGCATAGAGGCAACAGCATCCACTCTCAAGCCATCTATGTGATATTTTTCAACCCACATAAGGGCACTACCTATCAAGAAGTTTTTCACTTCATTCTTCTCATAGTTGAAAATCTTGGTTCCCCAGTCAGGGTGTTCACCCTTTTTTGGATCTGGGTATTCATATAGTGCCTGACCATCAAAATCAGCCAAGCCATGCTCATCTTTTGGAAAATGTGCTGGCACCCAATCCAAAATCACACCTATACCCTTTTTATGTAAATAATTTACCAAATAGGCAAAATCTTCTGGGGATCCATATCTAGAAGTAGGAGCATAATATCCAGTAACCTGATATCCCCAAGAGCCATCATATGGATACTCAGATATTCCCATAAGCTCCACATGGGTATATCCCATGTCTTTTACATACTTTGCCAAAGCTTTTGCAAACTCTCTATATGTATAGAAGCCATCGTCATCTCTTCCAGGATGTCTCATCCAAGAACCTATATGAACTTCATATATTGACATTGGGCATTCCCAAAACTCTTTTTTTGCTTCTCTATCTTCAATCCATTCCTGGTCAGTCCATTTATAGTTAAATTCTTTTGCTATCTTTGATGCAGTTCCCGGTCTAAGCTCAGCTTCAGCAGCGTAAGGATCCGCCTTATATAGCTTTCTTCCATCTGATGTATAAATCAAATATTTATATAACTGCCCTGGTTTTGCCTCTGGAATAAAAGTTTCAAACACTCCTATGTCTGATCCTTCTAATCTCTCCATCATATTTGCTTTTTCGTCCCAGTCATTAAACTCGCCTATGACTGCAACAGCAGCAGCATGTGGTGCCCACACGTCAAAGTAGACGCCCTTTTTGCTATTTAAAGTTCCAACATTTGCCCCCATTTTCTTGTATATGTCATAGTGTGTCGCCTGGCCCAACAAATACATATCCAAATCGGTAAATCTTCCCATAGTCTCACGCCCCTTTTAATTCAACTCGAAATCCTTTTCCCTCAAAATGAGATTTCCGTCCTCATCATATTTTTTTGCCCCTAAACGGCCAAAGGCGGCTTTGATTCCACCTCTTTCCGCATTTTCAATGGCATCCTCCATAATATCTCTCACGTCTATAAGTGCTGTTGGTCTTCCCAAATGATGTACCAAATTTATACGGTTATACATTGCCAATATTGCAACTTCATCTACAGCATATCCATTTTCTAGCGCATACACCTTTCCAAAATTCACAAGCTCATCTATTGTAAATATTGGAATTGTAATTTTTTCTGTAAACATTGCGCTAAACCTGTTATTTTTAGCCATCAACTTTTCAATGTCACCTTTTTCAGCTTCCAACACCACTAACACGTGAGTTGTGTTCAAAGACATCTGTTGTCTCAAGGTTTCTATTGTTGCCTCTGTCAAGACTGATGCATCTTCAATAATCAAACTTCCGCCTTCCACTTTAGACAATACGGTTGGAATATCCTTTTTGTTCAACTGCTCTGCATCTATTTTTCCCGCAGGTCCTGTCTGCTTGCCAGTTTCATTTTGTATAACCTTAATGAGATTTGACGCAAGCATTGTCTTTCCGCTTCCTTTACTACCTTGAATAATAATATTTCCAGTAGCAGAGTTCTTTCTGTTGCTAATATGGCTCTTTGAGCCTGTCAACGCTTGGCAAATAGTGTTTTCCATACCAGCTATTGGCATAAAATATGAAAAGATTTCCTTTTCATCTTCTGTAAGTTCTACCTGTGGCATTTCATCAGAAATTGCTCGTTCTAAAACTTTTTCATCCACCAATTCTGCCACTTCCTCAGGTTCAAGCTTGATTTCCTCTATTTCTGGCAAAATATCTTCTTCGTCAGCCTCTTCAATATCTTGGCTCTCATCCTCTTCAGAGGATTCCTCTTTTAACAACTCTTCTGGATCAATAATCTGAGGTAAAATATCCTCTTCTACAGCAGGCTCCTCTGTGTCTGCTTCCTGTTCTACTTCTTCTTCATCAACATCAGATTCCTGCGCAACTTCGCTATCCTCGATATCAATTTCTTGTTCTTCTTCCTGGTCGGCGCTGTCCTCCGCCATTATTCTATCTATCTCCTGCTGGAGCATGTCATTTACATCTGCCACAATCTTGCTAGCCTCTTCTATATTCACCTGATCATCCTCCTCGACAGCTTCCTTGTTCTCGGCTACTTCATCCTCCTCGACAACTTCTTTGTTCTCGATTGCTTCATCCTCCTCGACAGCTTCTTTGTTCTCGATTGCTTCATCCACCTCGACAACTTCTTCCTTCTCTATGCGCGGCGGCTCCCACCTCTGTGTCTTTGCCAAATCTATACCTTTTTGAACACTCGGTATTTCTGCCTTGTCTGCCAAATTCATTTCTGGTGCAGGGTGAATAACTGGCACCGTCAATCCGACTCCCGCCTCATGGCCATCTGTAACCTTAGGAATATTAAAGACCTCTGCCTCTTTTTTATCATTTTCAATTTCTTCAATACTAGGAATATATTCATCCATATTTACGCTTGCAGCACTTTCAACTGCAGCCACTGGTTTTGACATATATTCTTCTTTCAATAAATCTGTTGGCGAAGCACCTGCCTCAAGTTTAGGCATAGCCCCCTCCAATCTATCCATTATATGTGCAGCCTCCTCAAGAGCATGGCCCTTGACTTCATCGAGCTCCTGCTTCTGAGCATCTTGCAAAGTTGCCTCTGCGGCCCTCTTGGTCTTTTCCCATTCGGCCATCACATCCTCTATGGTCATCTGACCTTCGATTTGCTCCTCTTCCTCCTTTGGCTCTGGAACCAAAAGCGAAATCTGACCATCATACTCCTCTGCCAAATATCCCTTGAATGTGTCCATCAAAGTTTTTTGATTCGCTTCTTCCTTGGACTTTTGTGGCTTTTGTCTATCGTCCGTAACCTGTAAATATGGAATCTCCTCAACTAAAGTCTTAATATTTTCCATATTTTCATTGACTTCACCAGCCTCAGTGGCTCTCATTATCTCATCTATATTTTTCTTAATTTCCGCCTGAAGATTTATAGTATTAAACTTCTCTGCCTGAATTTCCACTGAAGGAATCTCAATGTTTTTAGATACTATTTCTCCTGAAGACAAAAGCTCATTGGCTTTTATCTCTGTAATTCCTTGACGTTTATTTTGAAAGCTTCTGTATTTATCTTCCTGGGCCTTATCTAGTGGCTGATAAATCATTTTCATTTCCAGCGCGCGTTCTACATATGGGCCATCTCCAAACCAAAGTATGATTTCATCGCATAAATCTATGCATTTATCTATCTGGAGTGTCTTGTGGTATAAATATGCCAACTCATACGACCACTCCTCTAAAAAGTCATGCCCTTTTAATTCCTCTAGTATTGCAATGAGGGTTGTATTCTCAGCGCCTGCTGCCTTGCTCAATTTATATTTAATAATATATTTCAAGCTATCATGAGGAGCTATTTCAACAAATTCCTCATAATAATCCTTGGCTTCTTCCAATTCTCCAAGCTCGATACAATTAAGCGCTAAATGATATATAATCATCCTTCCAATTGGTGATCTCTCATGCGCTAAATATAATAATTCTTTGGCTTCTTCATACTTAGCCTCAGCCTCGTATACTTTCGCCGCCAAAACAATTGTATTTACATTATTACATTTATTCCAATTAGTACTTTCAACTATGGTCAGCGCTTCCTCTAATCTATTAAGATCCACCAAGCTTTTTAGTTGATTATATTTCTCTCTGTACTCGTTTCTTTCCAATTTAATTTACCCCCGAAAATCGTCCTGGATATACAGATTTAGTGTATCATATCGTCTATTTGAATGCAAAAAAATTAGGGGTATTTAGACGAGCCAAATACCCCTTAAAATCTAGAAATTTATTCCGATTTATTTTTTTGATTTTTTTCTTTTCTTGCCTTTATTAGCATCTTCTTCTTCTCGAACATTTTCAGATTGACATAATGTCTCTCCTCACCATAGGCCGCTGTATGATTTACCATCTCATTGGTTTCTGTATCTACATAATCCATATTCAGATAGTCCGCCGTCTCTCTAGACAGTCCTTTTTTCTCAACCCTATAAGATATAAATCTACCAACAAGGTAATAAAGAAGAGCCATGGTAGGTACACCGACAATCATTCCTGGAACCCCAAAGAGTCCACCTCCTACAACGATTGCAACCACTACCCAGAATGGAGATAATCCTGTGGAATCTCCCAAAATTGCAGGTCCAATAATATTTCCATCTACCTGCTGTAAAACAATGACAAATATCAAGAAAGTTATTCCCTGTGTTGGATTTGTAAGGAATAAAATAATAACTGTTGGAACCGCACCAAAGTATGGACCAAATACAGGTATAATATTGGTAACACCAATAACCACAGAGCATAGCAAAATGTATGGCAAACCAACTATCTTCATAAAGATTGCACAGATAATACCAATCACAATAGAATCAATAATCTTACCAATGATAAATCCATAAAAAATTTCAGATGTCTTGCGTCCAATCTCAAGCATAACGTTGGCAACCTTTGCAGAGAACAATCCATAAGCAATCTTTTTTGCCTGAGCCTTGAAGTTTTCCTTACTACAAAGCACATAAACAGAAACGATTAATCCGATAACAAGATTTACTGCAAGCTTTCCAATACTAATTGCCCCTGTCACAACCTTTTCAAGCATTTCGTCCTTCGAGAGATTTAAATAATCCTGAACCATAGCAATAAGATTCTGAATTCCCGCATCAATATCACTGTTCTTAGCATTATTAATCTGCTTGGCAAATTTTCCACCTGTTATGTCATTAGCCCAATCCAAAATACCTTGGATTTGCTCATAAATATGGTCTGCCAAATATTTTATAGACTCATAAAACTCTGGAATAATATAGATGAAAAATACAACTACTATTCCAACCACAGCTATCAAAGCTAACACGCTGCATAACAATCTAACGGATTTTCTCGTTTTTTCCTCATTTTTGGAATGTCTTAGGAAAAACGGTAAAATCTTTTTCTCCAGAAAAACCATTATAGGATTCATCAAAAATGCTAGTACAAAACCTATTATAATTCCTGCGCATACAGACATTATTTTATCCCATGCCGCTCCGAATCCGTGATAACGCTGTATCATAAAGTAAAACAATATAATGCAACAAGCTGTGAAAATAACAACTCCAGCCGTTTTCATCTGGCTTCTAAATCTTTGTTTCTCGATTATATTTTGATCTTTTTGTTCCATTTGTCAGTCCCTTCAATACCATTTAATAGTTACTAACAAAACCTGTCATAACTCTAAAATTAACCCCTATAATAATTGATTAAACATCCCTTTAAGATGATATCTCTCTCATCCTCTGTCAAATCTCCCAGCTTCATCTCGAATTTATTCAACTTACCATCTTTTACAACAAAAGCTTCAATAGTTTCTGCCTTGTCGATTACTGCCTGTCTAATTCCTGGCACGAAAATGTAATCATTCAATGTAAATGGAAGATCTCCCTCTGGAATAATAAATGGAAGCATACCCCAGTTAATAAGGTTTGAACGATATCTCTTAGTAGCATACTCATTGGCAATATTTGCCCATCCACCTAATACCTTCTGGCAAGATGCAGCCTGCTCTCTGGCAGATCCATCTCCCGGTTTTACAGCAAAGATAGTGCTTCCTACACCAAAGTTCTCGTGGCTTACATCAGGGTATGTCTCTTTTACTGTCTTAACGATCTCCTTCAACTCAGGTACAGCCTCACCTGCACACTCTCCCGCTTCGAGTGCCTTTTGAGCCTTCTGAATCTCCTTAGCACGACCTACATACTCAGGATCCTTACGAGAAAGAGTAAACTCTGCAAGTCCAAGAGGATTTGATCTGTAAGATGAAGTCTCTCCTGATGGAATAAGCTCATCTGTTGTTGTAACAGGATCATGAATCTCAGATACAACCTTTAGGAATAAATTCTCTGGAAGAGCACTCATTGCTGGCCAATCCTTGATGTTTGGTCCAAACTTAATCTCCTCACTAGGATCTGCCACACCGTGGCTATCAAATACTCTATTCTCATAAATCTTACCATCAAAGTAATATTTAGGCTTTGTATAATTAACGTCCATATCTGTTGCTGCTGTAAGGTAGCCCTTGTTGGCAGCTGTTGCTGCGATTGAACGAGCATCCATAAGAGCAACTGATGAAATCTGACCATTCTGCAACTTAGAGCCCTCTCTGTTAGGGAAGTTTCTAGTTGAATGTCTGATAGAAAATCCGTTATTACTTGGAGTGTCACCTGCACCAAAGCAAGGTCCGCAAAATGCAGTTTTAACAATTGCACCTGTCTCCATAAGATCGGCAACAGAACCATTTTTCACAAGTTCCATATAGATTGGTGTACTTGCTGGATATACACTAAGTGTAAATTCATCTGGTCCGATTGATGTACCACGCAAGATGTCTGCAGCATCAGTAATATTTTCATATCCACCACCTGCACAACCAGCGATGATTCCCTGATCTACATATAGACGACCATCTCTAACCTTATCCTTTAAAGTAAAGTCAACCTGTCCATCAAGGCTAACCTTGGCACGCTTCTCACAGTCATCTAAGATGTCCATAAGGTTCGCGTTTAACTCCTCAATAGTGTATGTGTTACTTGGGTGGAATGGCATAGCAATCATTGGCTTGATTTCTGATAAATCAATCTCAATCATTCCATCATAGTAAGCCACATCTCCAGGATTAAGCTCTGCATACTCACCGATTCTACCGTGAATATCGTAAAACTCCTTCACCTTATCATCTGTCTTCCAAATAGAAGATAGACAAGTTGTCTCTGTTGTCATAACATCAACACCAATTCTATAATCAACAGACATATTATTGACACCAGGTCCTACGAACTCCATAACCTTGTTCTTTACGTAACCCTTGTCAAATACCTCTCCGATAATAGCGAGAGCTATATCCTGAGGACCAACACCCTTCATTGGAGTTCCTGTCATATAAACACCGATAACCCCTGGCATTGCTATGTCATATGTCTTATTCAAAAGCTGTTTTACAAGCTCAGGACCACCTTCACCCATAGCCATAGTACCGAGGGCACCATAACGAGTATGTGAATCAGATCCCAAAATCATCTTACCAGCACCTGCCAACATCTCGCGAGCAAACTGATGAATTACTGCCTGATGAGGTGGTACATAGATACCGCCATACTTCTTAGCACATGTGAGACCAAACATATGGTCATCCTCATTGATTGTTCCACCTACTGCACAAAGAGAGTTGTGACAGTTTGTCAATACGTAAGGAATTGGGAACTTCTCAAGTCCAGAAGCTCTTGCAGTCTGAATGATTCCTACATATGTAATATCATGTGATGTCAATTTATCAAACTTAATCTGAAGATTTTGCATATTTCCTGATGTGTTGTGATTCTGCAAAATACCGTAAGCCATTGTCTGCTTAGCTGCCTCAGATTTATCTATATCCTTCCCAGTCATCTGCTTAATTGCAGCTTGTGCCTGTGGACCATCCTCAACTAGCTTTTCGCCATTTACCAAGTACACGCCTTGTTCGTATAATTTCATGTTATTCCTCCTGAATTTTATTTATATATATACTTCAAAACAAAAATGTTTAAAATATTCTAAAACCAAATTACTTTTTACCAAAGAACGGAAATCCAGATTTTTTTGATTCCTTTTCCTCTGGCTCCTGACCATCTTCCTTCCAATCGAAGTACTCATTGTCAAGTTCCGCCTGCATCTTCGCAATTTGTTCCTCAGTCATTTGACCATTTTCCATGCCGGCTTCCTTACTATCAGAATCAGCCTCCACGTCATCTAGAGGTATTCCATTTTGAATAAAGTAATCCTTGTTTATCCTGATTTCCGGCTGAACTCCAGCAAAACTAGAACCTCCTGAAGAAGTCTTAATTCCCGGCTCCTCTCCAGCCTCCTTCGCCTTTTCCAATCGACGATTTTCATCCTCGATAAGTCGAATATATTTTTGTGTATCTATCAAATCATTGAGCTGTGCCTTCAAATCCAACTGATTATCCTTTACAACACGTTGCTCATTTTTTAGATTGGTAGCCGTTTCGTTATAAATCTTTTCAATAGATTTATTCGCCTCCGCCATAATATCAATGATATTATTCAAGGCATTATCTGTATACATAATGGATGCGGCATAGATATCCTCAGCCTTTCTCGACGCTTCAAAGATAATATCATCACCTTGCTTTTGCATCTCACGATTGGCCTTATCTTTTTTTATTGCTGTAAGACCATACTCATCCTGCATATCATACATGCAGTTATTTAATTCCTTCAGCAATTCCATCATCTCATTCTTGTCGACGATAACATCCTTCTTGCTTCCGTTATATGGCTTAGCCTTGGAAAATAGGACATGTATATCTCTTAGAACTTTTTCTGTTCGATCCTGAGCACCCATAATCTTTCTCCCTTGATACACCAATCTGCACATCTAGAATCAGTCTATCATTAAATCTATTTCTACAACTAAAAAATATAACATAGGTATCCTTCAATCGCAACTTACAAGCACTAAAAAAAGCAATTCGATAAAGACTTTCATCAAATTGCTCCCTACTATATCTTTTTATATTAAATACCGATACCTTCGCAGTTAACTCAACTCAGGCGACCTCGCGGCACCCGGAAAATCCTTCTTAGTGCTGCTCCATTCCTGACCTGACACGATTCGTAGGCATCCGTCGCGCAAGACCCAAGTCTCAACGCCACTTACGAAGGCCGGCTATTGTATTTTATAGGCACTCCCTACAAATGTCAAGGAATACTACTAATCTCTACTGTTTGTCGCTCTCTCTTAAATCAGCAAAAAACTTTGAAATCACCTCTGAACACTCTGTCTCTAAAACGCCTCTAGTCACATCCACCTGGTGATTAAACTCCTGCATCTGTAAAATGTTTAATACAGACCCAGCACATCCTGCCTTTTTGTTCATTGCTCCAATCACCGCTCTTTTAAGTCTTGCCTGAACCATTGCTCCAGAACACATTTGACATGGCTCTAAAGTGATATACATTGTACAATCTTCCAATCTCCAGTCACCTGTTTTTTTACAAGCCTGCTTAATGGCAAGAAGCTCCGCATGGGCCAAAACATTTTTCTCAGTATTTCTTTTGTTATAAGCCTTGGCAATCACCTTGTCATTTCTCACAATGACACATCCAATTGGCACCTCGTTGATATCCGCCGCTTTCTGCGCCTCTTTTAAGGCCATTTTCATATATTTCTCATCTTTTTTAATCTCTCTATTTTCCTCAAATTTATCCATTATACCCATATAGATTTACCTCCTGTGAAATGCTATACTCATAGTATATCATTTTTGATAAACGGGGGCTAGAAATGAAAATTTCAGGTATGCAAAAAACTACACTTGTGGATTATCCAGGACATATGGCTACCATATTGTTCACGGCGGGTTGTAATTTTTGTTGCCCTTATTGCCAAAATAAAGATTTAGTTATTAATGCAGCCACCACCGGCTCCTATTCTAAAGAGGAAATATTTTCCCATTTAAATAAGAGAAGAGGAATTATCGAGGGCGTGGTCATTTCCGGTGGAGAACCCACCTTGCATCCAGACCTTCCCGATTTTATAGCCGAAATAAAAAATCTTGGATATCTTGTAAAACTAGATACTAATGGAAGCAATCCATTGATGCTTAAATCATTGGTTGAAAATAAACTGATTGATTACGTGGCCATGGATATAAAAAATCAGCCCCAGAAATATGGGCTAACTATCGGCAAGGATGACTTTGATATCAAACCGATTCTTGAATCTGTGGATTATCTCTTAAGTGACAAAATAGATTACGAGTTTCGCACCACTGTACCTGTAGAATTATTTACGGAAAATGATATTGATTCAATTGGAAAATGGATAAATGGCGCCAAGAAATACTATTTACAACCATATCAGGAATCTGAGGGTGTGATTAATCCTATTTTTTCCACACCTGATGCTAAAACTATTGATAACTATTTAGAAATTTTACGCTCTTACATTCCTGAGGTAGCATGTAGAGGTTTAAATTAAAATATATGAGATTTATAAAAAGGACAAAACCAAGTATGACTTTAGAAATCGAGACCAAGAGACTTCGTCTTCGTGTTTTAACCCCAGATTGCGCTCCTAAGACACTGGCTTTTTATAGTGCACATCCGGAAATTTATGAGAAATATGAACCAATATACAAAGAAGATTTTTATACTTTAAAATTTCATGAAAAACTTCTTCAGGCTGAATATCAGCAAACTCTAGCTATGAAGATGTTTCGTTTTTGGATTTATGAAAAAGAAAATCCCACAAATCTTGTGGGAACAGTAAGCTTTCACGGCATCTCCCCCGACATTTATTCCAGCTGTATGGTGGGATACAAGATTGCACCAGAGTATTGGCGAAAGGGATATGCTTTTGAGGCGTTAAATGCCAGTATAGAAATGATTTTTCATGAGGTAGGTATCCGGCGCTTTGAAGCCCTTGTTCTCCCAGATAATATTCCATCCATCAATCTACTTGAAAAATTAGGTTTTGAGCAGGAAGGTCTCTTAAAGGAAAAGATTTATATACAGGGACAGTGGAGAGACCACCTACTATATGGACTTCTGATGAGATGATTTTCAAAAAATTTTTATATTTTATGTAACATAATAATCCCCTGACAGGTTTTGATTTTTACAAATCTACCTACTCAGGGGATTTTTTATTTATCTTTTTATATCGTAATTCATATTCATTAGATTTCTAATGGTTCTAGCATCATCTGTAATATTTGCATCACCTCTTATTGTGTGCTTAATTACACTACTTGCCACTGCAAAATTGACTATATCATCAGGAGAATAATTCTTCATCATAGCATAGATTAATCCACTGGCAAATGCATCTCCACCACCTACTCTATCTAAGATGGTAAAGTTAAATAACTTACTCTCATATGTTTTATCATGCAACCATAAATATGCTTTCAAACTATTTTCAGTACCGCTGTGAGTATATCGCACATGTCTTCCAATACACTTGATATTTGGATATTTCTCCACAAAACGCTTAAAGACTTCGTCCTGCTGCTCAAAAGTAGGCTGCAAAGGAATATCATCCTTGTAATCTCCCTTTGAATGATCATTGTCATCTCTCCATAAATGATAAGGCTCAATTCCGCAGAGCACATCCACATATGGAAGACACATGGTACAGAATTCTCTCGCTTCCTCCCATGTCCACAACGCACTTCTAAAGTTTCCATCAAAACTTACTGTAAGACCTAACTCCTTAGCGATTTTTAAGCTGTCTAATGTAAGCTTCTTTAAATTCTCTGAGAGGGCTGGTGTTATTCCACTCATGTGAAGCCATGTAAACTCTGACAACAATTTTCGCAAATCATATTCACTGAAATCGTATTCAGAAAATGCACTGTGCTTTCTGTCGTAAGTCACCTGACTTGGACGTATTCCAAATCCAGTCTCTAAATAATATGTACCCAATCTATGGGTAGGAGTCTCCTCCTTAGTCGAGCGAATAACAGGACTGCAGTGAACATCGTAACTTCGAAGCATTCTTATGGCACTCTTTCCCAAACTGTTATCTGGCACAACTGTAAAAAAAGTACTATCTATTCCTAGATTTGCCAATGCCAAAGCAATATTCGCCTCCGCACCTCCAAAACTAGCTTCATATGTCTGAGTCACCCTTATCTTCTCATAATTTGGGGGTGTCAATCTCATCATTATCTCGCCTATTGTGATGAACTTGTTTTCCATATTAACCCTCCGTCCTTTTTAAATATAGCAACAATTATTATCATTATAGCATCTCTGACCACTTCAAAAAATTTTCATTTCTTGCTATAGACATTACTTTTCTTGCGGTTTTGACATATTTAAAAAACCAAAGGCGAATTATACCCGCCTTTGGTTTAAATCATTTCTGTAAATATTTTACTTAAAATATCTCTTTAAAAGTCCCTCTAATGCCTTGCCGTGTCTAGCCTCGTCTCTAGCCATCTCATGAACTGTGTCATGAATTGCATCAAGGTTGTTCTTCTTTGCACAAGATGCCAAGTCAAACTTACCCTGTGTTGCACCGTACTCACAGTCAACTCTCCATGCAAGATTCTTCTCTGTTGAATCTGTCATATTAGGCTCTAAATCAGCTCCTAAAAGTTCCGCAAACTTAGCAGCATGCTCTGCCTCTTCATATGCAGCTTTCTCCCAATATAACCCGATCTCTGGATATCCCTCGCGATGAGCAATTCTTGCCATACATAGATACATTCCAACCTCTGAACACTCACCTGTAAAGTTTGACTTTAACTGCTCAAGGATGTACTTCTTATCTTCCTCTGAAACATCAGGATTGTTCTTTACAGTCTTTGCATAAATTCCATACTCATGCTCAGCTGCAAGCTTCATCTCACCTTCCTGTTTTTTAAACTTGTCTGCTCCTACGTGACATACTGGACACTCCTCTGGTGGCTGCTCGCCTTCATATACGTATCCACATACACTACAAACCCATTTTGCCATAGTCTCTTCTCCTTTCAAGTCATATAAAATTATACTTTGAACCTTTTATAATCAATGATATTTATTGATTTGAATTGAGTATAACATTGAAAAAGATAATTAGCAATTTATTATTTTTTCTCCTGTTTACGTAAATATATTTATACTAAAAGATCCGTGTTTTCCTTACTCTCTTCAATCATAGCATTAAGCTTTTTACAAGGAATACTTATAACCAAACCTAAAACTAATGCCGCAAGGATATATATACCCATTCCTGCTAAGTATCCCCAATAATCATGGCCATGCATACCTGCTATAGACTCTCTTATGGCATTCATTCCATAGGCGAATGGCATGTACTTATATAAATATTGGAACACCGTCGGCAATACCTCCACTGGGAATGTACCACCAGATCCTGCAACCTGAATAACTAGTAAAATTACTGCTGCTGCCTCTCCAACATTTCCAAGAGCATATGAAAGAGAATACATAAACAAGGTAAATGTAAAACTTGATATTGCCGCTGCCATCCAATACATAAATGGATGCTCGCACTGTATTCCCACAAACAACAATGAACCCAACACTGTTATTAATGTCTGAACTTGTCCCACCAAAAAGAATACTATATATCTTCCAAAAAATAGCTGGTAATTTTTTACGTCCACACATCCGCTTGGTATGGTCTTTACAGAGGTATGAATGATTGCTATAAGAATCAATGCGCCAAACCAGATAGATAGAATCACATAAAATGGAGCTGTGGCAGAACCATTATTTTCCATGACATATATTGGCTGCTCATCTAGGTTTACCGGACTAGAAATAAAATCAGCTATTAACTCTGGATCTGACTCAATCAATTTCATTAGAGTGGCATATTGTGTATCACTTTCTAAATCATTGATATCTGCCATTAACTCTCGAAGTTTTGACTGCATATCCTTAGCTGACTCAAGAGTTTTGGTCAACTTTTCCTTTCCAAAACCCACCATGTCTGGATAACTATTCAATGCTTTTGACACATCACTGATATTCTCACTAGAATAATTTAGTATCTGCTGTACCTCATCAATAGAACCCTGCATATCGTTCATAGTATTTTTCAGCTGAGGATTAATGGTGTTGTTATATGTATTATATAGATTGTCTATATCATTTTTACACTTGTCCATATCCTGCTTCAAGGTCAAAGCTAGCGATTTCGCATCCTCTGAAGTCGCATCCCCCGCCGACTTTATAGCCACAAGATCATTTTGAACTTTTTCTAAATCACTATCTACTGTAGCTTTATTTTCTTCGATAGCTGAATTCTGACTAACTGTATCTCGAACATTTATATTGTATGTATCCCGAAGAGAATCTATTGCTGCAATAAGTGAATCCACTTGACTAGAACTAACTGTTCCTAAAAGCTCCACATCTCCTACAAAATCATCTGTCATATCAGATATGTTATAAATAGTATTTTTTATATTTAAAATATTGACGCTAATGGTATCTCCTGTAGTATCAATAGCATTCTGACCACTATTTATGGCAGAGTCAGCCGAATTGATAATAGACCTTCCTGTCGCCATCATACTGTCTAGTTGATTAGACATCTTACCTGTGGTCTCTGTCAAATTCTCCGCAGCATCTATGATACTAATATAAGACTCTAAAATAGTAATATAAGTCGTCATATCACCATCTAAGCGCTGTAACTTGTCACTTATTTTATTGGTAAGACCAGTGGAATCCGTCTCATCTGAAGTGGCAATATAGTCACTGACCTCAAGCATAGTCTTTGCCATTGTTGATACGAATGCTTTGTCAATCTCCTCCTCTAAGGTGGTCTTTACCTTGCCTGTAATCTTCGGTGCAATGGCATTTTTCTTTTCATTTTCATAATACGTTATCTTGGGATTTTCAAGTTCTCCCCCTAGAAAACTAATAATATCTGAGGAGAAGTTCTCATCCACAACCAAGGCAGCATAGTATTTTCCACTATATACTCCACTCTCAGCTTCCTCCTTTGTGTCCACAAATTTCCAGCCAATTGTCTTGTTTTCTTTTAAATTGGAAACTATCATATCTCCAACATTTAGCTCTATTCCACCAATTTCAACGCCCTTATCTGCGCTGACTACCACAACCTGTAAATTCTTAGTTGCATCTTCACCATAAGGATCCCAGTTTGATAAGATGTTAAACCATGCATAGAGACATGGCATCACTGACAATCCCATTATAATTACTATTGCCACAACATTTGTAACAAGCCTTTTTATGTCGGCAGAAGCGATACGAAAAATATTTGTCATTTGTCATCGCCCCCTTTTATCTCCCCAATTTTTTCATCTATTTCTTCTCTAACCGCCTCTTTAATCTTTGCACGGTGCTCATCAACTTTGTCCAATTTTTCCTGAACTCTCTCCTCTGCCTGCTGTAAATCTTTTTCATTTATCAAAAGAGATTCGCCCTCATTATTTATCTTCATGCCATACTCTTTCATGCGCTCCATCATTTTATAATCTGAATACTCCACATATATCAAATAAAACGCAATGCCAAAAAGGGATATTATCCACATTATTAGAAATAATAATTTCCCTGAGGAGATGGCAAAACTCAAAATTAAAAATATAAGAGGTAAGATAATATTTACCTTGATGCCCACCTTTATCTTTTTTTGATTCTGCCTATGAGTCTCCTGCTCATAATTCATAAATTTATTTAATAAATCCTTATAATCTGGTTCTATACTCATCCTCTTTCACCCCTACATCATCTCTGTATCTTTCATACGCTTATGCATATAACTATTGATTCCCTCAAAAGGTATTCTTAACAACAATCCAATGACTAGCGCCGGTATTAAAAACAGTGCCAACTCCACCAAATATTTTACGTAATCCAACTGATATAATCCGCAGATGGCTTCTCTCATGGCATTTATTGCATAAGGGAACGGGAAGAAGATATATACTTTCTGGAAAAACTCTGGCAATAATTCAATAGGATATGTTCCTGATGATCCCGCTATCTGAAGAACTAATACCACAACTGCTGCCGCTTTTCCCACATCTCCAAAGCTGTGAACCAAAGCGTATATCAGTAAAGTAAATACCAAAGATGCCAATGCCGCCGCCAACCAAAACAAAAATGGATGAATGCACTGAATCTTTAATATAAATATATCTCCTAAGACTGTAATTAAAGTTTGTATCTGACCCATTACAATAAATATCAATCCTCTGCCCATAAAAAGTTGAGATGGAGAAGCGTCTAAATATTTATTCTTATCCACTCTAGTCTTTACTATGGCAACTAAAATTGTAGCCCCGACCCAAATTGAGAGAATTGTATAAAATGGAGCAACTGCCGAACCGTAATTATCTATAGGATAAACAGCCACTGTATCTATAACCACTGGCTCAGAGAAAAACTCACCATACATGTCAGGATCCCCTGATAAAGCATTTACCAAGGCTTCAACCTTCTCGTCCTCTTTCACGGAATTGGCTTTATCCAAAGCCGTTGATATTCTCTCATTAATCTGTGCCAAAACATCTCTTGTCTTTACAAGACTTGTATTAGTACTTGATATTGTAGTATTTAAGGAACCGAAAACATCTCCCATGTTTCCAAGTATTCCACTCATACTATTCATTAAGTCACTGGCATCTGAAACAATTTTTTCCAAATTATTCACACTGTTTCTAACCTGTGGAATCATCTGATTGTCAATTATATTTCTAGTATTTTGAATATCATTTATCACAGTGCTTAACGAATCGGTAGCGGTGGTCTCCGTGGCTTTCGTATCTGCATAGGCAACACTGTATGATTCTCCTAAGTTCAACTTCTCTAAGTTAGACTGAAGACCTGTTATATTTCCAATCACTGTGGTTATGGTGTTTACTGTATCTTGCGAATCAGTCTGAGAAAGAGATGCTGAAAGTGCATTTAAGTCTGTTATGACAACATTTATATCAGAGACCGCCTGATCTGTGGCAGTCTTTACATTTTCCACATCTCCACTAAGCTGGGCTTGCTCCAAATTAGTTTGAATGTTTACAAGCATTGTTGTAATAGTATCTAAGGTCAAATCCACCTGAGATTTGTAATCATTTAAGGAATCTGCACTAGATTTTATTGAATTTGCAGATTGATTTAAGGCATCAGCACTACTTTGTGTCTTTTGCTGTAAATTCTTCGCATCCTCCCCAGCTCCATCAACAGTGGAATTAAGCACTGAATTGGCCTGTATTATCTTATCGAGCATATCTTGATATTCAGTCAACTCACTATTTACATTCTCAAGTTTTGTTATAAAAGCATCCACGCCACCTTCATTTTCAATATCCATATACATATCATTAGCCTCAGTAAAAATTGAAGAGACCATTACTTTTACAAACTTTTTATTTATACTGCTTTTTACATTTCCTATAACAGTATCTGATATTTTTGTTGCCACAGGATTCTTCTTTTGATTTTCATAAAAAATAAGGGTAGGCTGAGTAACATCCTCCACAAACATGTTGTACATATTATATGTGAACCCATCTTCAATGATTATTGCGGCGTAAAAATAGCCAGACTTCACTCCCTCTAGAGCTTCATCCTGGCTATCTAAAAATTGCCAATCAACCTTGTCGTTGCCTGACAATTCCTCTATTATCTCATTTCCCACATTTTGGTATTTTCCATTCTCATCAGTAAATCCCTCATCTAGACATACTGCTGCCAATTTCAAATTTCCAGTATTTCCATATGGATCCCAGTTGGAATATATGTTGAACCAGGCATAAAGCGCTGGTAAAAAACATACTCCAATGGCTACTACTAAAGCCAAAAAATTCTTAAACAAATTTTTGATATCTGTAAAAAAGATTTTTTTAATTGTATTCATAACATCCGACCTTTATTAATTATTACTGCTGCTTTATATCCCCTATAGCAGCAATTTTTATACTATTTCTTGATACTTTTTTTACGTTATATAACAACTCGTCTGCAATATGAAGATAATCCCATACTCGTGTTTCATCATTTGGTATTCCCCAACAAATTCCCTGAGAAATGGTAAGAATATCCGCCGCAAAAGAATATTTATGTTCCAATCTCTCAGCTAGAATCATCTGCTTTAGCTGGGTTGCCGCCGCCATGGTCTCGTCTTTACTCAAGCCCTCATAAATTATAACGAACTCATCGCCGCCATACCTTGAACAGAAAATATTGCCCTTTTTATTTTTTCTTCTGACTTGCATCATAATGTCCGCAACCAACTGTATGGCCTTATCTCCCTGCTGATGACCGTAATTATCATTGTATTGCTTAAAATAATCTACATCTAATATCTCAATAGCCATCGGTGTCTTTTGATGATATGCTCGCTCAAAAGCCTCCTCGCCATACTCGTTAAGTTTTGATCTATTATACAAACCAGTAAGTGGATCCGTCTCTGACTTCCTCTGCAGAAGTTCATTTTCTTGCTCCACTTCTTTATTTAACTGAACCAAATTATTTAGAGAACTTCTCATACCAATCATATTGATGACCATCATACGATTCTCTCGCTCCATCAACTCTGACACATCAAAAAACTCTATGGCAGCCTCCTGGTATTTCTCCACATCTCGTACTTGCTTATAATATTTAACTTTTAGAGTCAATAAATTCTTCTTGAGATTTTTAATATTGGTACGCTCTGTAACTTTTTCCACAATCTTGTAAGCCACTAAAAAGTCCTGACGCATTCCCCTTACCAACAACATTTGAAGATAATCATATAAATCATCAAACATATCCATAATTGGCATATCCAATGTCAATCCCTCACTGATTTCCTCAATTACCCTATCTGCCTGCGAATCCATTTTTCTGACAAAATATAATCGAGCTCTGAGACAAGATATCAATAATTTATTGATGTCATCAACCTGGTGTGTACATTCACAATCTATCCTGTGAAGATAACTACTGGCCACATCAAGTTTGTCTAACCGTAAATAATTCTTGGACATTCCCATATATACCGTAATTAAATTATTATAATAATCCGGCATCTCAGGATGGGAAATTATATAGTGATAACCTATTTCTAACTGATCTAGACTCTTTTTATATTCACCTATATTGTAGTACAGGGAAGCCACATTCATATGAACTATCCATTCCAAATCTGGCAACTTGTACTTCTGACAGTATCCGATAGCCTTGAGATAATAATCCATGGCAAAAGGCGCATTTCCTCGATTTAAAGACATGATACCAAGCATATTGTTGGCCATTGTCACATAACCCCATTCACCAAGTTTCTCCATCGGTTCTAAGCAGGCAATCATCTGCGTATAGAAATTTTTCATATCATTTAACAGATAATATGTCTCGCCCCTAGAAAAACAAGCAAAACCAATCAGAGCATCGTCGTCATTGCGTCTTCCATAGTCCTCTAATTTATCACACAGTTCTATTAATGTAGTTGAGTCCTGCCCTCTGTTATTCTGGATTTGAATTATATAATTTTGGATTTCCTCGTTATATCTACTTATCTCCATATTCTTTCTCTCATAAAGTTAATATTCATATCAAATAGTTTTTAATAGTTCCTCAGAAAATCTAGCAAACTCTTCTAGGGTAAATGTCTCACCTCTAACTGCAGCTGGATATCCAAGCTTTTCAATAGTTGCCATAATATTTTCCTTTGAAATATTTATCTCCCCTGAATTACTCAGGCCATTGGCCAAAGTCTTTCTTCTCTGGTTAAATGATGCCCTTATGACTTTAAACATAAAAGCTTCGTCGCTTATCTCAACCGGCGGCTTATCATATCTTGTAAGTTTGATGACTGTGCTGGCCACCTTGGGTTGTGGAACAAAACAACTTGGCGAAACCTCACATATAACCTCAGGTCGCGAATAATATTGAACAGCTAAGGACAGAGCACCGTAATCTTTGGTCCCTGGACCCACCTGCATTCTATCTGCCACTTCCTTTTGTACCATAATAGTTATGGACTCAATAGGGACATGACTCTCAAAAAGACCCATGATGATTGGTGTTGTAATATAATATGGCAGATTTGCCACCACCTTTATAGGCTTACCACCATTTTTCTCTTTTACTAAAGCATTGATATCCACCTTTAAAATATCCTCATTTATCACGGATACATTGTCATAATCTTTCAAGGTATCATCAAGCACTGGCAAAAGGTTGGTATCTATCTCCACAGCCACCACTTCTCTGGCCGCCTCACACAGATACTGAGTCATGGTTCCTATTCCAGGTCCAATCTCAATAACAAAATCCTCCTTTGTTATCTCTGCAGCTCCTATTATTTTCTCCAAAATATGAGTATCTATAAGAAAATTCTGTCCGTATTTCTTTTGAAAGCGAAAACCATGTTTTTCTAAAACCGCCATGGTATACGCTGGATTTCCTAAATAAGCCATCTTCTCACCCTTTTTTTAAATGTTTTCTCTGAGACTTCTATATATACTTTAACATATAATAAGTCTTATAAACCATACATCTTCCTAGCATTTTCCTCAGTGATTCTCTCAACCTCATCTGAACTAATGCCTTTTATCTCAGCAATCTTGTCAATTATATATTTTATATTGGCAGAATTATTTCTCTTGCCTCTGTTTGGTTCTGGAGACATGTAAGGACTATCGGTCTCCACCAATATATTTTCAATGTCAATCTGTGCCACAGTATCCACCAATTTTTTGGCCTTTTTAAATGTGACAACTCCACCTACACCTATGTAAAATCCAAGTTTTACAAACTCTTTGGCCATCTCCGGAGAATATGAATAGCAATGAACCACACCAGGATTTACTATATCCTTATGGCTTGTTATATATTCCTTTAAAATGTCATAGGTATCTTGTCCTGCGTCTCTTGAGTGAATAATCACTGGTTTTTTCAACTCATAAGCCAAGTCTAACTGCTTCCTAAACCAAGTCTTTTGATTTGGGATAAAATCCTTGCCTTCTTTCCTATAATAATCTAAACCTATCTCACCAATGGCAACCACCTTGTCATTATTTATGGCCATCTCTTTTATCTTGTTTAAAGACTCCTGATCAAATCCTTCCACCTCATCGGGATGGCAACCCACTGCCGCATAGATATAATCCCATTTTTTTGCCAACTCCACTGAATTGACTGAAGTCTCTAAATCAGCACCAACATTTACCACAAGACCTACATTTTTTTCTTGCAGCCCTGACAATAACTCTTCCCTATCCTCGTCAAAACACTCATCGTCATAATGAGCATGTGTTTCAAATATCATTTCTTCACCTTTAAACCAACTAAAGTGCAAGCGAAATACTTATCGATATCCCACTTGCACTTATATTACTATTTTATAATTATATGTTCTTGTACTAGCAAATTTCAGCCCCTGCTGGCATTGACTTCTCTGGTGTCATTAAAGCAAGGTTACCTTCTGCATCCTCTGCACACAGAAGCATTCCCTCTGATAAAACTCCAGCCAATTTAGCAGGTTTTAGGTTAACTAGTACCATAACCTTTTTGCCCACCATCTCCTCTGGCTTGTAGTATTTCTTGATACCAGATACAATCTGCTTAACTTCAGAACCTACTCTAACCTGTGAACATAGTAATTTACTAGACTTTGGCACAGCCTCGCAGGAAATAATCTCTCCCACCTGGAACTGCATCTTCATGAAATCATCAAAGGTAATCTCAGGTTTTGCCTCGATATCGATTACGTCCTCTGGCACTTCCTCTTCTACTGGAGGATGTAACTCTGCCACTCTATCTAAAACCTCATTGATATCTAATCTTGCAAACAAGATCTCTGGCTTGTCTGTAACCTTGTTACCATTTTCATAATGACCGAATTTATCCAAGTCATCATAGGCAATCTTTTCGGTATTGAGCTGTTTTAAAATAGCCTCTGACTTGCCTGGCATGAAGCTCTCCAACAAAGTTGCTCCGATTGAGATACTCTCAACTAAATTATATAAAACTGTGGACAAACGATCCGCCTTGGCCTCGTCCTTGGCAAGTACCCATGGTTCTGTCTCATCAATATATTTATTACATCTCTTAAATAATGCAAATACCTCAGATATAGCATCAGCCACACGAATTTCATCCATCTTGGCTTCCACTTTATCTCTTGTGGATGTGACAACCTGCTTTAGGTCCTCATCTACTGGCTCTGCCACGCCCTTGTCACAGACAACTCCATCAAAGTATTTATTACTCATAGAAATTGTTCTATTTACAAGATTTCCTAAAGTATTGGCCAAATCAGAATTGATTCTCTCTACCAAAAGTTCCCAGGAAATTACACCATCATTATCAAATGGAATCTCATGTAACACAAAATATCTAACAGCATCCACGCCAAAGAAATCTACCAACTCATCTGCATATAGTACATTTCCCTTAGACTTGCTCATCTTGCCATCTGCCTGAATAAGCCATGGATGTCCAAATACCTGTTTTGGAAGTGGCTCACCAAGTGCCATCAAAAAGATTGGCCAATAAATTGTATGGAAACGGATGATATCCTTTCCGATAAGATGTAAATCTGCAGGCCATAACTTCTTGTACTGATCGCTGCTGTCACCATCACAGTCATATCCTATTCCTGTGATGTAGTTTGTAAGGGCATCTAACCACACGTATGTTACGTGATCTGGATCAAAGGTTACAGGAATTCCCCATTTGAAAGAAGTTCTTGAAACACATAAATCCTGAAGACCTGGCAACAAGAAGTTATTCATCATCTCATTTTTTCTAGAAACCGGCTGAATAAATTCTGGATGTGTGTTGATATGCTCAATAAGTCTGTCGGCATACTTACTCATCTTGAAGAAATATGCTTCCTCCTTTGCTGGCTGAACCTCACGGCCACAGTCAGGACATTTTCCATCTACCAACTGAGACTCTGTCCAGAAGGACTCACATGGTGTACAATACATTCCCTCATATGCACCCTTGTATATATCACCCTGATCATAGAGCTTTTTGAATATCTTTTGAACCTGCTTCTCGTGATCTTCATCTGTTGTTCTGATGAATTTATCATAAGAGGTGTCCATCAAATTCCAGATATCCTTGATCTGACTTGACACATCATCTACAAATTCTTTAGGTGTAACGCCAGCTTCTGCTGCCTTTAACTCAATTTTTTGACCATGCTCATCTGAACCTGTCTGAAAAAATACATCGTATCCTTCCTGTCTCTTAAATCTAGCTATACTATCTGCAAGTACTATCTCATAGGTATTTCCTATATGTGGTTTTCCAGATGTGTATGCTATTGCTGTTGTGATGTAATATTTACCTTTGTTTGACATTTTAATTACTGTTCCTCTTCATATATATCGTTTAATTTTGTTCCGCACTCAGAGCAGAAAGCAGAATCTGCTGCAAGACGCGCTCCACAATTAGGGCAAACGCACTCTCCTTTGATGTCGGAAATCTCATTTTTGATGGCTTCAATTCTCTCATCAGCTTCCTTGATCTCATCGAATAAATCAGCCATATCCTCTGGGGCTGAGTCCTTGTTTGCCTCATAATATTTACGACCTATCTCAAGGAATTTCTCCTTTTTAAGGTCCTCTTTTGTTTTCATCTCATACTGTAACTTTGCAGTATCAGTAACTCCCTTTGTCTTTTCACCTATCTCTGATGCTGCTGAAGAGATAGTATCTCCTAATTTATTGAAAAAATCCATACTTAACCTCCCTCTATTACATAAAAAATAAATACATTTTATACGTTGTTATTATATACAAGTAATCTCTTATTTTCAATGTTTATCCACATTTCACACAAAAGACATCTTCACTTTCAAAATATCATCTCAGTTTCTGTAATATGGAGTCACCAATAGTATTTTTTGGCATATCCACATTGAAGTTATCTGCTATTGTTGCTCCTATGGTTGCAAATGTTTTGGTGTCATCCAATTTACCATTTTCCACAAAAGATTTTGAGTACATAACAAGAGGTACGCATTCCCTAGTATGATCTGTTCCTGTATATGTGGGGTCATTGCCGTGATCCGCCGTGATCATAAGCAAATCCTCATCACCTAAAAGCGGCAATAACTGGCCTAACTTCTCATCAAAACGCTCTATCTCCTGTCCATATCCAATAGGATCTCTTCGGTGTCCCCAAAGAGCATCAAAATCTACCAAATTTACAAAACACAAACCGGTAAAATCTCTCTTTGCTATCTCTATGGTCTGCTCCATACCATGGACACTAGACTTGGAGCGATTGCTCTCCGTGATTCCCTCGCCCACAAAAATATCATTTATCTTGCCCACGGAAATCACATCATACCCTGCATCCTTTAAGCTGTTTAGTGCAGTTAAACCTGTTGGTTTTAAGGCGTAATCATGTCTGTTGGATGTCCTTACAAACTCTCCTTTTTTCTGCCCTGTATAAGGTCTTGCAATCACTCGACCCACTCGCCACTCATCTCTCATGGTTAGTTCTCTAGCTATCTCACAGTATTTATAGAGGGTCTCAACCCCCATAGTCTCCTCGTTTCCACAGATTTGAAGCACTGAATCCGCAGAAGTGTATACAATAAGTTTTCCCTCGTTTATCTCCTGCTCACCTAGCTCCTCCAAAATCTCTGTTCCACTGGCAGACTTATTTCCAATTATCTCTCTGCCTGTCCTTTTCTCCAGCTCCGAAATTAGTTCTGGTGGAAATCCTGTCTCTGTAAATGTAATAAATGGTTTAGTTGTATTTATACCCATCATCTCCCAGTGTCCGGTCATTGTGTCCTTTCCTCTGCTGGTCTCATACATTTTCAAATAATAACCATCTGGGATTTCCTCACCATCCACTCCTACTATAGGCTTTAAATTGGTAAGTCCAAGTTTCTTTAAGTTTGGAATATAAAAGCGTTTATCAATATCAACGCCCTCTTTTTCTCCCTTTTCATACATCTTTTCTGCAATATGTCCAAGGGTATCCACACCCACATCACCAAAATCCTTGGAATCAGGCATAGCTCCTATTCCCATGGAATCAATTACTATAACAAATACTCTCTTATACTTTTTATAGTTTTCCATATCCTTCACCTCGCAAGTCTACATATCTATTTTCAAATGTATTATTAAAATTTGCTTTTATCTTCTCAATTCTATAAATTCAACTTTATAAATTCTCTGGCCCGAAACTTTCCGGTAAAAGCTCACCCAAAGTCATTAACTCATAGTCAATATCTCCTGCTTCATTGCGATATCCCAGATAAATTTTGAAATCATCAGAACAAAATTCTCTCATCACCTGACGACACACTCCGCAAGGCGCACAGATATTAGTGGCAGTTCTATTCATAAGACCTCCCACTATGGCAATGGCTTCAAACTCTCTTACGCCCTCACTTACAGCTTTAAAAAATGCAGTTCTCTCCGCGCAATTTGTTGGCGAGTAGGCAGCATTTTCCACATTACATCCTGTAAAAATTTCACCGTCTTTGCTTAAAAGTGCTGCTCCCACACCGTGATTTGAGTAAGGTATGTAGGCTTTCTCTCTAACTTCAAAGGCCATATTTATCAACTTGTTTACATCATTCATAACTATTTCTCCTGCTTTATCAACTCTCTGATTGCCTCAACTGCCACAGAAATAGCCACTTCCGTGTCGTGAACCTGCTCATTTGGCAAACCCGCCTTTGCTCTCTCCTGATTTGCCACCACCAAAAAGCAGGAACCTACTCTCACTTTCAAAAAACTTCCTGCGATAAATAGTGCTGCCGACTCCATCTCTGATGCGAGGCATCCCATTCTAAGCCAGGCCTGCCATTTATTTTGTAATTCAAAGCTCACAGGCATCACCTCTGGCTCATGCTGTCCAAAGAAAGAATCCTTGCACTGAACCACACCTGTATGGTATTTCACATCCAATTTCTTTGCTCCTGCCACCAAAGCATTGGTCACATCGAAATCGGGAACAGCTGGATACTCAATAGGTGCATATTCTCTACTGGTGCCCTCCATTCTTATGGCTCCGGTTGCTATAACCACATCTCCTCCACACACATCCTGTTGCATCCCACCACAGGTTCCTATTCTGATAAATGTATGTGCACCATTTTTGGACAATTCCTCTATGGCAATAGCCGCAGATGGTCCGCCGATTCCTGTGGAGGTGACACTTACTTTCACGCCCTCCAATGTTCCTGTGTAAGTTACATACTCTCTGCTGTCTCCCACCTTTTTAGGGTTATCAAAATGAGCTGCTATTTTTTCACATCTCTTTGGGTCCCCCGGCAAGATAACATATTTTCCAATGTCCTCAGGGCCTACCCCTGTATGATACTGTTTTCCTGATCCCTCTGCGTAATCTATCATTTTAGGCCTCCATTTTTTATATACCCCTTTTTTAATAAAAAAGAGGTAGCCAAAAAGCTACCTCCATTATATCTCAATTTTATATTTTACACATCAGTTATTATCGTATGCACACGTAAACCATATCTGCCACATATAGAAGCAACATGATAATTCCCTGTGGTCTTGTGATCTGCTTCTTTGTTGCACAGAATATCCAAACAATAAGTGAGAACACCAACAAAATTGCTATATCGATAATATTTTCCATCAAGAAGTCTACCTGGCTGATTGATGAAGCGGTTCCTAAAATCAAAAGGATATTGAAAATATTTGAACCAACAACATTTCCTATAGCCATATCAAGCTCATTCTTTCTTGCTGCTGCAATTGATGTTGCAAGCTCAGGAAGTGATGTTCCGCAAGCCACGATTGTCAAACCGATAAGTGTCTGTGATACTCCAAATGATGAGGCAATCTCAACAGCACCATTTACAACGAAATCTCCACCGAATTTAACAGCAACTGCTCCAAGTACGATAAACAAAATCGCCTTGATCATAGGCATGTCCTTATCGATTTCATCCTCACCTTCAACTACTACAGTCTCTCCAGCTGCTCTAGCCTTTAGAGCATGCTTAATCATCATTACAAGGAAGATGATAAATAATACTAAAAAAATAATTCCATCGATTCTTCCAAGAGCCATTCCATTGTCACCGAAGATTCCGCCAAATCCTAGGAATCCCAATACCAACATCAAAATTGCTGCAAATGTAGAGAATGGAAAATCTCTCTTGATTGTCTCCTTTGCTACCTTTAGTGGATTAAACAAAGCTGAAATTCCAAGAACTACCATAAGGTTGAAAATATTTGACCCAACCACATTACTTACCGCAAGAGTATTTGCCCCTGCCAGTGAAGAAGTGATACTAACCGATAACTCCGGTAAACTTGTTCCCATAGCCACCACTGTCATACCAATGATAAGTCCTGGCACCTTCAACTTGTATGCCACTGCTGATGCACCTTCAACAAAGAAGTCTGCACCCTTTACCAATAGTACAAAACCCAATACTACTGATCCTGCCGCCAATAAAATGTTCATTTTTTTCTCTCCTTTTCCCTTTATATCTTCAATACCTATTGATTTATCCTATAAAACTTTTTATAAGTATTTGAATTCCAATTAAAAGTAAGATCACGCCTCCTAGCACTGTGGCTTTTCCAGAAATTTTAGCCCCTATCTTCTTGCCCATCTTCAAACCAAAAAAGCAGATGATAAATGTGACAATCGCAATTATCACGCAAGAACCCAAAGCTTCCTTAAAATTATAGTGAGCAATGGTAAATCCAACTGATAATGCATCTATTGAAGTTGCCACACCCTGAAGTAGCAATAATCCAACTGTGAGATTTTTATCTCCGGATTTTTCTAAGATTCGCTCTTTTTCTTCCCTTTCGATATCTTCCTCGCTAAGACCTAAAGAGCGTTCTTTTTTTTCTTTTAAATAATCGAAGATTCCTTCTATCAACATTTTTCCACCGATATATAAAAGTAGGAAAAATGCTATCCATGGAATATATTTCTCAAAAATATTGAAATATTCTACTATCTTACTTACACAAACCCAGCCTATCAAAGGCATCAAAAACTGAAAACCAGCGTAGACTGATGCAATTGTACACATTCGTGTCCTTTTCATAGCTGGTTCCTTCAAGCCATTTGCTATTGATACGGAAAATGCGTCCATTGCTAACCCAACTCCCAACATTATGCTGTTTAGGATATTCATAAGATACTCTCCTTCGTCGTTTGTATAAAGCACAAAAAAAGACTTGTCGTGCAAGAAGAATAGTATCTTCATACACGCAAGTCTCATTCTTTAAGATCAGCCAGGTCTTTCGACCGAGATTGTTGACTAATCACGGCTTAACCGCGAATTACTCCCTTACGGATAGGAGAAGTATAAAATATAAAATGCAAGTTAGTCAATGCTAACTTTTTCATTATTATATTTGTTTTGAATTTTCTTTGCAATCCTTGCTCCCATAAGTCCACAAAATATTCCAATAAATACAGAAACAAACACATCTGTAGGCCAATGAATAAATAAATATAATCTAGTAAGGGCGATTCCCGTTGCCAAAATAATGGCAGGTGTTCCCCACTTTTTATTATTCTTAAAAATTGCCACCGCTGATGCAAAGGATGCTGAAGTATGTCCAGATGGGAATGAATAATCATCTGCAAAAACTAGCATATGATTCATAGGTTCCAATATCCAAGCCGGACGACATCTCACTGTCACCCTCTTTAATACTATATTTACAATTATTACAGACAACACCAAAGCAAAAAATGATGCCCAGGCAATCTGCTTTTGATGAGAAAAAATAAATGTCTTTAATGTCTTGTGATCCGATGAATACCAAGCCTTGGTACCACATAAGAGTAACATCATCAAAGTCAAAACTATCCAAAATATTCCCTTGTCACCTAAAGTCGTAACAAAGACATTTATCTTATCTAAAATTGGATTATGAAATCCTTGAAACCAATTTAATAAATCCTGTTCCCACTGAAAATAAAATATATCTCCGCCAGCTACAAGGTCTGCATATTGGCTTGAAACCGCCTCTCCAACTGTAATCATATTTTACCTCCTAGATAAACTATTTACACCAACTATATCACTATTTAACAACTATTTTACAGAAGTTTTTCTTTCCTTTTTTCAAAACAAAATCACTATCAAAAGCATTCTTTTCATATGCTGTAAAAGGATCTGTAACCTTCTCATCATTTACAGATACACCATTTTGCTGTACTGCACGACGAGCCTCTCCACGAGAAGATGTAAGTCCAGATGATACAAGAAGTGTCAAGATATCCACCTTGCCCTCTCTGAAATCCTCTTCTGTAATCTCAGCTTCCGGCATATTTTCTGCTGATATAGCTCCTGAGAATAATGCCTTTGAAGTATCTCTTGCCTTTGAGGCTTCCTCCTCACCATGAACTAACTTAGTAAGTTCAAATGCTAAGATATCCTTGGCTTCATTGAGCTGAGATCCCTCCCATTTCTCCATTGCCTCAATTTCTTCAAGCGGAAGGAATGTAAGCATTCTAAGACATTTTAAAACATCCGCATCTGCCACATTTCTCCAATACTGATAAAAATCAAATGGTGATGTCTTTTCTGGGTCAAGCCAAACTGCTCCAGACTGAGTCTTACCCATCTTCTTACCCTCAGAATTAAGAAGTAAAACCTGTGTCATGGCATAGGCGTCACCACCTAATTTTCTGCGGATAAGTTCAGTTCCACCAAGCATATTGCTCCACTGATCATCTCCACCGAACTGCATATTACAGCCGTACTTCTGATATAACATATAGAAATCATAACTTTGCATAATCATATAGTTGAACTCAAGGAAGCTTAATCCCTTTTCCATACGCTGCTTGTAGCACTCAGCTGTAAGCATACGGTTTACTGAAAAATGAGGTCCAACTTCACGCAATAATTCCACATAGTTAAGACCCATTAACCAATCAGCATTATTTACAAGAATAGCCTTGTCATCGCTAAAATCGATAAATCTACTCATCTGTTTCTTGAAACACTCAACATTGTGATTGATTGTCTCTGTTGTCATCATCTGACGCATATCTGTTCTTCCTGAAGGATCACCGATTTGTGCTGTGCCTCCACCGATCAAAGCTATTGGCTTGTTTCCAGCCATCTGTAATCTCTTCATAAGGCAAAGTGCCATAAAATGACCTACATGAAGAGAGTCAGCTGTTGGATCAAATCCAATATAAAATACAGCCTTTCCATTATTTACTAACTCTTTAATTTCTGGTTCATCTGTTACCTGAGCAATCAAGCCTCTGGCAACTAATTCTTCATAAACTTGCATTCTTCTTTCCTTCCTTTTTTTATTTCTGGTCTTTTCTCCATTTATCTCTTTTTGAGATAAATATTTATCTAAACAGAAAATAAAAAATCCTCTATCTCCTGCTTAGAAGATAAAGGACGAAAATTTCGTGGTACCACCTTTATTCATATATGTCTCACAACATATATCTCATCGAGTTACTATCATAACTACCGGCAACTATAACGTGCGCCAACCCGTCTAACCCTACTACTATTTCAGGCAGCCCCTCCGAAATGTATTCAATCCACTGACACTTACACCTCTCAGCAACCGGCATATCTCTCATTGTATCCACATGAACCTACTTGTTTTCATCACTGGGTTTACTATTTATTTACAGACATTATTATATAAACTTAAGTTCTAAAATGTCAAGAAAAAGAAAGACAACTTTGATGTAGGTTTTACCTAATCAAAGTTGCCCCTCTTACTAAGGATTAAATCTATGAGTTATGCTTCTGCTTTAGCATTCTCTCTCATTTCATGAACTTCGTTAGCAACATTTACCATCTCTTCTTTTGTAAGATGATACCACTTCATTGAAACGATTGTACATGCAAATCCGATAATTGGAAGTCCGAATGACAAGAACATTGACATCCAGAATAGTGGCCATGTTGCTGGATCACCCATCTGAGGTGTTGTTGTCTTGTATCCGATAAATGCAATCATAAATGCTGCGATTGCATTTCCAAATGCTGAAATAATCTTATCAAGCAATGACTTAATATTTGCTACAATACCTGGAATATAGTGACCTGATCTTGTAAGCTCATAATCTGTTACATCTGCAATCATAGCTGTGTTGGCTGTTGTAACTGCCATCTGAGCACCCTGCTTGATAATCATAAGTCCGCAGTATACAACTGTTGGAATCAATGCAACACCAATTCCTGTCATTGTACCTGTTGAGAACATTATGAAGCATGCTCCAATCATAATTGCATTGGCAATAAGTGAAACCCATGTCCACAATACAGTTGTTGTCTTGGTTCCTGTCTTACCAATCATTGCTCCTCCAACAAAAGCAAATAGAATACCAATAATCATTGATACGTTTCCTACCATAGTAGAAGCTTTGTATGAACCAATTAAGATTCCAGCTAATAATGTATTAACCAGCGACTGTGATGCTGTTGTTGTAGCAATCTTATCAGATGCTGTTGCAACAACCATCATCTGAAGTGGCTTGTTGCCCTTCAAAATCTTCCACATTTCCTTCAGATTAAGCTTCTGGTCAGCTTCATCAGAATTCTTCTTTGGCTTACCAGATTCAAATATTTCTATTGTATCTTTTCTCCAAAGAGCAATGCATGCTACAAGTACGAAGATACCTCCGACGAATGCATACAGGAAGCAGGCTTCCTTCAACATTGGTGCGTTGTACTGATTGTCGTACTTAGGCAAGATAAGGAATGAGATAATTGTATTGAATACCATTGGTGTAATATATGAGTACATTGTTCCAATAAGTCCAACCATACCTCTTTGCTTTGGATCATTTGTAAGTACTGTTCCTACAGCTCCACCTGCAATATTATTTAATGTATATCCTATGAAATATAGAATATAAGCTAATACAAATATAACTAATCCCTGTACTCCTGAATGTTTTCCAACAGCCCAGTTAAACATTGCAAATGCTGCAAGTGATTCTACTACAAATCCGATAACCAGGAATAATCTAAGTTTTCCTTTCTTTGGATTTACAACATCGAATAACCATCCGATCAATGTATCTGTTACTGCATCAAACAATCTTGTAACTGTAGCAATAATACCCATTGTGGCAACTGCAATTCCGTATCCCTCTGTAGCAATGTATGATGCGTACATCATCAACAGATAAAAACAGATACCGTTTCCGTTGTTCGCCATACCAAAGATCAATTCAAACCAATTGGCTCGGCGATACTCTACCTTTTTTTCTTCGCTCATAATATAACCCTCCGTATTATGAAAATTTATTACCTTCTTGATTGATTATAATCACTTTATAAACAATTACTTGTTAGATTATTATACTTTTTGTACTTTATTCTGTTCTAAATGTTCTATATTTAACTTGTTTTGTATAAATCAAACATTATATAAATACAAAGAAACTTCCATGTTTTCACATGGAAGTTTCTTAAGAGGTGCCAACCAGATTTGAACTGGTGATAGAGGTGTTGCAGACCTTTGCCTTACCACTTGGCTATGGCACCATATTCTTTAGTTGCGTTATAAACGGAGAAGGAGGGATTTGAACCCTCGCGCCGGTTACCCGACCTATACCCTTAGCAGGGGCACCTCTTCGGCCACTTGAGTACTTCTCCCTGTCAATTAATATCTTCTTAATCACAACGCATAGACAATTCTACTAAATAGACCTATTTTTGTCAATAAAATTTTTCTTAGTATAGTAGGAATTTTTTCTATTGTTCTATTAAATACTTTGTTTTTGATCTAATATACACTAAAATTTACTTTTTATACTGTAAAATAGCAGTCTCGTATAAGTTATTGCCGTGGCAATCTCCTACAACAATTACAGGAAAATCAACAACCTTTATCTTTCTAATAGCTTCTGCCCCTAAATCTTCATAACATACTATCTCAGATTCTACAATACACTTTGATAAAAGGGCTCCTGCTCCACCTATAGCCGCAAAATATACCGCACTATTTCGAACCAAAGCATCCATTACTTCCTTAGTTCTCCTACCCTTTCCTATCATTGCCTTCTCACCTAAGTCTAAAAGAATTGGTGCATACTTATCCATTCTACTAGCAGTGGTAGGACCTGCAGATCCAATAGGTCTTCCCTCTCTAGCAGGCGAAGGTCCCATATAATAAATAGTTGCATCCTTTAAATCAATTGGCAATTCCTTACCTTCACTTATTAATTCCATCAATCTCTTATGGGCTGCATCTCTGGCTACATACATTTCCCCAGAGAGATATACATAATCTCCAGCTTTTAAATCCTTGGCCTTTTCACTTGTTATTGGTAATGTAATCTTTTTATCCATAATAATCTCTCGTTTTCTTATATTTCTCTCACACTATGTCTATTTACATGGCAACAAATATTTATAGCCACCGGCAATCCAGCAATATGTGTCGGATAGGTATTCACATTTACTGCCAAGGCAGTTGTACTTCCACCTAATCCCCCTGGACCTATACCTGAATTATTGATTTTCTCCAGCATTTCTTGTTCTAAGTCTGCCACCCATTCGATTTTACTGTGGCAATTTACTGGTCTAGTTAACGCTTCTTTGGACATCTTTGCACATTTTTCAAAAGTACCTCCGATTCCTACACCTACAACCATAGGTGGGCAAGCATTAGGACCTGCATCAGAAACTGCTGTTAAAATAGCATTTTTTACACCATCTATTCCATCTGCCGGCTTTAACATAAAAACTCTACTCATATTTTCACTTCCAAAGCCCTTTGGAGCTAAAGTAATCTTCACCTTATCTCCAGGAACAATACTATAATGTATAACTGCTGGAGTATTATCCTTGGTATTAACTCTTACTATTGGGTCTGCCACAACTGATTTTCTCAAATATCCTTCAGTATATCCCTGTCGAACACCTTCATTTATGGCATCCTCTATATTATCGCCTGTAAAATGTACATCCTGACCTACATCAATAAATACTACTGCCATTCCTGTATCCTGACAGATTGGAATAACTTCCTTATCAGCAATTTCTAAGTTATCTTCCAACTGGTTTAATATTTTCTTACCAAGTTCAGACTCCTCTGTTTCACAGGCTTTGTCCAAAGCTGCCTTCATATCTGATGAGAGATAATGATTAGCCTCTATGCACATTTCCTTAATATTTTCTGTGATAATTTTAGTATCTATTGATCTTATCATCTATTCCTCCAATTTAAGAATTCCCTTTATATAATTCTTTCTTACACGTAATATTAATTATATACATTAGAGCTTTGTTTTTACAAGAGCGTTTACGAATAAAAAAATATCCAGCTGATAATTTCAGCTGGATATTACTTTAATATTATATATTATCAAGTTCTATTAACATTTCTTCTATAACCTTATCAGAAAGTCCCAACATTGGTGATAATACTTTAAATGTCATTCCATATGCCTGTTTTACTTGATCATTTTCAGCAAATCCCGGTAAATATTTTTCAACTATACTTCTAGCTTTTTCATTATCCATTATTGCTGCGATTGTACTCTTTGATGATATCTTTTCTCCAGTAACTATTTCAGGATGCTGCCATTGAATCACATTTTGATGACCTGCACTTAAAGCACCATCAACTGGAATTGCTGCTCCAGTAATATATCTAGCCATATCACTTGCCAAAAATAAAGCAAGATATGCACACTCCATAGGATTTCCCATTCTCTTTGCTGGACAATCTTCTTTAAATATCTCCATTGCTTCTTCAGGAGCATCACCAAAAATTGATGTCTTTGTATAACCAGGACAAATAGCATTTACAGTAATTCCCTTATCAGCATATTCTAGTGCTGCCGCCTTTGTCATACCTACAACACCATGCTTTGTTGCAGTGTATAGAGATTGTCCACGTTGAGGCATAATGCCTGCGATTGAAGCCACATTAATTATAAATCCGCCTTCAGATTTTGTTTCAAAGATAGATTTAACAGCATATTTTATACCAATATATACACTCTTACTATTTATATCAAATATTTTGTCATAATCCTCATCCTCAAATTCGTGAAGTGGAAATCCTCCCATTCCAATTCCCGCGTTGTTTACAATACCATCTAATTTTCCGTAATGCTCTACAGCTTTTTCTATTAAAGCTTTAATATCGTCTGATTTGCTACAATCTGTCTGAACAAAAATAGCATCTCCGCCTGCTTCATTTATTTCCTTTACTAACTTATCACCCTGATCTTTACTTCTAGCAGCTAGAACAACCTTCATACCATTTTCAGCATAAACTCTAGCTATAGCTTCTCCTATACCTCTGCTTGCACCTGTTACAATTACTACCTTTCCTTTAACACTACTAAAATCCATTAAATTTACCTCCACTGTATTTTGTTTTATTCCTCAAAACTTTTTCGTTATGTACCCTACTCATAACTCCCAGCAAAGATTTATAAATCCAGTGCCTATAGTAATTGCATTAAAAGCATTCCTCAACTCTCAATTTTTTATATATGTAAAATATATTTACTTTTTTATTAAAATGTAAAACAATTTAACATTTTCGCTAAATTATAAATCTGTTTTTTTCTCTTTCCATTCATAATTTCCATGTAATTAAGGACTTTTATATTCGTTTAGGAGTTTATTTATGGAAAATGATATCAGAATCCGAACCACCAAAGAAATCATAAAAAATTGTTTTAGAAACCTTTTAGAAAATAAGGCCTTTGATAAAATTACCGTGAAGGATATATGTGAAAAATCTCATATTTCTAGACCAACTTTTTATAACCACTATAGAGATATATACGATTTATTAGAAGATTACGAGAGGGATATTCTTGTTGAATTAGACCTTTTTAATGTTGAAAATATTACTAATAATCCCGATAAATTAAGAGATTTAATCGAAAATATACTCACCCATGTGGAAAATAATAAGAAATTATATCAAGTTATTTTTAAAACAAATGGTAATAGATTTTATGAACTTATCACTGATTATTCAATTAAAAAAATCCTTGATAAATCAAAGAATCTGAACATATTTGAAAATGAAAACGAGGCTAATATATATTTTTCATATCATTCCTTCGGTTTTTTATATGTAATTGAAAAATGGATTTTAGAAGATACTAAATATATACTTTCAAAAAAAGAATTATCTAATATTTTAACAACTTATATGATCAAATAAAAATAACCTCTTTACTGGTTTTATCCAGTAAAGAGGTCTCTTTTCATATTTTACATTTTTAATTCTATTTATTGCTCATCGGAAGAATCTTCATCACTCTTATTTTCAGATTCATTTTCTTCTTCATTTGAATTTTCTTCCTCGTTAAACAATAAATCTTCCTGAGCTACAACTGCAATACTTGCAACCTTCTCATTATCCTTTAGATTTATAAGCTTAACACCAGAAGTAATTCTTCCAAGAAGTGTTGTATCAGCAATTCTAATTCTGATGATAATACCATCTGTATTGATAAGCATCATCTCATCCTCTTGAACCACTGCCTTGGCGCCCACAAGATTTCCAGTTTTTTCTGTAATCTTATAACATTTTACACCCTTACCACCTCTTCGCTGAGTTGAGAACTCAGACATGAGTGTACATTTACCAAGACCTTTTTCCGAAACAATCATCAAGGACTCTCCAGCTGATGCAAGCTGCATTGCTATGACATCATCCTCATCCATAAGGTTCATTCCAATTACACCCATTGATGTACGACCTGTTGATCTTACATCCTTCTCATTAAATCTGATACACTGACCAAACTTAGTGATAAGAATTACGTCCTCGCTGTTATCAGTAAGTTTTACCTCAATTAACTTATCGTCATCTCGCAGGTTGATTGCTGCAAGTCCATTTTTTCTAATATTTGAGTAATCTGTAATCTTGGTTTTCTTTACAATACCAGACTTTGTTGCCATAAATAGATATTGATCATCATTGTATTCCTTAATTGGAATCATAGATGTAATTTTTTCATCAGGCTGTAATTGTAATAAATTTACAATTGCTGTTCCACGAGCTGTTCTTGAACACTCTGGAATCTCATATGCTTTTAATCTATAAACTCTACCAAAATTAGTAAAGAACATTAGGTAATGGTGAGATGTAGTCATCATCATTTCAACAATATAATCTTCATCAATTGTCTCCATTCCCTTTATTCCCTTACCACCACGGTTTTGGCTCTTAAAATTATCTACATTCATTCTCTTGATATAACCAAGTTTGGTAAATGTAATAACCGTATTAGTAACTGGAATCATATCCTCCATTGAAATATCAAACTCATCAAATCCAATAGAAGATCTTCTATCATCACCAAATTTATCAGCAATAACAGTGATTTCTTCCTTAATTACTCCTAGAAGTTTCTTCTCATCTGCCAAAATTCCCTTTAACACAGCAATAAGAGCAACCAACTGTTTATGCTCGTCCTCAAGCTTATTTCTCTCCAAACCTGTAAGAGCTCTAAGTCTCATCTCAACAATGGCATTGGCCTGAGCCTCTGATAAATCAAATCTCTCAATAAGACTTGCCTTGGCAGAAGCTGTGTCCTTTGAACCTCTAATAATTGCAATAACCTCATCAATATTATCCTGAGCAATAAGCAATCCCTGAATAATATGATCTCTCTCCTCAGCTTTGTTTAAATCGTACTTTGTACGACGAGTTACAACATCTTTTTGGTGCTCAAGATAATATTTTAGCATCTCTAAAATGTTTAATACCTTTGGCTGATTATTTACAAGTGCAAGCATAATCACACCAAATGTATCCTGCAACTGAGTATGTTTATATAACTGATTTAAAATAACATTTGGATTTACATCACGACGAAGTTCAATAACCACTCTAATACCTTCACGGTTTGACTCATCTCTTAAATCTGTAATTCCATCAATTTTTTTATCTCTGTGTAATTTTCCAATATACTCAACAAGTTTTGCCTTGTTTACATTATATGGTAACTCAGTGACAACAATTCTATTTTTACCATTATCCATTGGCTCAATTTCAGTCACCGCGCGAACTCTGATTTTTCCTCTACCAGTTCTATAAGCTTCCTCTATTCCTGATCTACCAAGAATCACGCCACCTGTAGGAAAATCTGGTCCCTTAATTATCTCCATAATTTCATCGATTTCAGTCTCTCTGTCTTCCTCGATTTCATTATCAATAATTTTATTTACAGCACTTACAACCTCTCTCAAATTGTGAGGAGGAATATTTGTTGCCATACCAACGGCGATACCAGTTGTACCATTTACCAAAAGATTAGGAAATCTTGATGGCAATACTACTGGCTCTTTTTCAGTCTCATCATAGTTAGGAATGAAATCAACTGTATCTTTTCCTAAGTCCTCAATCATGTACTGGGCCATCTTGGCAAGTCTTGCCTCTGTATAACGCATGGCAGCTGCACCGTCACCATCTTCAGAACCAAAGTTACCATGTCCATCCACAAGTGTATATCTCATGTTCCATTCCTGAGCCATGTTAACAAGTGCTCCATAAATAGAACTATCACCATGTGGATGATATTTACCCATTGTATCACCTACGATACGAGCACATTTTTTATGAGGTTTATCATAAGTATTACCAAGTTCATTCATAGAATATAATATTCTTCGCTGAACTGGCTTCATACCATCCCTTACATCTGGAAGCGCACGAGCCGCAATTACACTCATGGCATAATCAATGTATGAAGATTCCATTGTAGTCTTTAAATCTACTTCATGAATTTGGTCAAAAATTTTATCATCCATCTTTTATTTCCTCTTAGATATCTAAATCTGCAAATCTTGCATTTTCTTCAATGAATTCACGTCTAGGTTCTACTTTATCTCCCATGAGAACTGAAAATGTTGCATCAATTTCAGCTGCATCTTCTGAGTCTATCATTACTCTCTTTAGGATTCTCTTTTCAGGATCCATAGTTGTCTCCCAAAGCTGCTCAGCATCCATCTCTCCAAGACCCTTATAACGCTGAACCTTATTATTACCATCTCTTCCGATTTCTATCATAATATTATTTAATTCTTCATCGGAATATGCATACCACTCTTTTCTGTTTTTCTCCACCTTATAAAGAGGAGGAGTTGCCAAATATACATAACCTTGTCTGATTAATTCAGGCATAAATCTATATAAGAATGTAAGCATAAGTGTGGCAATATGAGCACCATCAACATCGGCATCAGTCATTATTATAATTTTGTGATATCTTAATTTTTCAATATCAAAATCATCCTGAATACCTGTTCCAAAAGCTGTAATCATAGAACGTATCTCTGCATTATCGTAAATTCTATTGATTTGAGCTTTTTCAACATTTAATATCTTTCCGCGAAGCGGTAAAATTGCTTGAGTTGCACGGTTTCTAGCTTTTTTAGCAGATCCACCGGCTGAATCTCCCTCCACGATGAAGATTTCACAATTTTCAGGATTCTTATCTGAACAATCAGCAAGTTTTCCTGGAAGTGATCCAACTTCTAGAGCTCCCTTTCTTGAAGCTTCTCTCGCTTTGCGAGCTGCTTCACGGGCTTTTTTAGAGCGAAGAGATTTTTCACAAATATTTTTTGCAACTGCAGGATTTTGCTCCAAGAAATATGTAAGTTTCTCTGTAACAATTGAATCAACAGCACCTCTCGCCTCTGAATTTCCAAGTTTTTGCTTTGTCTGACCCTCAAACTGAGGTTCCTCTATCTTAATACTTATAATAGCTGCAATACCTTCTCTTATATCTTCACCATCTAAAGCATCTTCTTTTTCTTTAATAATCTTGTTATTTCGTGCATAACTATTGAAAACCTTGGTAACTGCAGCTCTAAATCCTGATAAATGTGTACCACCTTCAGGAGTAATAATATTATTTACAAAGCTTAAACAGTTTTCGTTGTATGCATCGTTATGCTGAAAGGCTACTTCAACGTAAACTCCATCTTTTTCACCTTCACAGTAAATTACATCATCATATAGAGAATCTTTTCCGCGATTTAAATAAGTTACAAACTCCTTAATTCCACCTTCATAGTAGAATTCTCTCTCTAAAGTTTCCTCTTCTCTGTCATCCTTTAAAGTAATTTTTAATCCCTTTGTAAGAAAAGCTGTCTCTCTGAGACGAACTTTTAAAGTATTAAAATCAAAAACAGTTGTTTCAAATATGCTTCCATCTGGCTCAAAAGTAACCTTTGTTCCAGTTTTATCAGGATCACAAGTTCCAACTTCCTTTAGTGGATACATAGTTTTTCCACGTTCATATCTCTGTTTATATACTTTACCTTCTCTACAAATCTCAACTTCAAGCCAATTTGATAAAGCATTAACAACAGAAGCACCAACTCCGTGAAGTCCTCCGGATACTTTGTATCCGCCACCTCCGAATTTTCCTCCTGCATGAAGTATGGTAAATACAACTTCAACCGCTGGAATTCCAGCTTTTTTATTGATTCCTGTAGGAATTCCTCTACCATCATCTTCTACAGTAATTGTATTTCCCTTATTTATTGTAACCTTTATATGTTTACAAAAACCTGCCAAAGCTTCATCTACAGCATTATCAACTATCTCATATACCAAATGATGTAGACCTCTCTCTGAGGTACTTCCAATATACATTCCAGGACGTTTACGAACTGCCTCAAGTCCTTCTAGAATCTGAATTTGATCTGCTCCATATTCCTGATTATTTTGACTCATTTAAATCCTCCAAATCTTTTATATGACCATCATTTACCTGATAAATCTTATTTAGATTAAATCTATTTTCTACAAATTCATCCAATCCTGTACAAGTAATAATTGTCTGGGTATCATTGATAGCTTGTAGAAGATAATTTTGTCTATTTTTATCCAACTCTGACAACACATCATCCAATAATAAAATAGGTTTATCATTTATAGTTTTTTCCACCAATTTTATCTCAGATAATTTTAGGGACAAAGCACAACTTCTCTGTTGTCCCTGGGAACCATATTTTCTAACATCAACATTTCCTATAGATAATTTTATGTCATCTCTGTGAGGTCCAACTGATGTTGATTGATATCTAATATCTTTTTCGCGAGCTCTAATTAACTCATCTTCAAAAAATATATCCTCAATATTTGGTTCATATTTTATATATAATTCTTCTTTACCACCTGAAATTTGCTTATGAATATCGTAAACAATATCATTTAGCTCCATAACAAATTCTCTTCTGCGAGATATAACTTTTTTCCCATAATTTATAAGCTGCATATCCCATATTTGAAGGGTTTCTTTTAAAGAAGGATCATTATACATATCCTTTAGAAGTTTATTACGCTGAGTTAAAGCCTTATTGTAATTTATTAAATCTGATAAATATATTTTATCAAGCTGACAAAGCTCAGCATCAATGAAATTTCTTCTCTCAGAAGGTCCATTTTTTATAATATTTAAATCCTCTGGTGAGAAAAATATTATATTTAAAATTCCAAATAAATCACTGGCTTTTTTTGGACCTATCTTATTTATAGCTATATTTTTAGATTTATTATTTCTTAAATGAATATCTATCTGATAATCATTTTCAAGTTTTTCAACCACTGTTCTAATATGACCTTCTTCTTGGTCAAATCTAATCATCTCTCTATCTTTACTTTTTTTATGAGATTTAGTGGTTCCACTTACATAACAAGCCTCTAAAATATTGGTCTTTCCCTGAGCGTTATCACCATATAAAATAGTTGTACCTTTATCAAAATCTATATGTACATTTTCATAATTTCTAAAATTTTCTAACTCTATAGATTTAATGATCATCTGATAACTTTTACACTCTCTCCTTCAAAGGATACTATATCTCCAGGATATACCTTTTTTCCTCTTTGCAATTCAACTTCACCATTTAAGGTAACAAGTCCATCTTGAATTACAAATTTTGCATCTACGCCAGAACCTACCATTCCAGCTTTCTTTAATAATTGGCCAAGCTTAATAAAATCTTCGCCCTCTTTTAAACTTATTTCTTCCATATATTTTTTAAAATCTCTTTCAAAATGATTTATGTTAAATATTTTTATTGCATCATAAAAAGTTATTTAAATAAAAATTATTAGTTAGCAACATTAAAGTTAACAGGAAGAATTAAGTAAATATATTTGCCTTCAGCATCCTTTATATAACAAGGAGCCTTTGGATTTACCATATAAATATCAATAATTTCCTCATCAATTACTCTAAGAGCATCTATAAAGAATTTTGGATTAAATCCAATCATTATATCCTTACCCTCTTTGTTAATCTCAATATTTTCATTCATTGATCCAATTACAGAATTAATAGTTAATTCCATATTTCCATTGGTAATATTCATAATAATTGGTTTCTTATCTCCCTCTTTTACAAGGAGAGTAGCTCTATCTATACATTCAAGTATTTCTTTTTTATTAATAGAAAACTTTGTCTCATAATCATTTGAAATCATTTGTTCAATCTTGAAGTATTCTCCATCAATAAGACGAGATACCATTGTTGTATTATCAAATTCAAATACAATGTGATTATCAGAAATGTAAATATTTACATCTTCATCAACTGATCCAGTAATAATTTTACTTATATCTATCAAACTCTTTCCTGGAACAATAACTTTCTTATCATCATAAGACTCTTTTAATTCAATATTTCTAATAGAAATTCTATGTCCATCAAGTGATACTACTTCTAATTTATTACCTTTTATCTCAAATAATTCACCCATCATAAGTTTATTATTATCATTATCAGCAATAGAAAAGATTGTCTGTCTAATAACTTCTTTTAAAGTAAACTGAGAAATAACTATTGGTTGATTTCGAGTAACCATTGGAATTGCTGCAAAATCTTCTCCTGATTTACCAGAGAGATTAAATTTAGCTTTTTCACAAGAGATTGTTGTTTTAAATGTTGAATCAGATTCAATAACAACTTCATTATCAGGAAGTTTTCTAACAATATCTCCAAATAATCTTGCATCTAATGCAATTATTCCTCTTTCTTCAATAGTTCCTTCTATAGTAGTTTCTATACCAATCTCCATATCATTGGCTGTAAGTTTAATTACATTAGTAGAAGCATCAATTAATATACATTCAAGGATTGACATAGTAGTTCTAGTAGGAACTGCTTTTGATACTATGTTAACTCCTTTAGCTAATTCAGATTTTGAACAAATGATTTTCATTTAAGATCAAAGCTCCTTTCTCATAAATAAAATAAATATAAATATTAATAGTACTAGTAGTATAGGGTGTTAATATGTATATAAGTCGTGAAACTCTTGTGAAACAAGAATTTCTTAAAAAATTAAATTAAAAATATCTGTTGAAATAGTCTTAGTTTAATCTTGATAGAGTGTATATAAGTTTATAGGTTTAAAAATTAAAATATTTAATTAATTTCACTATTAACTCTAACTAACATTTTATACATATATTTTTAACAAGTTATTAAAAAAGTTATCCACAATTAGTTTGGATTAATCTTTTTCTTAATTGTCTCAATATCTTTAGCTAACTGTTCATTAGTTTTGATATCTTCCTCAATTTTATTGTATCCATGTAATACTGTTGTGTGATCTCTACCGTTTAGAAGTTTTCCAATACCATCTAATGTACAGTTGGTCATTGTCTTACATAAATACATAGCTATCTGTCTTGGCATAGAAATAGGTTTACTTCTGTCTTTTGACAACATTTTTTCCATGGAAATATCATAGTGTTCACAGACAACTTCAATAATAAGCTGAGGTGTTAATTCTCTAGGTTTGTCTGGAGTAATAATATTTTGTAACTCTTTTTCAGCTATATCCATTGTAAGAGGTACTTTTTCTAAGTTTGAATAAGCAATAAGTTTATTCAAAGCACCTTCTAATTCTCTAATATTAGATTTAATATTTTCAGCAATATAATTTAATATTTGATTATCTATTTCTATTTGTTCTGACTCTACCTTATTTTTAAGGATTGCCATTCTTGTTTCGTAATCTGGATAACCAATATCAGCCATAAGTCCCATCTCGAATCTAGATCTAATTCTATCTTCAAGAGTTTCCATTTCTTTTGGTGGCTTATCACTGGTAATTACAATCTGTTTTCCAGCAAGAGATAGTGTGTTAAATGTGTTAAAGAATTCTTCCTGAGTTCCTTCTTTTCCTATTATAAATTGTATATCATCAATAAGAAGTACATCTACTGATCTAAATTTTTCTCTGACTGGTGATACATTTTTGGCTTTAATTCCATCAATTACTTCATTTGTAAATTGCTCTGTTGTTACATATAAAACCTTTTTTTCAGGATTTTGTTGTAAAACAAAGTTACCAATAGCATGTAATAAATGAGTTTTACCAAGACCAGGTCCTCCATAAATATAAAGAGGATTGTATGCATCTCCTGGAGATTCGGCTACTGCAAGAGAAGCCTGTCTTGTAAATCTATTGTTTCCACCTACTACGAAATTATCAAATGTATATTTTTGATTTAGGTTTGAATTAATATAATTTGATGATTGAATATTAATATTAGAACTATCTGCATTTGGCTCTAAATTATTTTTATTTCCTATTTCAAATCTAAGTTTAACCTTGGTATCTAAACCAAATAATTCACTGATAATAATTGATATTGGTTGAGAATATTTCTTCTTTATAAATTGTAAAGCCATTTGATCAGCTTCATAACCATCATCTTCAGGTATATAAGATAAAACCAAAGTATCATCATCATCTATTGATGTGGGATAAAGAGGTTTTAGCCAAGAAGAAAAAGAAACATCAGAAATAGAATATTCACTCTTGAGAGTTATTAATATTTCATCCCATTTTGATTGGATCAATTTTATGTTCATATATTTCCCCGTTCTAAAAACAAAATTTTACTAATATATATAATACTCTAAATAGGGGCATTTTACAACTGAATATGTAAATATGTGTGGGGGGTTGTTCATAGGTTAAAATGTCTTAAAAACGAAAATAAAGGCTTTTAAAGGGAAATTAAGATTTTGTGGATATGTGTAAGAAAATGTGGATAAGTAAATTAAGATTATTAACTTTAATTATTCCTTTTAAAATTGGAGTTTTTTTAATTTATATTGATTTAGTATGTTTATAAATATATAAATTATAAACAAATTTATTCACATATCTATATTTTGATGAAAAATTTTATTTAAAACTATATCTTGTATTTATATTTTAAAAGTATAAAAAATCCCAAAATTACGCGGTTTTTATTGACTTTGTAAGTGTTTCCTAATATAATAGTAGCGATGTTTTCTTAAAAAGAAGGAGGTGGATATATATGAAGATGACATATCAACCAAAGAAGAGACAGAGATCTAAAGTACACGGTTTTCGTTCAAGAATGAGCACAGCAGGTGGAAGAAAAGTATTAGCTGCCAGAAGAGCAAAAGGCAGAAAGAAATTATCAGCTTAATTAAGGCCACAGACCATGTGGTCTTTTCTTCTATATAGAATTTTATAGAAGATGCTTATTTCACAGGTTTTCTCTTTAGGAGAATTTAATTATTTCCTATTATAAATAGGAAGGAAGAATGTTATATGAAGTTCAGTGAATCTTTAAAGAAAAATAATGATTTTAAAACAGTATATAATGAGAAAAATTCTAAAGCCAATAAATATCTCATTTTATATACTAGAAAAAATGGACTTGATATAAATCGTGTAGGTGTTTCTGTTAGTAAAAAGGTTGGAAACAGCGTAGTTAGACATCATTTGACGAGACTGATCAGAGAAAGTTACCGATTGAATGAATACCAATTCAATAGTGGTTTGGATTTGGTGGTCGTTGTGAGAAATACTGCAAAGGATTGTTCTTATAAAGAAATAGAATCCGCATTATTACATCTCGCAAAACTTCATTGCATATTAAATTAGAAGATTTTGGGATAAGAATATGAATTCGATTTTAACAAAAGGATTAATTGGATTAATAAAATTTTATAGAAAAAATATTTCACCACTTAAGTCTGTAAAATGTCCTTATTGTCCAACATGCTCAACTTATGGTCTTCATGCAGTTGAAAAATATGGATTTTTAAAGGGTGGTACTCTTGCTGCTTGGAGAATAATAAGATGTAATCCTTTATCAAAAGGAGGATTTGATCCTGTTCCATAGAATTTAGGAGGTTTTACATTGACTGAAGTTTATTTGACAGCATATGATGGTGCACTTCTTGGTCCAGTAGCTAAACTTTTAGGATGGGTTATGGACAAGATTTATATTTTCTTAAGTTCAGTATTAGGAGTAAATAGTGTAGCTATCACAATTATTGTATTTACAGTATTTATTTATTTATGTTTATTCCCTCTTACATATCAACAGCAGAAGTTTTCTGTGTTGCAGCGTAAGATGCAGCCTGAGTTAAAGGCAATCCAGAATAAATATAAGAACAAAAAAGATCAAGCTTCTATGGCAGCTCAACAGGAAGAAACACAGAGAGTTTATGATAAATATGGTGTTTCCACAATGGGTAGCTGTGTGCAGATGTTGATTCAGATGCCAATTTTGTTAGCACTTTATAGAGTGTTCTATAATGTTCCAGCTTATATCACAAGTGTAAAGGGAATCTTTACAAATCTTGTTGATGGAATTATGGCAACAGATGGTTTTGCTGATAAGATGACAACTCTTTATGCAGATTCTGGTGTTAAGTTAACTAATAAGATTGATTTTGCAGCAAGCAATTCTACAGATGTAGCAAATAATATTATTGATGTACTTTATAAGTTAGGAGAAAATGGTTGGGATGCTTTAGCTACTACATTCCCTAATTTATCAGATTCTATTGCATCAACTCACCATGCATTATCTGAGGTTAACTATTTATTAGTTTTAAATATTTCAGATACACCACTTAACTTGATTAAGTCTGCATGGGCTGATAAATATTGGATTTTACTTATTCTTGCTATTTTAGTTCCAGTTATTTCATTCCTTGGACAGGTTATTAATATGAAGTTAATGCCTTCAGCTCCATCTTCAGGAAATGAACAATCTGATCAGATGACTAATCAGATGCAATCAATGAATAAGTTTATGCCACTTATGACATTGTTCTTTGCTTTTTCAGTTCCAGTAGGTTTGGTTATTTATTGGACAATGGGTTCTGTTGTAAGAATCTTCCAGCAGTATTTCTTAAATAAGCATTTCGAAAAATTAGATTTGGATGCTATCGTTGAGAAAAATAAGGAAAAAGCTGCTAAGAAGCAAGAAAAACGTGGAATTCGTCAAGCTCAGATTTATGAGGCAGCCAAGATGAATACAAAAAATACTATGTCTTCTAAGGCTAATGTATCTCAGGATAAGTTAGATGCTTTGAATAAAGCTGATGAAGCTAGATCAAAGGCAAAGGAAGGTAGTATTTCAGCTAAGGCCAATATGGTTAAGAAATATAACGAAAAAAATAATAAATAGCGGGGGAAACAATAATGAAAAGTGTTGAATTTAGTGGAAAAACAGTAGATGAAGCATTGACAAACGCTTTGGTTTCACTTGGAACAACAAGTGATCAAGTAGATTATGAAGTTATTGAAGAAGGAAGCGCAGGTCTTTTCGGTTTTGGAAGTAAGGATGCTACTATTAGAGTTTCTATGAAATCTTCACCAGAAGATATAGTACAAAATTTTCTTTCTGATGTTTTTGAAAAAATGAACCTTGAAGTTGAAATTATCACAAAGGTTGATGACATTGAAGGATATATTGAAGTTGAATTAAAGGGACCAGAGATGGGAGTTTTAATTGGTAAGCGTGGACAGACACTTGATTCTTTACAGTATCTTGCAAATCTTGCACTCAACAGAAAAACAGATGATTATATGAGAGTAAAGATTGATACAGAGGATTATCGTCGTAGAAGAAAAGATACTCTTGAAAATCTTGCCAAGAATGTATCTTATAAGGTTAAGAAAACTAGAAAAACAGTTGCTTTAGAGGCAATGAATCCTTATGAGAGAAGAATTATTCATTCTGCTCTTCAAAATGATAAGTATGTTGAGACTCATTCAGAGGGTGAGGAACCATACAGACACGTTGTTATTACTTTAAAAAAATAATTTTAAAAACTTGAATTATTTGGGCTTTATCTTCATAATGTATGGAGGTAAAGCCCGTTTTTAAAAATATTTATATATAAAAAAGGTGATTATATGGGTGAATTTGATACAATTTGTGCTATTGCATCGGCAATGACAAATAGTGGAATTGGTATTATCAGAGTATCTGGTGATGATGCTATTGAAAAAGTTGATAATATTTTCCAAGGAAAAAATAAACTTAGTGACATGGATAGTCATACAGTTTCATATGGTCATATTGTATTTAAAGATAAAATCATAGATGAGGTTATGGTTTTAGTTCTTCGTGCACCTAGAACTTACACTAGAGAAAACACTATTGAGATTGATTGTCATGGTGGAATAATTGTGATGCAGCAGATTTTAAAAGCCGTGATTGCTCAGGGTGTAAGACCAGCAGATCCTGGCGAATTTACCAAGAGAGCTTTTTTAAATGGAAGAATTGATTTGTCCCAGGCAGAATCTGTTATGGATATTATTGATTCAAAAAGTGCTTTGTCTTTGGAAAATTCTAAAAATCAATTATTCGGACTGCTTTCTAAAAAGATTAAATCCCTCAGAGAAAGTATAATTTATGAGATTGCTTTTATAGAATCGGCATTAGATGATCCTGAACATATCAGTTTAGATGGATATGAAGATAGATTACTTGAAAAAGTAAAAATTATTGAAAATGATTTAAAGAAAATGATAGATAGTGCAGATAATGGTTCTATGGTTAGAGATGGAATTAAAACATCTATCATTGGAAAACCAAATGCTGGTAAATCATCACTTTTGAATCTTTTATCAAAAAAGGATAGAGCAATTGTAACTGATATTGCTGGAACAACAAGAGATACTTTGGAAGAACAGATTATGCTTCGAGGAATTTCTCTAATTATAATGGATACTGCAGGAATCAGAGAAACTGAAGATGTGGTTGAGGCTATCGGTGTAAAAAAAGCAATAGATACAATTGATGATTCTGATTTAATTTTGTATGTGGTTGATAGTTCAACTAAACTAGATGAAAATGATAAACATATAATTGAAAAAATAAAAGATTCAAATGTTATTGTTTTACTAAATAAGTCAGATTTAAATTCTTTGGTAACAGAAGAAGAAATTTCTGATATGGTAAATGGTCCAGTTATTACATTTTCTGCAAAAAATGGTGATGGACTAGATATATTAGAAGATAAAATTGATGAAATGTTCTTCTCAGGAATTTTATCTGATGATCATGAGATTTATATTACAAATGCTAGACATCTTAATGCATTGACTAATGCTTATAACAGTATGGCAAATGTGAAATATAGTATTGAGATGTCGATGCCAGAAGATTTCTTATCTATTGACTTAATGGAGGCTTATACTCAATTAGGTTATATTATTGGTGAATCTATCGATGATGATTTAATGGATGAGATTTTTTCTAAGTTCTGTACTGGTAAATAGTTTATTAATATAATCCGGTTCAACACTTATACATCTATATCAGAATCGCTTTCGCTACGGTAAAAACGCAGCAGTACTAAATTCGCAATAAATTGCTCATTAAGTGCTGGCGTTTTTAACGTTTCTTTTATAGATATATAAGTGTTGAACCTAGTAAATTGAATAATAATTAGTATTAGAAATAGATAAGATATATAAGTGTTGAACCTAGTAAATTGAATAGTAATTAGTATTAGAAATAGATAAAAAGGAGTAGTAATGTCAGTAGTTGAAGAAACATATGATGTGATTGTAGTTGGAGCAGGTCATGCAGGTTGTGAGGCAGCTTTGGCTTCAGCAAGACTCGGATTACAAACAATCATATTTACAGTTAGTATGGATTCAGTGGCAATGATGCCATGTAATCCTAATATTGGTGGAAGTTCAAAAGGACATCTTGTAAGAGAGATTGATGCTCTTGGTGGAGAGATGGGAGTAAATATTGATAAAACATTTATCCAATCTAAGATGCTTAATAAATCTAAAGGTCCAGCTGTACATTCTCTTAGAGCTCAAGCTGATAAAGCTGCTTATTCTATGGAGATGAGAAGAACTTTACAAAACACTGACAATCTTACTTTAAGACAGGCGGAAGTTTCAGAAATTATTGTGGAAGATGGTAAGATAACTGGAGCAAAAACATTTTCCGGAGCAACATATCATGCCAAAGCAGTGGTCTTATGTACGGGAACTTATCTAAAAGCAAGATGTCTATATGGAGATGTGATTGAACATACAGGTCCAAATGGTTTAAAGGCTGCAAATTATTTAACAGATTCTCTTAAGGAAAATGGTATAGAAATTTATCGTTTTAAGACAGGAACTCCTGCTCGAATTGATGGAGATACTATAGATTATTCTAAGATGGAAGAGCAGTTTGGTGATGAGAGGGTAGTACCATTTTCATTTACCACAAATCCAGAAGATGTACAGATTGATCAGGTTTCATGCTTTTTGACTTATACCAATGAGAAAACCCATGAAATCATAAGAGCAAATCTTGACAGATCACCAATGTACTCTGGAGTTATTGAGGGAACAGGTCCTAGATATTGTCCTTCCATAGAAGATAAAGTTGTAAAATTTGCAGATAAGGATAGACATCAATTATTTGTGGAACCAGAAGGATTGAATACCAATGAAATGTATATTGGCGGAATGAGTAGTTCTCTACCTGAAGATGTGCAGTATGAAATGTATCGAACTGTACCTGGTTTAGAAAATGCTAGAATTGTGAGAAATGCTTATGCCATTGAATATGATTGTATAAATGCTAATCAACTATATCCTACTTTGGAATTTAAAAAGATTAAGGGATTATTTAGTGGTGGTCAGTTTAATGGAAGTTCAGGATATGAGGAAGCTGCTTGCCAGGGACTTATTGCCGGAGTAAATGCTGCACTTGAAATTTTGGGAAGAGAGCAGATTGTATTAGATAGATCGCAATCTTATATTGGAGTTTTGATAGATGATTTGGTTACAAAGGAAAATCATGAACCTTATCGTATGATGACTTCACGAGCAGAGTATAGATTATTGCTTCGACAGGATAATGCTGATATGCGTCTAACTCCAATTGGTCATGAGATTGGTTTGATATCTGATGAGAGATATAATTGGGTTGTAACAAAGAAGAAGTTAATAGAAGAAGAAATCGATCGAGTAAAACATGTAAATGTTGGTGCTAGAGCAGAAGTTCAGGAATTGTTAAAATCATATAATAGTATTCCTCTAGATCATGGAGTTACAATGGCTGATCTTATAAGAAGACCAGAACTTGATTATGATAAACTTGCTCCAATTGATACTGATAGACCAGATCTTCATTATGAAGTCAGACAGCAGGTAAATATTGAAATCAAGTATGAGGGATATATTACCAGACAACAGAAACAGGTAAATGATTTTAAAAAGATTGAGTCAAAGAAAATTCCAGACGAGATTGATTATGATGATGTACCAAGTTTAAGAATAGAAGCCCGTCAAAAGTTAAAGGCTTTAAGACCTTTGAACATTGGACAGGCTTCGAGAATATCTGGTGTTTCACCAGCTGATATTTCAGTATTACTAGTATATTTAGAAACATTTAACAGAAAATAATTAAAGCGGATTCTTTGATGGAGTTCCAGCTTTTCTAGGGTAGGCCTTTGGAGTCTTATCGATTTTATCGATGATGACAAAAGACCTACCTTGTTTATTTAAATCAAATTTGAAAACCTCTTTTGTTTTTCCACCAAGTATCTTGATTCCCTTTTTGGCAGATTCTAATTCTTCATCTATGTTTCCTGATTTGTAAGAAATAAATTCTCCACCTACTTTTATAAAAGGAAGACAGTATTCACACAGAGTGGAAATATTTGCCACAGCTCTTGAAACACATAAATCATATTTTTCTCTATGATTTTTGTTTTTTGCAGCTTCCTCAGCTCTTCCATGAATGGCTTCAATATTTTCCAAGCCCAGTTCATCAATTACATCTTGTAGAAATAAGATTCTCTTGTTTAGAGAATCCATCAATGTAATGTGAAGTTCTGGAAAAGCAATTTTTAGTGGTATGCCAGGAAAGCCAGCACCAGTCCCTAAATCTAGAACATTTGTTCGAGTATGCAAATCTTTTACTTTTATAAGAGATAGACTGTCTAGAAAATGTTTTTCAATCACTTCATCAAAATCAGTGATGGCAGTCAGATTCATAACTTTGTTTTTTTCAATTAGCATCTCATAATATTTTATAAATTGATCCAGCTGTGAATCAGTAAGTTCGATATTAAGTTCTTTTAAACCATTTTTAAAATTTGTTAAATTGTATGTCATTTTATTCCTTTTTCTATTTTTTTGGGGGTATATATATGTACCCCCAAAAAAATTCATTTTTTATATATTTTCTTGTTAAGCATTCTAATTATAAGGTACTTGTAAAAGTATAGCAATGATTTTTAATTTCTTGACTTTCACTGCATTTATTATAAAATTTAAGTAGTGATATAGTTTAATGAAATTGATGCATAGATGTATTTATATTTTGATTTTTATCTATGTTGAT
>JAILFK010000013.1 GCA_024697595.1 Lachnospiraceae bacterium | reverse complement strand
GACTCGCTTGCACTTGTTGAAGCTGACTCGCTTGCGCTTGTTGATGCTGATTCGCTAGCGCTTGTTGAAGCTGATTCACTAGCGCTTGTTGAAGCTGACTCACTTGCACTTGTTGAAGCTGATTCACTTGCGCTTGTTGATGCACTCTCGCTTGCACTTGTTGAAACCGATTCACTTGCACTTGTTGATGCACTCTCGCTTGCACTTGTTGAAGCCGACTCACTTGCGCTTGTTGATGCACTCTCGCTCGCACTTGTTGAAGCTGATTCGCTCGCACTTGTTGACGCTGATTCGCTCGCACTTGTTGAAGCTGATTCGCTCGCACTTGTTGATGCTGATTCGCTTGCACTTGTAGAAGCAGATTCACTTGCGCTAGTTGATCCAGACTCGCTTGCACTTGTTGAAGCGCTCTCGCTTGCGCTTGTTGATCCAGACTCACTTGCACTAGTAGAAGCCGACTCACTTGCGCTTGTTGATGCTGACTCGCTTGCACTTGTTGATGCGCTCTCGCTTGCGCTTGTTGATCCAGACTCACTTGCGCTTGTTGATGCTGATTCACTTGCACTAGTTGAAGCTGATTCACTTGCACTTGTTGAAGCTGACTCACTTGCACTTGTTGATGCGCTCTCGCTTACACTTGTTGACGCACTCTCACTTGCGCTTAAACTCTCTGATTTACTTTCACTAATAATTTCACTCTCACGAGTACTTGAGCTTTCACTAGCGCTCACTGAGCGGCTCTCGCTCTCACTCGTAGACTGACTATCGTATTCTGATTTGTATTCACTTTCATCTGGAATAAATGAATGTGCCTCTTCGTTCCATGTAAATACGAAGAAATCCATGTGGAAACCATCAGATTCTAACTTAATAACATATGGAATAGCATACTTACTTCCATCCTCTAAATCTGTTGTTGGGACACCTGATTCCAGCTTTATCTTACCCTGTGTGTCTAAGACCTTGTAATAAATCTGATTTGCTAAAGCTGCTCCACGTCCACCAGAAATATTATCTAAAGACCTGCCTTCCTTAGCGAACATCGCACGGGCAAACTCTTTCTTTACTGATTCCGGAATTGTTAGTACATGCGAACCATTATAGTCTAATCGCACATAATTACCATCTCCAACAGTTCTAACATCACCATCATTTAAATCTACATCTACTTGTTCAGCAGTTGTCATTACATTTCCGCCTGATGTACGAGCAAATGTTCCCGCTTGAAATTCCTCGCCATAAATAAAGTTGTACCATCCAACAATTTCATTACGCTGTGAAACTGTTATATGAACTCCATCTGGTACTTTTTTACCCCACCAAGTCGTAATCCATTTTTGGTTTAAATCTTTCGAATCATTAATCTCAACAACTTTCTCGACAATAGCTCTCAAATATTCCTCTGTAGAAACATTTGTAACATCATTTCCATTCTCATCACAAAGAGCCTTCTTGAAAAGATCAGCGTAATATTCATAATCATATATTCCGCTATTCATCTCTTGAAGCTTGGTATTCTCCGAATCTGATGCAGAAGCAGAAATGCTAGCTGACTCGCTTTGAGATTCAACTATACTTATACTTTCTGATGCGCTTAAGCTAGCATCGAATTCTGATTTTTCTTCAGACATACGCGCACTTACATATTCTTGCTCTGCAATTGAATTAGATTCATAAGCTGATGTACTAGCACTTTCGCTTGAACTTGTTGAAATAGACAAACTTTCAGATGCACTATTTTCTGCAGTTTGGTTACCAGGTGCAGAACCTAGTTTTCTAAATGATGTCATTGTAAAGCCACCTTGTACATCTGTCATCGACTCTGACAAAGCAACTTCTGAAATCTCTGACGCTGAAGCCTGTTGCTCTGATGCCGCTTCAGATGTTTCGCTCTCAATGTCTTCACTCGCACTTGTTGACTCAGCAGCATAAACCACATTCCCTTGGCCATACATCATCGCACCACCAATTGCAACACCAGCTGCAGTAGCGCCTTTGACAATCTTGTCTTTCGTCTTCTTGTTTTCTGAATTCTTCATAACCTAATGTATCCTTTCCTTGTACAAATAGCTCCCATCTAAAAATTATTTAAACCCTCTCCTAAAAACGTAAATTCGTGTCCATCACACTGTGAGTAAATGATGTTGTAATATAACAAAAAAACAGCACCATATTTATGGTACTGTCAATAATCCCCCAATTAGCCTGACGCACCATAAATTAATAACTTTATGTTGCAACTGGCTGCCTTTTAAGGCCCTTTAGCTTTGCGTCACTACCTTTCGATAGTTTTGCCATATTTAATATTATATATTGGAAACTATTTTTAGTCAACCATTACAAAATCAATTCCATTCCAACCTTTTGTGGAACCAAGCCCATATTTTCGTAGAATTTATATGCGCCAGGATTACACGACCAAACATTTAAAGTCAAATTATAGAAATTGTTTTTTTTCGCATACATTACTATATGATTATAAATTGCGGTACCAACACCCTTTCCTCTAGAATCTTCAGCTACACATATATCATCTATATAAAGAGTCTTGATGTCCGTGAGAATAGAATCATTTAGCACCTGTTTTTTGATACAAAATCCATGCCCCATAACATAATCATTTTCATCAACACAAACAAAAACCGGTGTATTGGAATTAGAAATTATTGTTATAAGCTCTTCTCTAGAATATTTTGTAGCCGGCCCCTTAAAAATATCCGGCCGACCATTATGGTGAACCATATTAACCTGCACCAATAATTCTAGTATTCTATCTATATCTTTTTCTTTTGCAATTCTAACTTCACATATACACTCATTCATATCTATTTAACTCTCTCCTGTTCCCAATAATAAAAACATCATTTAAAATAAGAAATAATCCGGCTATAACCTAGCCGGATTATCTATTTCATCTAAATTATCTTGTCACATCTATATAATCAATAAATACTATATAATCAAATGCATCTACCTCTATACACAATGTAAGCTGATCATCACTCACTGTATCCAAAAGTGGTCTAAAAGATTCCTGAATATCTTGTTCACTTTCAGCAAATGATTCCTCAAAGGATGCTTCTAACACATCTTCGTAATCAAAATAATTTGTTTCATCAACCCCTTCAGCTCTAAGAGCTTCTGTCATATCCATTGTCATATAAATTGTATCACCGATAACTTCAACCTCAGCGGAATCCGCTCCCGAAGAAGCCCTTAATGACTGTGACAATATGTTAAATGTACTTGGATATTTTTCATACATTTCTTCCAAAGACATATCCCCTGATGAAGAAATGTCATCATCGTCGTCATCATAGTCATAATCATCGTCGTCATAGTCATAGTCATCGTCGTCATAGTCGTATTCGTATTCGTCATCTAAATCCTTCAATGCACTATATCCTGCACCTACACCTGCAACAGCTGCAACCACTACAACTACAACAACTAAAACTATAGCAATCACATAAGTAATTATATACGCAATAGAAAAATTTCTTCTATTGGGCTTAGTTTTGTCTGAATCTATAATCCATAAAATCAAAAAAACTATATTTACTATTGGAACCATCAAAAGTAAAATTGTTACAATCCAATCTTTTGTCGTCATTTTAGGTCTGTTCTGACCATAATTATTATAATCCATCGCACCCTCCTTTTATAGCAATAAAGCAACAGCTAAAACAATAACTACTACTATTGCTACTACAACTAAATCAATTATCAATTGTGCTCTTGCGTATGTCTTACGCTCTTGCTTGCTCTCATTCGAACTGAAAGCCCACACAATCAACAATATCAATCCAACAATAGGGATGCATGCCAAAAGAATTGTACCTAACCACTGACCGATAGACATTGACTCTGCTGCATTTTGCTGTGGTGCGTAATTGTTATATCCACCATAATACTGATTTTGACCATACTGCTGCTGTCCGCCATACTGCTGCTGTCCACCGTACTGCTGCTGTCCACCGTACTGCTGTTGTCCACCGTACTGCTGTTGTCCACCGTACTGCTGCTGTTCACCGTACTGCTGTTGTCCGCCATACTGCTGGTTTTGATCAAATTGTTGCTGTTCTGCATTACTCTGCTGATTCATGTCGCTCTGTTGATTCATATTATTCTGCTGTTGATTTGCATCAAACTGTGAATCTGTCTGCTGACCATTGAAATCTACATTATTGTCCATTAATAATTTCCTCCTTGCGAATTTTTCATAACAATGCATACTCCCATAACATCGTAATATCTTTGGTAGTATATCACATTTGCTATATATAAATAAAGTTTTTTATTTTCACCATTTATCTCTATTTTCAAATTCAAATTTTCTCTGATTTATATCTTGAAACAATATCAATCGACCGAATCTGGCTTTCATATAAAAATCCGGAACATCGTCTAATATTAAAAAGCCACCCTGCATTAACCCTTTTACATCTCTAGCATTAATCTCAGGATATTTCGCTGCATCATACTCCATATTATTTACTGTGCTCACTGCATCTTCAGTTTTATCTGTCACTAGATATATTCCAATGCAACTCTCCTCTGCGACAATTTTATCAACAATAAAATCCGCATATTCCTTCATTGAGGGTGCTTTACAATTATAAGGTCTCACCTTTCCATCTTCCGTATATATTTTTATACTTGTCCTAAAAATCGCTATATGTTTTAATAATGATCCAAATTTCATTTAAGTCACCTTTATCGTTACAAAATCTCTATCATTTTACAGTGTCTTAGAAAAACACAACTCACCTGCCTCTGTTTTTATTTTAGACATTAATTCTTCAATCTCTATAGGTCTAGAATAATAATATCCTTGAAAACTATTCACCTCATAACCTCGCAAGATATCACACATCCCACATGTCTCTATCCCCTCGACACACACATCTGTACCGTATAACACCGCCATTTCCAAGATACTATTTACCAATCTTCGCGCTTTTTCATCTTCCTCTATTTCCTGCACAAAACTCTTGTCTATCTTTATTGTGTCAAAAGATAAATTCTTTAGTATTCCCACAGAAGAATATCCTGTCCCAAAGTCATCAAGAGCCATATGTATTCCATGAGACCGAAGCGAAATCATAGTATTTCTCAACAAATCTAAATCTAATAATTTACATCTCTCCGTCACTTCTAAACATAGCTTCTCCGGATTAAAATCCATCTTATCTACAATATCTAAAACAGTATCTGTAAAATCAGCCTTTTCTAATTGTGCATAAGATAAATTTATATTAATCGAAAGTTCAGGTATAATTTTTTGTATTTCCAATGCATCTTTTAACGCTGTCTGTAATATCCATTCCCCTAACTTTGGAAAAAGCGGATCACCTTCTAGCACCGGAATAAATTCATCTGGTGGCACAACACCATATTTATCATTTCTCCAACGCAATAGCGCCTCTACACCTTTAAGCTTTTCTGTTTCCACATCTACAACAGGCTGATATACCAAATAAAATCCATTAAAATCTTGATTTATAGAATCACGAATAACATGTAGCCGCTCAGTCTTACTAATTTTGTCTCCCTCTGAGTTATTAATAAATTCCACTAAATCTCCATGCTTTTTTATTTTTGAATCTTCATATGCAAAATTTAAGCATGCATATACCGTTTGATTATCCGTAACAAAATCATCAATCATCATAGTTGCCGCATTGAGTTCTAACATAATTCGCTTGTCATGAATCTTTATGCTATCTCTGAAACGTTTTCTTATAATCTCGTATGTATTTTTTATTTCATCATAGGATTGCGTCTCTGTTATTATGGCAAATTTAGCTCCATCTAATCTATAAGTACCACCTCTATCCCCAACATTGTCCATTAGATAACGTCCGAAATATTGCAAAACACTATTTCCAACAGCGTAACCATAAAGTTCATTTATCTCTGTCATCTTCCCTATCCCGACAATGAAAGTACGCATAGTAGTATTGTTATTTATATACCTCTGCAAATCTTCAAAAAAGCCATACTGATTTCTGAGCCCTGTCAAAGTATCCACGTGACTTTGTTGATTATGATTCCGTATGGCACCACCAAAATATTCAGGTTGTCCATCAGCATCTTTTAAAATAATTCCACGACAAGTACACACATCATATCCACCATCTTTTCTTCTGGCGCGATATTGCATATCATGTCCATCAGATTTTCCTGAAAAAACATCATCTATTCCTTCATGAAAACTCTTCCGATCCTCTTCATGAATATGTTCTTCCCAGATTTCGCCTGCCTGAAACATATATTCTCCAGGCAGACCAAACTCATCAACCAAATTTTTCTCCCACCTAGAAAAATCATATTTCATATCACAAAGATATACATATGTATCATCACCAATTATTGAAAAAGCTTCAAATAATGAATCTAATTTTTTTAACCGTTCAGCTGGTATTTTCTCATTATTATCCATCTGTTTTCCCCCTATCTATTGTTGGTTTCATAAAGTATATACTCTCGCTTAAAATATTTTTATGTCAATTATTCGAATGGGAATTTATAATCCAATCCAAACTCATCTCTAAGTTCGATCAATTCTTTTTGAATACTCTCACCTACTGGCACGCCCTTGTCCTTACGCTCATTCCAAGCAATCCATTCCTTCTCTCCTGCTGTGTAGATTCTCTCCTCCCCTGGTGCTTTTTTAGATTCACGAAGACCTCTCAAAATTCCACCTGATGTCTCCTTAAATGTATCCAATCCCATGAAAAATTCTGGATTGATAACAAAGAAGAAATGTCCTAATCTATACATTCTCTTGTTTCCATTCTCATCAACACCACTTAAATCCTTCATGTATGGGCCACCAGAAAGCGCTGCTGATAAAATCTCAACAATTGTGGTAAATCCATATCCCTTGTATCCTCCAGTTTCCTCACCAAGTCCACCGATAGACAAAAGTGCACAGTCTCCTGCTCTCATGTCTTTTAATATCTGACCTGAATCTGTCATTGTTCCACCATCATTTGTCACAACAAGACCTGCTGGTGTATCCTTGCCAGATCTCTCGTAATATTCAATCTTGCCGTTCTGAACAATACTTGTAGCACAGTCAAAGTTGAAAGGGAATTCCTCATCTGTTGGCATGGTAAATGTCATCGGATTAGTTCCCATCATTGGTTCGACGCCAAAAGTTGGAGCAACAGAAGGTCTTGCATTAGTTCCAGATATACCAATCATACCCTCTTTTTCTGCCATTGTTGTCCAATATCCGGCAATACCATAATGGGTAGAATTATAAATAGTTCCACCAGCCATACCATATTTTTTTGCTTTTTCAATAAGCATCTGCATCATGCGATAACTGGCAACCATTCCCATACCATTATTGGCATCCATAACTACTGTAGTAGGTGTATCTTTTACAATGTCAATCTTGGTCTCTGGAAGCAAGGTACCATTTTTAATTCTATCTAGATAAATAGGCTTAAATCTATTACATCCGTGACTCTCTATTCCTCTACGATCACTTTCTAATAATACATCAGCACATATTGCCGCCTCGTCTCTTGGCACACCATATTTTTCAAAAACATCAATCATAAATGAATTCATCATTTCCCAAGGTACATAAGGTCTTGTCTCTGCCATAATTTTAATCTCCTTTTCTACTTATATTAATAATTTTCTAATTACACTTTTTCTTACAACTACAAATAATTTTATCATTTTACCCACAATAAAAAAAGAGTCCTTATCACACTAAGGACTCTTTATAAAAGGATTTATATTTTATAAAACCGCTAATTACATTAATTTTTTAAACATAGTTCTAAATTCTTCTAATGAAGCTGGCTTAGGATTTCCAGGTGCACAAGCATCAGCAGCTGCTGATTCACACAAGAAATCTAAATCTTCTTCCTTTAATTTATCAAGCTTTGTTGGAATTCCAACATCAACAGAAAGTTGACGCACAGCATCAATTGCAGCCTTGCGATATGTAGCTTGATCCATTCCCTGAGTATCCACGCCCAAAGCTTCTGCAATATTTTTATATTTCTCACCTGTTGATTCTGCATTAAATTCCATAACTATTGGAAGCATCATAGCACAAGCCACTCCATGTGGAGTATCGTATACCGCACCCAAAGTATGCGCCATAGAATGAGCTATTCCCAATCCCACATTAGAATATGCCATGGCAGTTACATACTGCGCCAAAGCCATTCCTTCTCGTCCATCTGGATCATTATCAACCGCCTTGCGTAGATTCTCACCAATTAATTTAATAGCTTCCAAATTCAAAGTATCTGAAAGTTCCCAAGCTGCTGCTGTGGTATAACCTTCAATGGCATGAGTCAAAGCATCCATTCCAGTTGATGCAGTTAATCCCTTTGGCATAGATGCCATCATATCTGGATCAACTACTGCCACATCAGGAATATCATTAGGATCAACACATACAAACTTTCTCTTCTTTTCAACATCTGTAATAACATAATTTATAGTTGACTCAGCGCCTGTTCCACCTGTAGTTGGTACCGCGATGGTAAATACTGTACGGTTCTTTGTAGGGGCAACACCCTCTAGCGATCTCACATCGGCAAATTCTGGATTATTTACAATAATTCCAATTCCTTTACCTGTGTCCATAGAAGAACCGCCACCTATTGTTATCATAAAGTCAGCTCCACTCTTCTTATATGCCTCAACTCCATGTTGTACATTTTCTATTGTAGGATTTGGTTTAATCTCTGAATATAATTCGTACTCAATTCCATTTTCATCCAATAAATCTGTGATTTTTGCTGTCACGCCAAATTTCACCAAATCAGGATCTGATGCGATAAATGCCTTCTTTAATCCCTTTGATTTTACAATTCCAGGAATCTCCTGAATAGCTCCATGTCCATGATACGAAATTCCATTTAACACAAATCGATTCACTGCCATATTTCTTCCTCCTTTTACTCCATTGAATTGAAATAATTACACACTTCCTATGCAAATAATAATAACCAACCCCAAGCGTAAAAAACAAGGTCTAAATATGCATAAATCAGGACCTAATTTGCATAAAAAACAGAATCAAAATTCATCTATTTTGAACTTTGACAACCTCCTTATTATCCAATAGTATGGATATATGAATAAAAGGAATTTACACTCAAAACATAATTATATATTTGTGATTCTTTTCGCCACTTTTATAGGCTTTCTTATGTCTACTATAAATATTCAACTCGAAAAAAACAGGCTAAAAGAATCTGATTACTCTATGAATTGGATTATTGAAGGAAAGACAATGGATTTAGATTCATTTTCAACAGACGGTGCTCCCGCCACTTTATCCAAAAGACTACCTGCAAATTTAAACTATAACGACTCGTTGTGCTTTATTAGCTCCAACGCTTTTTTTGATGTCTATATTGGCGATGAACTTGTCTATCCCTATAAAGAAACACCAAATTTTACAGGAACTAGTTACGGAACAAGTTATCACTATATAAATCTAAATAAAGCTCAGGCCGGAGAACTAGTTACATTCAATCTTCGTAGCGCATATAAATCAGGACGTGCTGGCAGCATAAGAATGTTATCTATTGAAAACGCGCAAAAATATTCAAATAGAATGGCTAGCGGACAATTACTACCATTTATTGTGTCCGCTGGAATATTTATCATCGGATGTATCCTTTTGCTTTTCAGTTTTGTATATCGCCGTTCTAATTCATCCTTTAATGCTATAGCCTTGGCAATTTCAGCTATGAATATAGGCTGTTTCCTCGCTGTGGACACAGGTTTTTTAAGGCTTTCTATCAATGCGATATCACTATCGCGAAATTTATTCTACTTCTGCATGTATCTCTGTGCATTACCTGTGGCATATTTTCTTTTTTCTCTTACCACAGAGAAAAAACGTATTTACATTCGCACAACATTTTTCTTGACAATAGTATTTTATGCCATTGTGCTTTTTTATAGATTCGCTTGCGACACAGACATGTCTAGTTCAAATATGATAAAACTATATTTCATTTATATTATAATTATAAGTGTCATATTAAACCTTATGCTATTAAAGGACTATAGACATTGCAAGAAAAATGGACTGCAAAGTAATACACCCTTATTTTATACCGGTTTCATTGCGGTTATAGCGTTCTTTTTAATCGATATAATCACATATTTGTCTGGAATGCGAAGTGTCTCTGGATACGCAACTTTTTCGCGCATCGGTTTTTATATCTTCTTTACTACAATGGCAATAGATGTAATAAGGTCTTGGGCTCGTGAATATAATTCTCTATGGAAATATGGTTTTACAGATGCTCTCACCAACATTGGTAATAGACGAGCTTATTTAGAATATGAAAAAGAAAATATAGATGTATATCCTTACGGTTTTGTAATTTGTGATATCAACAAACTAAAATATACCAATGATACTTATGGGCATGATGCAGGCGATAAACTTATAACCGCTGTTGCCCATAGACTTATTGAAGTATTTGGTTCTGAAAATGTATTTCGCGTGGGCGGAGACGAATTTGTCGCATACTCCTTCAACGTATCTGAATCCGAGTTCGCTTCTATGATTGAAAATGCTAAAAAACTTTTATCAGGAGAAGATGTTTCCGCTTCCATCGGAAATGTATATATAAATAACAAGGCTTTCAATCGCGAAGAAATCAAAAAGGAAGCAGAAAGAATCATGTATGAAGAAAAAAAGAAATATTACCAAGCCTCATCAGGATGATGCCCAGAATCCCCATATCGTTCCATGGCATTCAGTTTTGTCATATCCTCTTTAGATATTTCAAAATCAAATACATCGGCATTACTAACAACTCTACCCTTGTTTATAGACTTAGGTAAAGGAATGATTCCGTTTTGCAAATCCCATCTTATAATTATCTGCGCAGAATCTTTTTTATATTTCTCAGCAAGTTCTAAAATAAGTGGATGATTCAAAGATCTACCACGTCCTAAAGGGCTCCAGGCCTCTACAATAATTCCATGCTCATTACAATAATCCACCGTATCTTGCTGTCTAAAACCAGGGCTAATCTCAATCTGATCAACCATAGGCTGTATCTCCATATCAATTATGGTATCTAAATGATGAGAAAGAAAATTGGACACACCAATAGCTTTCGCCTTACCAGACTTATAAATATCCATCATTCCACGCCAAGTATCTCTATTTATCTCTTTCCAGTCATCATCAAAGGTCAGAGAAGCTGGCCAATGCACCAAAAAAAGATCTATATAATCAAGCCCTATCTCATCCATAGTTTTCTCAAAAGCTTTGATAGTCTTGTCATACCCGCGCTCAGTTTTCCACACCTTACTTGTGACAAATATATCCTCTCGAGCAATTTTAGTAGTTGCAATAAAATCATTTATTGCCCTGCCCACTCCAGCTTCATTCATGTAAAATGCTGCAGTATCTATATGTCTGTATCCAACTTCTAAAGCAGTTATAACCATATCGTAAACCTGTTGGTCATCATCTATCTTGTACGTACCAAAGCCAAGGCAAGGTATTCCCACATTATTACTCATCAAAACTTTATCCGACAAACTATTTACATTAAAACCCATATTTTCTCCTGACTCATATTTTAAAATTTAAAATACAACTTTATTCTTTCCGTTCTCTTTGCCAGAGTACAAATTACTGTCTGCTATATCTATCCATTGAAGAGCGGTCATCCCCGTTTTATATTCTGCGAAACCAATGGTAACAGTAACATTTATATGTTCCGACTCCCCCTGATCATTATTATAAACAAAATCTTTTTCTTCGATTTTCTTTCTCAGCAAATCAAGCATTCCTATTATATCTTTTCCGCCAGATCCAATAACAAGTATTTCTTCACCGCCCCAACGACTGATAGATAATCTAAGTTCCTCACCAGCCTGGTCTTTTTTTATATCATTAGAAAAATCTATTTCAGAATATGCTCCACATTCTCTACGCCATGAAAACAATAAATTGGATATTTCTATAAGAATATAATCCCCACAATTATGTCCGTAGGTATCATTAATTTTTTTAAAATCATCTATATCCATAATAGCAGCCCAATAATATTCATTCTCACTAGGATTAATATTACTAAGAAAATCAGATAAATAATATCGATTTAATAAACCAGTTAATTGATCATGATCAGCCTTTTTTTCTAGATTCTTCTCAGCTTTTATACCAAGATTAACAAAAATATATAAAGCTGAATTAGAAATTGTGAAAACTACTATCGCCCAAAATATTTCAAACCAAAATGAAATATTTGAAGGTAAGGCATATCTAGGAGAATTATAGTGAAGCCAAATACAACTAAGTATATAAATAACCGGTCCCAATAGACACAATGGAAAAGATGGCACATACGGCTTCTTTAAATACTTACTCAAATATTCTGAATAAAACAGCAATACACTCATTCCTATAAGCGTAATTTGAAATCCACTATTCCAACCTGTAAAAATAATTACAAAAAACATATGCAAATTTACTTCAAGATATATTCCAATAACATATGTCTGAAACATCTCTTTACGCACCGCGCCAAACATGCATATGTAAAAAATAATACTTCCAATATTAAAGTATGCCATTGGCGTAACGCCATAATGATAAAATATCACAAACATCAAAATATGAATCAGCAAAAAGGCAGCTACAACTACTGATGCCAGTTTTTTTGTTTTCGCGACGTTCATAATCTTGTCCATAAAACAAATCCCTTCTATAAAAAACAACATAACGTGTCTTTTCATAATCTCTTAAGTTTTTTTTATAATAACATATCTACTCACCAACATATAGATTACATGTCACGAAATTCACACAAAAATGTGATTTTTTATACTAAAGATTTTAAAAAAGCTCTTTGCGATAATAAAAAAAGGCTAAGCCCATAGGCTTAACCCTTAACTCTATAATGCGGAAGATGGGACTTGAAGGCTGGGAACCCCCGTAAACACTATAAAAATGGAGGTTAGCGGCACCAGTAAAACGGGGTAAACGTGAGTGTAAACGGAAAGCCAAGAAATAGGCTACAGGCTTGATAACACTGGATTTTCTAGCTATATGACAATATGAAAATAGGCGTCAATTCAATGCGAATTGGCGCCTATTACTTTCATTTATCTTTTTCAATTTCTCGTACAGCTTCTATAATTTTATAGACTTCTGTACTTGGCTGAAATACTGACGTATGTATATCACGACCATCTTTTAAATTATATGTTTCAAGTCGTTTTGCTACATCTATTGCACTATCTATCTTTGGCAGCAATAAATCATATATATCATCTCTATTTTTTGAATAATTAGGTATTTTAGAACTTAAATCCCTAACTAGTTCTTCACTTGTACAATATTGCTTTGTCGAATATCCAAAATGACACATGAACCACTGCTCAAAACATGGATTAGAAACAATTACTTCTGCCTTATTCTTACTTGCTTTTCCTTCAGCTATTGCAATTTGACTATCCTTCTCTGGTTTCACGTCTGCATCAATCATACAATAAGCCTTATCACCAAGTTTTGGATCAAAGTCTTGCTCTTTACACTCTGTAATCAATGCATTAACCATATTCACTGGATCCGTTGCTTTTCCAGGGGCAAAAACTATTTTCACTTTATTACTACCTAATTTTTTTAGATATAATGTCTCAGTTTTATTGTCTCCCTCTGCTGCGATAACGACAATACTCGCTCTTTTTCTCGCATGTGTGTTTCGTTTTTTAGGCGTATAGCCTTGCTTTCTTACTCCCACAGGCTATCACCCTCCCCAATATCAGGGATAGAGCCGTATCTACCTAATAAATAAGCTTTTCGAATGTCCTCCCTTGTTCTAGGTGAAAACTCATCCAATGAATATAATTCAGATGTTCCTGTGCTTTGATTTTTTTCAATGAAATATATCTGATCTCTTCTTAATTCTTTTAAGTTAAGCAATGTCATTGTATGAGATGAGATAATCAATTGAGCATTTGCTCTATTTACTTCCGGAGTATTAAATAACTTTACTAAGTACGAAACAAGCATTGGATGTAGGCTGATGTCAAACTCATCAATGCAAAGCGTTTCTCCTGTTTCAAAAGCTCTCTTTATTATTGGGCTCAAGAAGAAAATGCTCTGTGTTCCTTTTGACTCATTATGCATATCAAGTGAATAGCTTGATGTATTTCCATTTTCATCTTCTATATTATGTAAAGTTTCAATTCTATACGTTTTTCCTTTAAATTCAGGTGCTGTTCCTAGTTCTTTGGGAATAATTACTGGCCCCAATTGTCCCAATTGATCTAAAGGTATATCTTTGCTTTCAAATCTATAATCAGCAATATTAATGTCAGCTTCCTTTAAGATATTATTTGTAAATCTTCTTAAAGATCTATCCTCATCTTTTTCATACATATCACCCGTAATGCTTAACAAGTTTTCATATTGAGTATCATATGTATTTATTTGGTTTGATAACCACATCATTGGAACACGTGTTTCCTCACAATTCCATGCAGTCGCAGTAGCAAGGAAAAGTTTGTTCTCAGTATTTCTTTCTGTAAGTGGTTTTAGTTTAGCCTTTAAAGTAGCATTAGTAAATTTATAAACTTCATCTGAATTCTCATCACGCTCAAATATTGTTGATGGTCTCGAGCTATTATATACATATAAATATTCTGTAATTATTCTTTGTGCTGTAGCGGAATATCCATATACATGTTTTTTCCCGTCAGCTATAAAAACGAATTCAAATTCAGTCGGTTTATTCTTTGATTCCTCATCAAACATAAAAGGTACAATATTAAAAAGAGGCTCACCTACTTGTCTCTTATCCGACAATTTTACTGTCACAATAGCAGCTGTCAAAGCCAGAAATAAATTACTTTTTCCTGCAGCATTTGCACCAAATATAGATGCAACTTTTAATACCTTTTCTTTATTTGTCTCAACTAAATTATTTGAATGCTCCTTATCTGAAGAAGCTTCCATGGAAAGCACAGCTCTGTCTTTAATAGATCTAAAATTCTCTACTGAAAATTGTAATAACATGCTATCCCTCCTATCCCCTATTGAAATGATAATACATCTATATTATAGCTCAACGTCCGCCCAAGTCAATCTCAAATTGTCATTTTCGCCATTTTTTGACAATATTCGCCTTTTCATTTCTCATTTTGATGTTTTAATTATTAACTCCAAGCTTTTCCAGTCTCTCCACCTTCTCCTCAGCACTCTCCAATCTCTTGCTCAACCCATCCACACAAATTGGCACACACATATCAAAGATTCGATCATAGATTCTCTTTTATAATTGAAAGTAATAATCTTTCTTCAGGGAAAACTGGACGTAAGTCAGTCGCAATATATTCTCCCTCTTTTCCGCAAGAAGGGCACTCTTTCTCAAAAATAGGCACATTGCACTCTTCACACCAATAAATAGTATATGAAGATATTGTTGCATGACCGCATTTCGGATTCACACATTTATTCCCAGGCATAGGAATTTTGCATTTTGGGCAAATTATTTCTATCATAAAACACCTTTAATCTATAATCTTATTCTCTAATTGCATCACAAGGGTAAGAAGTATTATTACAACGGAACTACCAAGAATGAAAAGGGTGAATCAAGGGATGGTCGCTACATTCCTCTCACAGAGGAAGTTCGAAAAATCCTAGGTGAACTGAAACGCAAACAAGAAGAACTCGGTATCGAAACCGAATGGATATTTGCTAAAGAAGACGGTAGCTGGACTACCACAGTTGCTTATTACGAAAGTCTATACAAGATATGTGTTGAGAAGTTGCATCTCAAGCTGAGCAACAATCATAACTTTCGTATTGCACTCAATTCTTATGTGCTAATCCCAAAGGGACTACCTGCTCCAGAGAGAGCTCGTATTCTCGGTCATACAGTAGAAACAAATCTAAAACATTACACTTTTTCCAGAGACAAGGAATATCTTGCGGAAATTGGAGTCATCTGGGACGACTTCAACAAAAAGAATGGTCTTTCAAAAGCCATTTAGAAGGGTGTCAACAGAGGTCAACATTTTCACAAAAAAAGAAGAACCCTGAAAGCATTGAGTTTTCAAGGGTTTTTCCAAAAACTATAATGCGGAAGATGGGACTTGAACCCACACGTTCGCAATGAACACAAGATCCTTAGTCTTGCTCGTCTGCCAGTTCCGACACTTCCGCATATCTTACGACGACCGTTATATAATAGCAAAAACACTCTATTATTGTCAACACTTATTTCAATAAAACTATCGTAATTTTATATATTGTTATTTGTAAAGTTAACTTCAACCCCTCCTACTCTAAGTGTAGAATTTACTACTTCTTAATAGATACTATGGAACTTACTTCTTCTTAATGCTACCTTATGTTTGTTCATCCTTCTCTTGCTCCGGCCGGAACAGGAG
>JAILFK010000004.1 GCA_024697595.1 Lachnospiraceae bacterium | reverse complement strand
ATGTAGAGACATGGGCAAATAGTCTCCCTCGGAAGCTTTTAGGCTATAAAACACCTGACGAACTATTTGAGGATGAACTAGATAAAATTTATCAAGTGGATGTTTCTTAGTAGGTGTCCAACTTGTTATTGCAATTTAGATAAATAAAATAAACACATTCTAAAATTTAATTGTTGGATTTTATAATGAAAATATTTTGCAATACAATTGATAAATAAAAAATGAAATTTAATTTATTGATTTTATTGAAGCCAAATTGAAATTCAGTTACTATTTACATAGATGTTACAAAGGAAGAGTAAATATGATTATTATAAATGTTTCAGATATGAATCATGAGGGTTTAGATATATTTACAAAATATAATGAGAATCAGCTATTTCATTTATATGAACCAGATTTTGGAGTTTTTATAGCGGAAACACCACAGGTTATTGAGAGAGCATTGGATGCAGGATATGAACCAATAAGTGTTTTTACTGAGGAAAAATATTTGTCAGGAATCGGAAAAGAGGTGCTTGAAAGATGCGGTGATATACCAATTTTTGTGGCGCCAGTTGAGGTTATTTCTCAGTTGGTGGGATATAATTTAACTCGTGGCATGCTTTGTGCTATGCGCAGAAGAGAACTTCCGACTTTGAAAAATATTTGTGAAAATGCATCTCGAATTGTGATTTTAGAAGAGGTGGTAAATCCGACCAATGTTGGAGCGATTGTTCGTTCTGCGGCGGCATTGGGAATGGATGCAGTTGTTATGACATCAGGTTGTGCTGATCCTTTGTACAGACGTGCGGCAAGGGTGAGTATGGGAACTATTTTCCAAATTCCGTGGACAATTTTACCAGGGAAAATAAGAGCAGAACAGATGACAAATTCTACTGGGATTATGTCAAATGATATTTCCGCAGTAATGCAATATGATAAAGAAAATTATTGGCCTGAAATTGGAATGGACGAACTGAAAAAATATGGATTTAAGACTGTGTCAATGGCACTGAGAAAAGATACCATCTCTATCGATGATGAGAGGCTTGCGGCCGAGGAAAAACTTGCCATCATAATGGGGACCGAGGGCGAAGGCTTAAAAAATGAGACCATTGATGCATCGGATTACACTGTAAAAATTCCTATGAAACACGGGGTGGATTCACTAAATGTGGCTGCGGCCAGTGCGGTGGCTTTTTATCAGTTGAGCAAGTGACAAAAGATAATTATAAGAATTGGAAAAGATAAACGATATTAGTAAGTTTAACAATTTATAAATTGTAACTTTAGAAAAATACATAATAGACAAGGAGAAGGAACAAATGAAATATGGAATTAATCTATGTTACAACGACATTGCAGATGACGAGGAGGCTGTAAAGATTGTAAATTCGAAATTGCCGGGGTTCGAAATGATTAAAAATCAGCATGCGCAAACAACAAAGCTTGCATTTTCTACGCTGGGAAAATACATGCCACAGATGTTTACTCAAAGCGCTTTAGAGGAGCTGGATGCTGCTTTGAAGGAATATGGTAAGGACAAGGGATTTACTAAAAAAGAACTTGAGAAGATGGCAAAATATCAGGAGATGGAAGCCAAGCGAAAAGAAGATTTTAAGAAAAAATCTGCTGGTGATAAAACAAAGAAATATGATGCATTTCATCCAGGACAAGAGTGGCGAGATACTGACGGTGAGTTGATTCAGGCTCATGCAGGACAGGTCTTTTACGAGGACGGATTCTATTATTGGTATGGGGAAAACAAGGAATTCACAAGAGGTGAGATTGAACCTGACAATAGTATTTGGACCTGGGGAATTCGCTGCTATAAATCTCAGGATTTATATAACTGGGACGACCTTGGGCTTATCGTAGAGCCTGTACTTACAGATCCTGACAGCAATCTTTTCCCAGATGTGTTTGTGGATAGACCTCATATTGTAAAATGTGCTGCCACCAATAAGTACGTAATGTGGATTAAGGTTTCTGGAACGGAAGCTTGCTTTGTAGTTTTGCAGGCAGATGCCATAACAGGACCTTATGAGCTTGTGGCAGAAAATGTAAAACCAATGGGATATGATATTGGTGATTTTGATATGACAGTGGATGAAGAGACTGGTAAATGTTATATGTTTGCAGATGCATCTCACCAAAAGGTGGCAACATTTGTTATGGAAGATGATTATCTTTCTGTGAAGGAAGAGGTTGCAGCATGTTATGAAAAACTTTACCCACCTCTAAATCGTGAGGGAATGACTTTGATTGACAATGGTTCTAAGAAATATTTGTTGACTTCTGGAACTACGGGATACACACCAAATCAGTGTGATTATGCAGTTTCTGATTCCTGGGATGAGCCAATGGTATCAAAGGGGGATCCACATGTGGGAGATGATTCATATTCATCATTTAACTCTCAGCCTTCACAGATTTTTAGAGTGCAGGGAACTGATAAATATATCTGTATAGCAGATAGATGGATGCCAGATCATTTGTTAGAAGGGGATATGGCACTTAGATTTAGAACTGCGATAGCTTCAAGATATGAGCCTGATAAATATGAAAAGGACGATGAGGCTATGGCTGTATACAACGCCAGACCTGATATCGAGAGATGCAACACTTCTGTTTCGAGATATGTATGGTTGCCTGTGGAATTCGTGGGTGAAAAGATGGTTATAAAATGGTATGACAGTTGGAAATATTAGAATTAGTGTAGGACTGTGATATCAATATGTAATAGAGGTAATTATAAATTGCATTCACTAAGAATTGGGGGGTTTTTATGAAGGCGAAGAAGGAGAAGAAAAAACTAAAATGGTGGCAGGTTGTACTTAGAATATTATTGGTGTTACTGATTATATTCTGTGTGTTGATAGGATTCAGTGTATTTACAATTCGTAAATTTACCGGGGATTCTCTCAGCTTGCGTGGCACAATGGCGATGGTTGGATACGGTGGTATAGAAATGCCGTTGTGGTATCAAAAATTTGTTCTTGGAAATGATCATGAGTATGAGAATTTACCAGAAATATTGGTGAATAATGAAGGGAAAGAAGTCACCAATAAAAGAGGTTATGCTGCTAGACGTGAAGAAATGTTAGATCTCTATGAGGAGTATATGTATGGAGAGACTCCAAGCAAGGGATATGATATGGATACGGAGATATTAGAAGAAGGTGAGGCTTTAGATGGTAAAGCTCACAGGCAGCAGGTGAAGATAACCATCACCACAGACAAGGGTAGTAAAGATTTTATTATGCTTGTATATACTCCTACAAACAAAGAAAAGTATGGTATGTTTGTGGGCGAAAATTTTGGCGGTAATACTTCTATCTTAAATGATGAAAATATATTGCCTTCAAATGTGCAGGACAAGGATAACTTGACATACGGCGGAGATCCTTGGCCAGTAGAACAGATTATAGATAGTGGATATGGCGTGGCAACTACGGATTATCTTGATTGGGCAGATGACACTCCTGCAGATTTCCAGAAGAATCTACTAGAAATATTCCCGGAGAGCAATGCAACTGCATTTTCTGTATGGAGTTTTGGATACATGAGAATGATCGATTATCTCTGCAATCAACCACAGGTTGATGAGGATAAAATTGCAACATTTGGACATTCTAGATTAGCTAGGGTTTCTCTATGGACTGCAGCTCAGGATGATAGAGTTGATCTTGCAATTTCAAGTTGTGGTGGTGGAATGATTAGAAGTGATGTTTCAGGACGAATCGTTAAGGATGGAACATCAGATCA
>JAILFK010000046.1 GCA_024697595.1 Lachnospiraceae bacterium | reverse complement strand
GAGACATGGGCAAATAGTCTCCCTCGGAAGCTTTTAGGCTATAAAACACCTGACGAACTATTTGAGGATGAACTAGATAAAATTTATCAAGTGGATGTTTCTTAGTAGGTGTCCAACTTGTTATTGCAATTTAGAATTTTTATTTTCTTTTAGAATAAGATTCTATATAGAATTTTCTTTCAAATGAGGCACATTGAGGATTGACAGGTTTTATATCTGGCATTACATGAGCTAAAACTGCAGCCATACAATTCTTTTCCACAACTATCTGTAAGGCTTCTAGCTCATCCTCATTGTCCGCCTTATAAATCATACCTTTGTTTCTAATCATCACACAGTTAATACCGTGTTCATCCATATAATCATCAAGATTATTTTCTACACGAATTTCTTCTAAAGAATTTCCCTTTACAGCCTTGTAATCAATACATGGAATCTCAGTCCCTGCTATCATGGCGAAATCATCGATATAAGGCATAAGTGATTTACCATAGAAACAATATTTATCAGCATATGTCATATCGCCCATAGATTGAATCTCAAAACCACAAAGCACTCTATACATTACCATTGATACATGCTCTAGGGCCTGCGCTATAGCAAAGGCATCATCATAATCAGCACCTAGACAATGAGCACCGTGATTTTTCATAAGTATAGACTTTGAATTTGGATAAAGCATCAATGCCATATCCACAGCCGCTCGAAGTTCAGGCGTTGCATTCATCCCATAATCTGCGCAAGGTACATTTGGTCCTAATATAGGATATAAATCAGGAGCAACCGCCTCTATCCCCTCTATATTTTTTCCTGTAATCGATAGACAGGATGCATATTTTTGATGAGTATGAACAATAAAATTAACATCCGCCCTAAGCTTATAAGCATCTGCATGAATGGCAAGTTCTGAGGATGGTTTGATATCCCCTTCATAGGACAAGTCCTCAATATTTACCAAAACAATATCATCTTTTGTCAAATCAAGATATCCCTTACCAGAAGGAGTTATCACAAATTGAGTATCAGAGACTCTTGCACTAATATTGCCCCAAGTGCGCACAATGAGCCCCTGTTTTAGTAGTTCCTTACCCGCCTGTATAACCAATTCTTTTGCTTCATTTATCTCATAAGCCATAATTTTTTCCTCTATTATAATTTAGATGCATGTTCAAGAGCAGCATCGATGTTGTCGCAGAAATTATCTCGACCAATCTTGTCTACAAATCCACTCTTTTCCATGGTCTTCATCGGCTGTTCATTGACATGTGAAAAAACAAGTTGAATATTTTTTGCTTCAGCCCTCAATCTTAAGTCTTCTAATGATTTCATAGCTGTTGCATCAACCGCAGGCACACCACGCATACGAATAATCATTACTCGAGTGAAATCCTTGGCATGAATATTTTCAGTTATCTCATCTGCCATTCCAAAAAACATAGGTCCACTAATCTCATATACTCTAACATGTTTTGGTACGCTCTTCTTATCAATGGCCATAGGATCATTTTCATCCTCGTCATAATATTTCCAACCTTTGATAACTGACTCCTCGCTCATTCTCTTAATAAACAAGAAACATGTAGCAATCATTCCAACTTCAATGGCTGCAACCAAATCAAATACAACTGTGAGAACAAATGTTACTACTAATACAATAATATCACTCTTCGGTGCAGTTTTACATAGATGTGCAAATGTCTTAAAGCCGCACATATTATATGCAACCATAAATAAAATTGCTGCTATTGTAGGCATAGGAATCAAAGCCGCATAAGGCATCAATGCCACTAATACCAACACCAATACAATGGAATGAATCATTCCTGCAACAGGTGTACGTCCACCATTTTTTACATTTGTAGCAGTTCTTGCAATCGCTCCTGTGGCCGGGATACCTCCAAATAACACAGAACCAATATTTCCAATACCCTGTGCCACAAGTTCTGCGTTTGATCTATGCTTTGAGTTGATCATTGAATCTGCCACAACACAGGAAAGAAGTGATTCAATAGCCGCAAGAATTGCAATTGTAAAACCATCTGATATCTCTGCTGTAAAAGTTTCCAGAGAAAAATGTGGTGCTACAAGTTTTGGCAACTTACCACTGATTGTATATAAATCTCCGATTGTATTAACCTTCATATCAGTCATCTGTACTAATAAAATTCCAGCGATAACTGCAATTAATGATCCTGGAATCTTATCTCCCACAACAGGAATCATAGGCCAAACAATAAGAATCAATAAACATATTGCTCCCACCAACAAAGCCTGGGTATTTATAGTATCAAAATAAGTGACAATAGCTTTTAATTTATCTACTGTCTCAACTGGCTTGACTCCTTGAGCAAAAGTAAGGCCAAAGAAATCCTTCACCTGACCAATGACAATAGTAACCGCAATACCTGCTGTAAAACCTGTTGTTATTGTATATGGAATAAACTTAATCAATGAGCCCAATTTAAATATACCCATTAATATAAGCATCACTCCGGCAATGATGGTAGCCGCAATCAAACCATCCATTCCCTTTGTAGCTACAATACCCGCAACGATTGTAGCAAAGGCAGCCGTTGGTCCAGCAATCTGTACCTTACTTCCACCGAAAAAAGAAATTAAAAATCCAGCAATAATTGCTGTGTATATTCCCTCCTCTGGACCTACACCTGAGGCAAGTGCAAGGGCAATGGACAATGGAAGTGCAACAATTGCAACAATAATTCCTGATACCAAGTCCTTGACAAATTGCTTTGATGAATAATCCTTTAATGTTGTAAAAAACATTGGTTTAAGTGATTCAAAATTCATTTTCAAAAACTCCTACTTTATAAAATTTAACATTTAAAATATCACAATAAAAAACTCAGAAACCCCAATTGTGATTTCTGAGTTAATTACTTACAGGGGATGAGAGAATCGAACTCCCACCAAAGGTTTTGGAGACCCCTATCATACCATTTGACCAATCCCCTACATGTTATGTCTCTCAAATAGAGCGGTCACAACAAGAAATATTATAAGGGATTGGCAATAAAAGTCAATACTTTTTTTATTATTTTTTGATTTTCTGAAGAGTGTCATTTAACTGAGTAACCATCTCAGCAGGAACCGCATCTCCAGCCTGCTTAAGTAATGCAACCAAAGTCATTTTATTAAGCATCTTCTCCAATGTCTTGTTGCCAGCTGTAGCCTGAGCGACCTCTCCTCTACTAGCCATGAGTTTTGCCATAAGATTATTTACTATAGCTGCAGACTGTGGATTCTCCTTAAGCGCTCCTAAAGTATCATTGATTGAGAAATAGTTAGGATCAATTGTATCCTTATCAAACCAGTTAACTACTGCTTCCTTATTAAGCATTGCATAATCTGGATTTGGCTCATCAACCTTTTGAATCTCAATGATGTCCTTTAATACATTGCTACCATCATTTGCTCTAGCTTCAACAACATGATTTCCAGAAATAGCAACCTTAAATACTGCTGTTCCCATCTCAGTCTTTGCTGTTGCAACTTCATTTCCATCAACAAAAAGAGTAACCTCATCAAGGTTAGAATATACCTTTACCTCTGTCTCTGATTCAGCTCTATCCTTGTATCTTCTACCGCAAACATGAACGAACTTATCTGTCTTGTTCCAGTTTGCCTTGTATACATAGAAGGCATCCTTCTTAAGCTTTCTATCCATAGTCACGAGACCCTTTTGGTTCTGACCATTCTTACCACCTTCATCTCTTCCATCTGCAGCAAAATCAAACATATTCCATACATGAGTAGCCCAGAGGAATGGTCTCTCGTTGATGCATTTTAAAATGTGCTCATGATATACACACTGATATGTCTCAGTGTAATCACCCTTCTCTGGATTAGCGCTCTGGTATGCTGGGTTAGCATCTGCACCGTACTCAGAGAAACCAATAATTCTATTTGGGAAGTTCTTATGGTAATCATCAAAGAATTCGTCATTCTCTTCTAACTCACCGAGATACCATCCATAATATAAGTTGTATGAACCAAGATCAGCCATCTCGATAAGCTTATCTTCTGGCTCCAACATAAATGCATGAGCCATTGTTGTAACACGAGTCTCATCCATCTTATGACATAAATCATTTAATGCCTTATGGTTTGCATATAACTCATCTGTGATTGATCCACTTGCTGTAATCTCATTTGAAAGTCCCCAACAGATAATTGATGGATGATGATAACACTGTGTAACCAATTCCCTCATCTGTAAAATAGTATTGTCATAACCATTTGGCATAAACTGTGTGATAAATGGAATCTCAGCCCATACAATCATACCGTTTTCATCACAGAGATCATAGAAATACTGAGCATGCTGATAATGTGCAAGTCTGATTGTATTTGCACCAATCTCCTTGATAATCTCCATATCTTCATCATGCATAGCCTTTGTAAGAGCATTTCCCACACCAGCTCTATCCTGATGACGAGACACTCCACGAAGAGGATATTCCTTACCATTTAAGATAAATCCTCTCTCCTTATCAAACTCATACTTGCGTAGACCAATTCTTGTCGAAACCTCATCACAAGTATTTGAAGCAGAAACAAGATCTGCTTTTACATCATATAAAAATGGATCATTTACACCATCCCAAAGATGAATCCCTTCCATATGAATATCGCAAGAAGCATATCCATCAACAACATTTGCCTCTGCATTCTTATCAGCGATTGTAAATACAACCTTGTCTCCACCTACAGTCCAAGCTTCACACTTGATATCAGCAGATTTTGAAGCAAGATCAACAACTGGAGTAATCTTGATTCCTGTTGTACCATCTTTTATAATCTCAAAATGATTCTCCTCAACGATAATCATGTTAACTTCTCTATAAAGACCACCATAGAAAGTAAAATCCGCCTTCTGAGGGTAAATTCTATCTGTAGCAGAGTTGTCAACTGCAACAGTAAGCATATTGTCATCCTCAAGATAATCTGTCACATCTACTCTAAAAGTAGAAAATCCAGCTTCATGATTTGCTAATTCCTTGTTGTTAAATGTTACCTTTGCTGATAACTCAGCTCCTAAAAATTCAATGATAACTCGCTGTCCAGCAGAAAGCTCTGGCTTTGCGAACTTCTTTGCGTACATGCATGTGCCACGATAGTAGTCATTACCACCATCCTGTCCATCTACGTTATTCCAAGTGTGAGGTAAATCTACCTCATCCCACTTTGCACCAACAGCAGCGCCATCAGTCACGTCCTTTGTAAACTTCCAGCCTTTAGAAAATTCCAAAATTTTTCTCATTCAATAAAACCTCCAAAATATTTTTTCATGGCACAAAAAATTTAATTATTACAATAACCACGAAATTATTAGTATTATATCCTATTATTGTAAATTCAATGTTAAGAAATTTGATTTTAAGAGTTTTTTTATGCTGATTTTTCTACATTTTACTAAAATAAATTCATAACACTTGTTTACCAAATAAAAAAACACCACCTTACGATGATGTTTAAAATGCAAAAGGTATAACACCTTCAAAATTTCATACAGTGAGGAAATCACGAAGTGATTTTCCACATCAAATTTTGCAAAGCAAGCATTCTTGCAAGCAAATATTTGATTTCCTCTCGATAATTCCGATAAACCATTCTTGGTTAAGCCTTCGATCTATTAGTAACAGTCAGCTACGTACATTACTGCACTTCCACCTCTGCCCTATCAACCTCATAGT
>JAILFK010000026.1 GCA_024697595.1 Lachnospiraceae bacterium | reverse complement strand
CAGGCTGACATCCATCTTGGTGTAGGTGTACCACTTACACGTATGGGAGCCGAAAAAGAACCTATGCTTGATTACTACAAGCGCAATCGTAAACTTGTTTTCAAGTATGAAGATGTAACCTATAGCATCAACCTTTTAAGTGTAAATGTATATCCACAGGGCTATGCCGGAATCGTAAACTATATCAACAAATTCAGCAGACTTGCTGTTGTTATCGACATTGGAAGTTGGACGATTGATATCATGCCTATCCGCGAGAGAAAAGCTGATGCTGGTAACTGCAAGAGCCTTTCTCTTGGAACCATTACATGCATGCACAAAATCAATGAACACTTAAGAGAGCAGTTTAACGGTGAAGCAGATGAAATTTTACTTAAGGATGTAATGATTACCGGTTCAAGCGTTGATCTTCCACCTAAGTATCTTACAGTCATTCAGAACGACCTTAAAACCTACGTGGAAGACATTATGGGACAGCTTCGTGCTTTACAGTTCAACCTTGATACAACTCAGCTTATCTTTATCGGTGGAGGTTCCACAATCATTAAGAACTTCCTTGATGCTGAGAAGTATCCAAAGGCTACTGTAATCGATGATGTTCATATCAATGCGAAAGGTTATGAAGACCTTATTCGCTACCAGATTCGAAACGGAGGATTAAAGTAATGAAATCCTTTGCCAAAACCATCAGATTCTATGACACACACAAAGATCAGGTGGCAATAAAGGCAATTTCTAACTATGCCGAATACGGCTTTAGCAGTGCCAATGAAATGGTTGTGACAGCTCTGTATGAACTTGCAGAGCGTCATAACAACCATTCCTCAAACGAACTGCCACTTGATGAACTAGCAGACAAAATCGTAGCTAGACTTGGCGGTAACATCGCCATTGCTTCGGGAACTACAGAGGCTAATCCTTCTTCTTGTGTTTCCTCCGGTCCCGAAACATGGGATACCCCAGAACCAGCTACAGATGAAAATATCAGCGATGTAATGGCCGATATACTATCATTTTAATAAAGGAGCAAAAACATGAATTTAAGAAACAAGAGTCCTACACACACTTATATTTAGGACGTCTAATAAAACGTTCATTCCACTTCCTCAAAAGGGAATATTCATCATGGGATTTAATGGATCTGATGCATTGTGATACGTTGTAACACTGCCAATGCCTATGATAGTATTTCTGACCTGGATGTTTATGATATAGGATGATGGGATATTCTGAACAAGCAGGATTCCTCTTTTGAATGATCCATGAATCCTTTGTATTTTTACTTTGAATCTCAATGAAGTTATCCTCTGTTGGATACCTTAGTACCTTGAAATAACCTTTATCAATGAGATGTAACTCTTTATAGGTAAACATTAAAGACCCCCTTCTTATTGATACTGATATATTGATTGATAGGATGGATATGATACAGACATATAGATATATTCTTTCTACAGATTCTATAATGAATAAGAGATAAAGTACTTCTCCAAAAGCACAAGCACTACTTCAACAGTGCTACTTCCATCTTCCTCCCTTATAAAATCCAAAAAATTCTTTTTCATCGCGCCACCTCCTACATAATTTTCACCTGAAGAATTGCTGGCAAAATCAGTATTACAAGAACCACCACAAGCATACCCATCATCGGAAATAAAAGCTTAGTTGTGGCTTCTTCTCCTTTTCTTCTCGCTATATTTCTCTGCAATTCTATAACTTCCATATCCTCCTTATCCAAGGCCTCTACTATCTTTTCATTTCCCTGTTTAATATTTTGTGATAACAGTAACGTCAACTTTCTATATGCTTTGCTCCCACTCTTTTTCCCCAAGTGTTCTAACGCTAATGCTATAGACATCCCATCTCCTATTTCTCTACTGCATTCCACGACAAGCGCCTTGCCATCCCTGCCCGAGACATAATTAGGCTCATAACTTTTTCCAACTCTAACGATGGCCTCTTGAATACTTAAGCCAACTCCTATCAATATCGATAACTTACTGACAAGTTTTGGATAGTCATATTCTATTCTCTCCTGCCGCTCTTTCTCTTCCTTTTTCTCATTGATCTTCTCTAAATAAGGAATCATTCCCAAGGCTACTAATCCTACGATGCATAAGGCCACGCCATCCTTCGAGCTAACTACTTTCCACTCAACAGCTTCATCATATATTTTTTTGGGAAGTTTGATCCTCCCCTCTTTCTCATTATCCTTCACCAGTTTATTTACATAGGCTTCTATTCCTTCTCTTGAGGAAGTGTCTGCAGGCAAAACTCTAATCTGAAATCCATATGACATATCCTGCTTTTCACATTTTAGTATCACATTTACATCCTGGATCAATGGTGATTTCACCTTGTCGTAGTCAATACTTCCATCTGATAAAACCACTAAACCATCTCCTACCTGCCAGGAAGCACTCACCGCATCATTACAATATTTTTGTCGCATGATCACAGGCTTTTTTATACTCTCTAAACTTTCATTTTCACCTAAAAAGCTTTCGTCTATCTCCTTTATGGCCTGCTGAAATAATTTATCAATTTCTTTGGATGTATAAGCTCTATCCTCCACAACTAAATTCACTGGTCCTTTATACCCTTTGGTATCAACTTCAAGCTCAACTTCCGCCTCGCCCTCTCCCGGTTCTGGTCGCACTATCTCACTTGAAGCTCCAGATTTATTTTCTAACAAATCAGATGAAGTTATCATTATTCCAAGCGCCTGGATACAAAGTAACAATATAACAATCTTTTTTTCTTTTATTTTCCCTGCTTTAACCTGTATTTTGCACCAAATCATGGCCACAACAAGACATAGTATGCACAATAACAAGTCCTCCCACCCCCATCTTCAAATATCTATGGATACAATTTTATTGGCCCATAAAATCATCAACATATAAATAATTAAACACACTGTCATAATGATTATTCCCATAAAATTGTGATACAACCCGCCTACAAAATCAGTAGATGCAAACTTTATATAGGTTATAATCACCACCGGCATTATAATCATCACCTTCATCTCATACTTCTTTTCCGCCATCATTGTCTCAATCTCTTGAGCCAGTGTAATCTTATCCTCCAATTTTTCAGCAGCAGTTCTTATATTTTTGTTATAATTACCACCTAATCTTTTTGAAATACTCACAATCTCAGAAAACTCCATACTCTCTTCGATATCTATATTTTGAGACATAATTTCAAATGATTTCTCAATAGGCATATTCATATGTACTCTATGATTCATATGCTTAAGTTGTAAAACCAAATAATTATCTGCTCCCACAATATTGGCCAATTCTTTCTCTGTATTTAAAAATGCATTTTCCAAAGAATATCCGGTTTGCATATAGGTAATTAATATCTGCAACATATCCTTATAATCCTTTTGCATTTTTATTTTTTTGTCAGCATTCGCATTCTCTGTATAAATTATCTTGAATGGATAATACAGAAATACCACAGAGAAAATCCCCCACCAGGAATCATAAAATATCCAAGCCACCAAAAAGGACAACCCTATTAGCACGCCATACATTTTCAGGTCAACAGCCCTGCTCTTTTTAGCTTTTCTTGGTGCATCAACTCGTTTTCTTTTATCCAAGCACCTCTCACCCTCCCGTCGTCGCTACTTTCTTCAAATCTATACAAGGACCTCAATTCAATTTCCGATCCCTTCATTCCAATAACCTCTGTAATTTCTATCAATTTCCTGCTTTTATCGCGCATACGACCTAAGTGAATTATTATATCTATGCCTGAAGCTATCTGACTTCTAATAGACACTATCGGCAATTCTCCTGCCATCAAAACCATGGTTTCAAGTCGAGACAGCATATCCCTTGCTGAATTGGCATGACCCGTACTAAAGCTTCCATCATGCCCAGTATTAAATGCCTGCAACATCTCTAGAGCTTCCTGCCCTCTACACTCCCCAACTATAATTCGATCTGGTCTCATTCGAAGGGAAGCCTTTAGCAGTTCTCTTATAGAGATTTCGTATTTACCCTCCATAGTCGCTTCACGTGCTTCCAATCGAATTAGATTACTGATTCCATATAGCCTAAGCTCCGCAGAGTCCTCTATAGTCACCACCCTCTCATCACTTGGTATAAACTCCGCCATTGCGTTTAGAAACGTCGTCTTTCCTGAGCCTGTTCCTCCCGATACAAATATGTTGTATCCTGCTATCACAAGTTTTCTAATAAACTCAACAATCTCATCAGATATAGATTCATATTCGATTAATCGATTCATGGTTATATGGTCTTTGGGAAACTTTCTTATGGATACAATTGGATAATCTACAGCTATAGGTGGCAAAACAATATTAATTCTGCTGCCATCCCCAAGTCTGGTATCAATTATTGGATGTGTCTCATTGGCCATTTTATTGTTTACGCTAACTATTTTTTGAATTACGTCACCTAACTTTTCTAGAGATGTAAAATGATAATCGCTCTTGTAAACCTGCCCATCCCTTTCAAGATAAATATTATCCGGTCCATTAATCATAATTTCTGTAATAGATTCATCAGATAACAAATCCTCTAATACATCGAGTTTTCGCAAGCTGTGAAACACATGCCGTTGCATCTCAAGTCTTTGTTCCACCGTCAGATAAGTATCATTGCCCATCTCACATATTTTCCCTTGAATCATTTCAAGCAATTCATCATCTGATACATCCCTAGACAGATCTATCTGCTCTAGTATTTCCTTCCGTAGCCTATCCTCCAGACACTCTGCTTCCTTATGCCACTCCATGGACAACACCTGCTTTCCTCTCAAACAGTTGTCTGCGTACATACATTCCTAAATTTCCCTGAACCAGTTCTTCTAAAACATAATTGCCCATTGTGAGATTACTTGCAGACATAGGCAAAACCATATTTTTTATTTCTATTTCCACACCTATTTTCTTTATATATTCATAAAAACACTCTCTGCTTTTATCGTAGTAATCCCCTTGTTTTGACAATACAATAAGCTCGTCACACCCTCGTAGGATATTTGAGAATCCTTGTATTGTCCTGCCAAAAAGAACCACTACATTGTCATAACCACTGGTCTTGATAATAGAAAAAAGTATTTCCCAATCCTCCTTCGCCACCTCATTTAATTCCTCAGGATTATTAAAAGGCCTTAGATAATCCACTCCCATAAAGGAGGAGACAAATTCCTCAATCTCAATTTTCTTGTTCTGCTTTAGATAATAAAAGAGATCTTGCATATTTTTACCGCCATCTTTACACATAAGGCTTTGCATAATGCTCAATTCTTCAATATCTACATATAATACTTTTCCCTGCTCACTATATGTCTGACAAAGCGCTAAACCAAATGGCATCTGTAATTCATGGCTAATGGGTGAGTATATACCAATAATATGAGCGCCCTGACTTTTTCCTCTATCCTCCCACTGACTTTTTCTAACACGCATTTGAATTCGTCTAAGCATCTCCTCAACGATTTCCATTGACTGAAATTTATAAACCATTGGTAAATATTCATACTCTGATGCTATTCTCTCGTCACACAAATATAATTTTTCTAAAATATTATTTGCAGAATCTCTTTCTAAAACTTCCAAAAACTCTTTTCCCAAAATTCCCACGTCATACATTTTGTTTTGATCTCTTTTAAAGTCCAAAACATTTGTGTATGTGCTTATCTCCACATCTTCCAACTTCTCCAGTAGGTATGCTGCAAAGGCCTCCACATATGCCTCATCTAAATCACACACTACCAACTTGTTTTTTGTCACATAACCCCCTCCTTTAAAATCCATACGATGTATGCACAAAAGATGCATACTGTAAAATGAATCTCAGTTTCTTCCTTGTCCTTTGGATCATAAGCAAACAATTGCTTTTTAGATAAACAGATAAATATATGATTCATAAAACGCTTACATTTATATATCAACTGCCTATTTTTGATTAGGTTACAAAGCCCATATAAGCCTGCCACCAAAAATGAAATAACTATAATAGATAGAATTGCCTCGTATCCAATAATCGTTGACAATGATATCATCAGCTTTACATCGCCAGCTCCTAATGCACCGAGCAAATAGAAAAAATATAGCACTATAAAAGAAGCTATTATATTTTTCAACAACTCAAGACCTCCCCATGGTCCATACTCAGATAAACTTAAATAAATACCTGTAATAATACCTAATACAGTCAATTCATTGGGCACTCGCTTGACGGACAGATCCGTAATTACAGCCATTGCTATAAATCCCATTGCGAATCCCAATTTGATAATTCACACCTCCTTTTGCGTTTGTATTGCCTATTATATTTTCTGGGATTCAATAAGTCCATGAACTTTTGGGAAAATTTTCATTTCGTTTACTTTTAACGAAAATAAATTTTTTTCTTCAAACATTTGCACAAAAAAAACAGTGATTTCACTGCTTATTATATAAATCCATATAAGTGGAAGTATATTTAATGCATGGTATACAGGACAAAGCGAAAATAATAGTCATGTATTATCTCAAAATAAATTAATAACTCAGCCTATGTTTACTTGAACGATAAGGCAGAAATGGTGCAGCGTTCAACAAAAGAGAAAAATGGTAGAACAGTTTTAAATCTAATTCTAATCACAAAACCACAAGGATAGTTTTTTCTGTGATTTCCGAGTACAACTTTACGCTGCCTTTTTTATTTTTGTGGGATTGACAATTGTCCAAATATTCGGATAAAATATAGCCAAACACTCGGGTGAAAATTGTCCAAATACTCGAATCAAAGCCGTCCAAATACTCGGACGTTATACGAAAGAGGTATCGTTATGAAAGAATACTACCAAAGAATATCTGATAAAGTATTAATCGAACATTTGGAGTCTAAAGGTGCAGTACTTATTGAAGGTGCCAAGTGGTGTGGGAAGACAACAACGGCAAAACATCTTGCTAAAAGTGTTATTGAAATGGATCGGCCGGATTTAACGGAACAATATCAGCAGATGGCAAAAGTAAAACCTTCCAATCTTCTTGAAGGAGAGGTTCCTCATTTGATTGATGAATGGCAGATAGCGCCAAATATTTGGAATGCAGTACGATATGAAGTGGACAAAAGAGGTGATTTTGGTCAGTTTATATTAACAGGATCATCTGTACCTGCAAAATTAGATGAGAGTATGCATACTGGAACAGGCCGTATTATTCGTATGCGGATGCGACCAATGTCTTTGTTTGAATCAAAAGACTCCTCAGGGCAGGTGTCCTTGAAAGATGTATTTGATGGGAAAGAGATATCTGCGACAGATAACCACACGATTGATGATATCGCATTCCTTATTTGTCGAGGCGGCTGGCCGTCTGCTTTAGAACGGACAGAAAAAGTAGCTTTGAGACAAGCATTTGATTATTATGATGGTGTTGTAAATGATGATATTTCCAGGGTGGACGATATAAAAAGGGATCCGGAGAGAACAAAGCGTCTAATGAAATCTTACAGCAGAAATATTGCAACGCAAGCGGCACTTGAAACAATTCGAGAGGATGTGATAAGTAATGACATTGAAACTTTCGATAAAGAGACTCTATATTCATATCTGAGGTCTTTAAACAAGATTTTTGTCATCGAAGATTCACCGGCGTGGAATCCAAATTTGAGGTCAAAGACAGCCATTAGAACATCAGATACCAGGTATTTTGTAGATCCGTCTATTGCTGTTGCATCATTGGGATTAGGACCTAGTGATTTAGTAAATAATTTGGAATACATGGGATTGATATTTGAGAATCTTTGCGTTCGTGATTTACGAGTGTATACTGATGCTCTGGATGGAAGTGTATATCATTACAGAGATAAAACAGGACTGGAGTGTGATGCTGTTGTTCATTTGAGAAATGGAAATTACGGACTGATAGAGATTAAGCTGGGTGGAGATAGTCTAATAGATGAGGGAGCTAAGTCTCTAATTAAGTTGGCGAACAAGATAGATACGGATAAAATGAAAGCGCCATCGTTTTTAATGGTTTTATGCGGTGTAGCTCCATTTGCATATAAACGTGAAGATGGAGTTCTTGTTGTTCCGATTTCATGTTTAAAAGATTGATTAAAAGATTAAACAATTTACTCTTCTAGTTCATTTATGCAGGATACGGTTTGATTATACCTTTCTGTCAACTGTGGCATCATAGGTTTTGCATCTTCCACACTATCGGCATTTCTCAATGCCTCAGTCACTTCGCTTGCCACCTCTGCCAGGGATGTAAATGCCAAGTTTGCACATACACCTTTTAAAGTATGAGCGGCTGCAAATGCATCCGTTGCATTCTCCGCTTCCATAGCTTCAACCAACTGACAATAGCTTCCGTCATCTAAAAACATTTTACAAAATCTGACAATCAGGGCATCCTTCATCATTCTTCCCTTTGCCTCGTCATAATTTGCACCTATTTCATTGTATAACTCTTGTACTAACATACCTTCTCCCATATATTATTCTTAAATCCAAAATCCTCTTCGTGGCTCCTCAGCACCTAGACTCTCTGTCAGGTTATTCCTTCCATAAGTCAAACCTGCTGTCACCTGTTGTGTATTTTCCATAAGAGGCTTACTTTTATCCACTTTAGCCACCTCAACAAAGGCCTCCTGTAGTGGTCGCATCACTTCTCTAGCATTAAGGATATATTGTTTATCTCTCGAATATATCGCCTTGGAAAGTGACACCTCAGCAAAATTATACAAAGGATATAACTCTTTGGCAATATCATATTTAAAATCTAGGGTATTCTTCAAGTGTTCAATCACCTGAGAAGCTTTTCGCAAACTGTTTAAATACTCATTCCAATCAGCTTTTTCTAATGCCATAAGAGCTTCATTTTCATATGTAAAATATATATCATATAAAACTTCTATTAATCCACTGGCATTACTTGCTGCTATTTTTCTGCTAAATGTAGATATTTCTTCCTGTTTCATTTATATCACCTACACTACTGTAATAATTGAAGTGCCAATGAAGGTATCTCATTAGCTTGAGCTAAAGCGCTGGTTGCTGCCTGTTCGATTACATTATATTTTGTATATTCTGACATCTCTGCTGCCATGTCCGCATCCATAAGACGCGAGATTGCAGACTCCATATTTTCCTCAGTCTCATCCAAACTATTAACTGTATAATCTAGTCTGTTAGTATATGCACCCATCTGAGAACGAACCATATTCACTCTCTCCAAGGCTCCATCTAATACAGCCATTCCATTTCTAGCGCCGTGCTTTGTAGATACATCCAAACGATCCAAATACATTGCCTCAGCTGTCATATCTGGTATTCTAATCTGCATTTTCTGTCCTTCATTGGCGCCAATCTGCAAATCCATAACACCCACCTGGGTAACATTCAAACCTATTTCTGTACCAGCTGCTAAATCTGGTGTAAGATACATTGTCATCTTAAAATTATTCTTATCAGTAATTGTAATCTTATTACCGTCATATTCAGTAGTTGCTGTTGTGTCAAATAATGATTCATCTGTATTTGTGTTTAATGTGATAACTGCATTTGATCCTGTTGAAACCATAGCAGTTGCATTTTCATCTGTTGCATCTGGTATTCCTGCTGCATCCATCACGCTCTTAAATGAATCGTCTGAAGTAGAATATTTCACAGAAATATCTGCGTGCACACCATACTCTGTTGAACTAAATTTCAAATTTTCGCCTAATTCAGTCGCTGCAATTTCAATATTGCACTCTGCCCTTTGAGCACCATTTCTCAACTGTGTATATATCTCATCTGCAGTCATTTCCTCGTTAATTGAAATACTATAATCATTGATAATCAATGTACCATTTGTTCCAACCAAACTATTTACCGTAACTCCTGCAAGTTCCATCTCAGCCTGTGTTGCCGGCTCTGTAACTTCTAACTTATAATCACCCTCTGGCACACTTTGTGATACCTCTAATCGCGATACATCATTAATATTTGCGCTTTCAGGATAAACCTGAGCATCCTGCGAACCATTTAGCAAGCTTTTTGTATTAAACTCTGTGGATGTGGCAATTCTATCAACTTCCTCTCGAAGGGATGCCACCTCACTCTGAAGAGAATCAAGTTCTGAATCAGTATACACGCCATTTGCTGCCTGAACGCAAAGTTCTCTCATACGCTGTATCATACTTGTAACCTCACTTAGTGCACCGTCAACTGTGTCTAATACACTAGTTCCGTCAGAAGCATTTCTTGAAGCCTGATCAAGGCCTCTAATCTGGGCTCTCATCTTATTTGAAATCGCCATTCCAGCTGGATTGTCCGCTGCGTGATTGAGTTTATAACCTGATGATAGGCGCTCCATTGCAGCTGTCAAAGAACTCTCTGTTCCAAGTAATTGTTTATTTGTAACTATTGCAGAAATATTATTATTAATTTTCATTTCATATACCTCACTTTATATCGGTGCGTGATAATTAGCTTCCGTGCGGTATTTTATGGACCTTCCTTGGTCACATTATTTATATCGTCAGTTTCTCAATTTTCATTAACGAAAATAGTCCTAAGATAAAATCTCTCCTGCAGTTGCTATAAAACTTCTAGCCACTGAATATAATCTTCTTGTAGTGATCTCATCTTGCCCTTTAGTGTCAGCATCCACCTCGTCCATATTACTTCTAAGTTCGAAGTCATATTCCTTCTCGCCATAGAAATCATCTATTGATGTATCCTTGTCATAGGCGAACTTAAATGATACTGGAAGACCACATTCTCTTGCCATATCCTCCGCAAAAAGTCCCATGTGATCTGCAAATAGCTGACGAGTTCTGCTATCCTTAAACTCCATATCGCCTACAATTTCACCTGCTTCATATCTAAATGAACCGTAAACCGCTCCTGTTGGCTCTGTGTCAAATGCCACTTCCACAAGACCTTTTTCCTCTGTACCGTGGACAATCTTTAGGGATAAATTACCCACCTTATCCTCCACCAAAATTGGAATATTATAGGACTCAGATGTAGGTGTAGATATTTTTCCCACCTCAGCGATCTGTGTCATAACCATCTTCATGCCACGTATATCAATCTCTTGCACATCTCTTTCAACGAGCATGGATTTCATCACATTCTCTGCCGTCTCCTCCAATTTTCTTTGGGCCTTGGCCATATCCTCTGGAGTCTTACAAGCCTCACCGTATTCTTCAATCAAATCCTCGATGATATCACCTATTGTAATCTCATCTAGATTATTTTCGTCCTTTGAATATTTAAGAAGATCTCGGTACATCTTATTTCTATCATTTAACATCGCCTGCATGGCAGTTAAATTGGCCGGAGTGCTAGGAATATCGTATCGCTCTAACATCTCATACACCTCAGCCTCACTCTTTAGAGCGGTGGCAACCTGATTTCTCAGCTCTTTTTGATACTGCTGCTCCAAGGTTTGTTCAGCCTCAGCGCTCTGGGCCTCCGCCTGAATAAGAGCCTCCTTAAATCCTTCAGGACTAAGCTGCATATAAGCATCCTCGTTTTCAAAGGTCTGCATCTTGGCTGGAGTCATTATATCCCCTGCATCTCGCAGAGCATTGTATTGAAATGCCATCTCAATCTGTTCTGTTATGGTCAAATCTTCTTTTTTAAACTCAGAAATCTCACCGAAGTCATCATCTATCTTATATTCTCTGCCAGTGTGTTTTTTACTTCTCACTGCAGTCATAAGATTTCTAAGAGTCACATCCGCTCCTTGGGCTATAAGCGCTCCCACTGCTGCTCCATCCTTGCTCTCTACCTGATGAATCAATCTATATATACCAATGAAGCTATCTCTTTCCTCCTGAGAAATGCCCTCTGTCTTCTCCATTTTCCATAAGAATTTAGAGAACTTCTCCTCCTGATTCTCATTTCCCGCTTCCTGGTTAAAGTCCTCAGCCAGCTCTGTCAAATCCTCCATTTTCATATCCAATGGATTGTGTCCCTCTCTAATCATAGAGATGACTGCTGCCGGTTTTAATGCCTTGAACATTCTCTGAAGGCTGGCATCTGTGGTTTTTACTGTATCGATACTAGACTCGTCAATCTTCTGATTATTGTAAGCCAATATTCTAACAGCTCTTCTATTATTCTCATTTAGCTCCATTCCCAAGTCAGATAAAATATCATCCACATTGGCAAAAGCTTTTTTTATAGAATCTCCCATGTCAGCTCTAGGCGCTGTCATAACAGTCTCAAATCTATTTTCAAACTCCTTAAAACGCTCGGCAATCTCCGGCTTAGATATATGTCTTTCCAACTCACCTGAGATGTCTACAATATTTTTCTTCTCATATCCTGCCATCTCTGTGATAAATGATGCTGGAGCCTTGGCCAACTGATCTAAACTTTGGGTAAATGTATTAAATCTATCTATCTTTTGCTCAACATTTACCTCATCCACTTCCCCAAGCATTGTCTTTAGGCAATCATTTTCCATATTTTTTAACACATCTATCATCTCTTGCATTGATGTGCTATCCATATCAATTCCGAGTTTTGCAATCTGATAGCTGGCCTCATATGTCATCACCATCTTGTTTTCCTGGAGACTTATCATAGACTGTAAATCTCTTAAATCCATAGTTTGAGGCTTACTTCCCATGGCCGCATAATCGGCTATGGCATCTATATACTGATTCTTATTGCCCTCCACCTTGATTGCATTGAGCTCATCTATCTGTAAAATATTTTTTTCATTTATGGCAATGTCATTGTCCATAAGCCATTTTGCTTCACCTAAGGTATCTTTGCTTACCTTTAGACCAGACTCCTCAATAATATTTTCCATCTGAGCCTGTATCTTAGAATCAATTTCACCTGATTTTACAGACTGAATACTCTCCTCCATTGGTGTGATTCTATCCTCCACCTTTGGGGCAGAAAATGTAGCGTGATATACATTTTCAATAGTTGGTTCACTTTCATTTGTAACCAAATATTCCTTAGTGGCATCAGAAAGTTCTGTCGGAATCTCTGAGAGCATATTGTATGCCTGAACCCCATCCTTTACCACTTCATTATCTATAGGTAAATCTCTTGTCTCATAAGCATCTCTTATGGCATGTTCAATTGTTCTAACCTCTGCAGAACTTGCACCCATTGCCTCGATGGCGCCCTCTGACACTCCGCCCATTTTTGATACATCATGGCCACCTTTTGCCAAGGCCACCTTGATCTTGTCCGCCACTGTAACTATCTCATGAGCTTCCATCTCCATTGGATTAAAGCCGTCTTCTACCATCTTGGCAAAATCCTTTTCTGAAGTGGTCTGAGAATAAACCGCCATCTCATTGTGAAGTTCTTTCGCTGTGGAATCTGCTTTTATATCCTGCTGCAACTTATCTGCCACAGTATCATTTTGTAATGTATGTTTATCGTATACAGAAGATTCAACACCTACGCCCTTAGCCTTTGGTCCACTGATGGTGGTTGTAATTCCATCCCCATCTACCTTTTCTTTTTTTGACGCATTAAAAGAAGATGATTCTGGTATTATCACCTGGTTTCCACCATATAATCCAGCCACCTTCTCATCTTCTTTTTTTATGAAATCTCCAATTTTAATGTGATCTATCTGCATACTAATCCTCCTGCCTTACAGAAAATATTTCGGAAAGATACCCTCAAAACTTTACCGTAAAATAAAAAGGATTCCACTTTCGTGAAATCCTATGATAAATATTATCTTATCTAGTCTATAATTCAGTTCGTCCCTCTAAGGCTCGAAGTAAAGTAACTTCATCAATGTACTCTAAATCTCCACCCACCGGCACTCCACTGGCAATTCTAGTCACCTTGATTCCCGTAGGTTTTATCAGTTTGCTGATATACATTGCTGTGGTCTCCCCCTCCATGCTGGAGTTGGTGGCTATAATAACCTCATCCACATCTCCTTGAAGTCGCACCATAAGTTCCTTGAGCTTAATATCCGCAGGACCAATTCCATTCATTGGAGAAATAGCTCCGTGAAGCACATGATATACTCCATCGAATTTTCCTGTCTTTTCATAAGCTGCCAAGTCTCTTGTGTCCTCCACAACCATTATGACTTTTGGGTTGCGCTTAGAGTCACTACAAATTGGACATATCTCCTGATCTGTTAAGGTAAAGCAATTCTTGCAATAATGCACATTTTTGCGAGCCTGAACCATGGATTCAGATAGCTTTATCACATCTTCCTCCGGCATATTTAACAGATGAAATGCCAATCGCTGAGCAGACTTTGCCCCAATTCCTGGCAAGGTAGACAATTCAGATATTAAATTACTGATTTGTTTACTATAATATTCCATCTTAGAAAGGCATTCCTCCGCCCATTCCGCCAGTGATTGCTGACATACTTGACTGAGCCTTGGCCTCAATCTCTCTCAATGCTTCATTGGTTGCAGCCATAATAAGGTCCTCTAACATCTCCACATCATCTGGATCTACTACTTCTGGATCAATATGAACTTTGGTAACTTCCTTCTTACCAGACACTGTAACTTCAACAGCTCCACCACCTGCAGCTGCTGTCACCTCTTCCTCTTCCAAAGCGGCCTGTGCCTGCTCCATCTGGCGCTGCATCTTTTGAGCCTGCTTCATTAGATTATTCATATTTCCCATGCCGCCACCGCCGCCTGGGTATCCTCCTCTTTTTCCCATTTTAAAAGTCCTCCGTTTCAATTACTATTTTTGCTCTCTTAGCAAAGGCCTCCACCGCATCGGTGTGAAGCTTTCTTCCAGGTATTCCAGTCTTATTGATTTCATATTTTATATCAATATGCTTACCTGTCAACTCTTCAATTATATTATTTAGCTCCTCAGTCCACATACCTTGCATAAGTAAATCCCCATGGATGGATTTTGAACCGTCTGGAGCATCATAAACTATTCTAAACTCATTATTTTCATAAACCGGCACTGTAGCTCGATCTTTTAGAGCTTCCTTTAACATTCCCGTGGATGAAGCAACCACCTGCTCCCATTTTCCAAGCAACGCCTCTATCTCCTCTGGAAGAGCATCTGGAAGTGGCTGCTTTTCAATCTTTGCATCACTACTTACAGCACCAGATATGGAAGCATTAGCTGGTGCCACCGTAAAACCCTGATCTAATTTGGTTTCAACAGCATTAATTCTATCAATCAAAGCTTCATTGTCTTGTTCCATCTCAGGTCTACATAATTTTACCAAAGCAATCTCTATAAGCACTCGCTTTTGAGATGAATATTTAATCTGATTAGACAGTTCAGAAAACTCACGGATAAATCGCATAAGCATCACATCATCCATAATCTGAGCCTCCTCCTGTAAGGCCGCCATCTGCTCACTTGTCACCTCAAGCACATCTTCCATATTAGAATCTGATTTTACAAGCAATAGATTTCTCATATACCAGGTGAAATCCACAACAAACTGATGTAAATCTCTACCCTGAGTAACCATCTCCTCAAGCTGAGCAATGGCTCCAGTCACATCTCTATTGTATAGCGTCCGAAGAAGTTTGCTGAAAATATCATTATCAACAGCTCCTAGAACCTGAAGCACCTTGTCGTAGGTCAACTCCTCACCTAGATAAAAGGCTATACACTGATCTAACAAACTCAAGGAATCCCTCATGGACCCATCTCCCGCCTTGGCCACGTAGCGCAAAGCTTTTGGCTCCACCTTGACACCTTCCTCATCCATCAACTCCTGAAGTCTATCGGATATGGTATCAATAGAAATTCTTCTAAAATCATATCTTTGACATCTGGATAAGATAGTGATTGGAATCTTGTGAACCTCTGTGGTTGCGAGAATAAAAATCACATACTCCGGTGGTTCCTCCAAAGTCTTTAGCATAGCATTAAAGGCTCCTGTGGAAAGCATATGTACCTCATCGATTATGTATACCTTGTACTTTCCCTCAGTTGGTGCGTAGGCCACCTCATCAATTATATCTCTAATATTTTGCACACCGTTGTTGGAAGCCGCATCTATCTCGAACACATTCATGCTGTTTCCCTCATTGATGCGCTGACAACTAGGGCAGCAATTACATGGACTTCCATTTACAGGATTCTCACAGTTTACCGCCTTGGCCAAAATCTTGGCCACTGTGGTTTTTCCCGTACCTCTGGTTCCTGTAAATAAATATGCATGTCCTAATCTATCCGCTTTTATCTGATTTTGCAGGGCCGTAACTATATGGTCCTGTCCCTTTACATCGTCGAAGTTTTGCGGTCTAAACTTACGATACAATGCCATATACGACATACTATTACCTCAAATCTATTTTAATCTCCAAAGCTAATTCCAATATTTTTAGCTTCTTTTATCATACTGCACTTAGGATTTACGCCCTTTAATTTTCCTGCCACATCTTTAAGTGGTACTCTTGTTGTCTCACCATTTACCATGGCAATCATATTGCCGTAATCCTCATCCATAATGGCTTTAGCAGCTGCAGAGCCAAGTCTTGTACAAAGAACTCTATCATATGGACATGGACTTCCACCTCTTTGCATATGTCCCGGTACAGTAACTCTAACCTCAGTTCCTGTCTTTTCCTGGATATCTGCTGCAATCTCATAGGATACAGATGGATATTTATAATTTTCTCTCTTCTTCTTTAATTCCTTTTTAGATAAGGCTGCATCCTCCTTGGAAATAGCGCCCTCTGCCACTGCAAGAATAGTAAATCCCTTACCAGCTTTATGGCGCTTTTCAATGGCATCTACAATCTTGTCCATATCATATGGAATTTCTGGAAGCAAAATAATATCAGCACCAGATGCAACTCCTGCATACAAGGTCAACCATCCAACCTTGTGTCCCATAACCTCCACAATAAATACTCTATTATGAGACGCTGCTGTTGTATGAATACAATCAATGGCCTCGCAGGCAATATCAATGGCACTTTGGAATCCAAAGGTTACATCTGTTCCATAGATATCATTGTCAATTGTCTTTGGTAAATGTATTACATTTAATCCCTCTTCTCTGAGCAAATTGGCAGTTTTTTGTGTACCATTTCCCCCGAGAATTACAAGGCAATCCAAGTTCAACTTATAATATGTGCTCTTCATTGCCTCCACTTTATCAAGCCCATTTTCATCAGGCTGACGCATAAGTTTGAATGGCTGTCTAGATGAACCAAGAATCGTACCACCCACAGTGAGGATTCCCGAGAAATCCTTACTTTCCAACAATCTATAATTTCCATAAATCAATCCTTTATATCCATTATAGAATCCATAGATTTCCAAATCATCTACGTTATTGCTAAGGCCCTTTACCACGCCTCTCATTGCCGCATTTAGCGCCTGACAATCTCCACCACTTGTAAGCATTCCGATTTTCATAATAGCCACTCTCCCTTCTTTAATTACTTGTCTTTGCTCTCGTCAAGAATAGATTCCTCCACCAAATATAGTGGTCTTCTCTTAGTCTCTAAATAAGTTTTAGCAGTATATTGTCCCAAAATTCCTATGCATAAAAGCTGAACTCCGCTGACCAACATAATAATACAAACCATAGATGGCCATCCCGAAGTAGGATCACCAAATACTGCTGTTCTAATCACAATAAATATTATTGCGATAAATGCAATTACACAGAATAAAATTCCTAAAAATGAAGCGATAACCAATGGTGCTGTTGAAAATGCTACTATTCCATCCAAGGCATATACAAACAATTTCCAAAAAGACCACTTTGTCTCTCCTGCTGCCCTTTCAACATTTTCATATTCAAGCCATTTTTTCTTAAATCCAACCCAGCCAAAGATTCCCTTTGAGAATCTGTTGTACTCGCCCATAGATAAGATGGCCTTTACCACTTTTTTGTTCATAAGCTGGAAATCTCTAGCTCCATCTACGACCTCTGACGAAGAAATTTTGCCCATCAATTTATAGAAACATCTGGCAAAAAAAGATCTGATCGGTGGTTCTCCCTTTCTTGTAACTCTACGAGTTCCCACACAATCGTACTCACCACTTTCAACTGCTTCTAACATCTCTGGAAGAAGAGATGGCGGATCCTGCAAATCTGCATCAAGTATTGCCACGTAGTCTCCAGCTGCATTTTCAAGTCCTGCATAAATTGCAGACTCCTTGCCGAAATTTCTAGAAAATGACACATAGTGAACTCGAGGGTCCCTGGCGTTTAATTCCTTGATAACCTTCATTGTATCGTCCACTGAGCCATCATCTATAAACAGATACTCTATATCAATATTTTCTAATTCCTTTTCAACTTTTAGAGTCTCTTCATAAAATAATGGTATAGCCTCCTCCTCATTATATGAAGGAACAACTAACGTTAATAACTTTCTTTCCATTTTACCTTCTATAACGCATGCTTCCATTCCCATAGAGCACACTGTCTCCTTTTTTTATTTGAAACTAATAAAAATTTTACCACAACAACGCTTCTTTTACTACCTAGCACCCCTTTTTTATCCCTTTTAAATTTCTAAAATTTTAATAAACAGCCTCTTATTTTCAGATATATTTTCCATAAAAAGCGCCATTGTGATAAAATAATTTTCGTACAGAGTTTTATTTTGCAGGGAGGAAATATATATGGCTAGAAAATGCAGTGTTGAACGCGCAGAAGGTATAATCGGCGGATTTGCTACTGCAAAGAAAAATATCACCATACAATATGGTGGCAGAGAGCGTTCGGAAGAAAATTTATTACAAATGATAAAAAGAGATGCCATCCAAAATGGTGTAAATGATAGTGATATAAACGAGATTGATATATATATCAAACCAGAGGAAGGGTTTGTATATTACGTTATTAACAAAGAGACAAATGGTAAAATAGCATTTTAAAGGGAGTGAAAAATGGCAAAAGTATATGTTGTGGCTAATCAAAAAGGCGGTATCGGAAAGACAACTACCGCAACAACACTAGCTGGTATTTTAGGAAAAAAGAAAAAGACTTTACTCATAGATGCGGATCCACAGTCAAACAGCACAAGCACTTATAATGCGCTAATCAAGGATCAGGCAACTTTATATGATGTGATTATTGATTCAGATCGCATCCCAATATCCGAGGCAATTCAACATTTAGATAATGGAGATATCGTGGCAAGCGACCCTCTTTTGGCCAAGGCCGAAAAGATGCTTGACGGAGATATTGAGGGTATGTATCGCCTCAAAGATGCTTTAGAAGATGAATATGACTATGATTATATCGTCATCGATACAGCGCCATCACTAAACATCGTGCTCTACAACTGCTTAATCGCTGCTGATGAGGTGATTATTCCTGTCACTGCAGACGCATATTCAGTCCAGGGATTAAATCAACTTTATTCCACAATCAAGGCAGTACAAAAGAGACAAAATCCAAATCTAAAGATTGCAGGTTTGCTTCTTGTAAAATATCATGGTCGATCTAATTTAGAGCGCCAGGTATTAGAAGAGTTGGAAAATATTGCTGTTGAAATGGGTACCAAAGTATTTAAAACCAAAATTAGAGAATGTGTAAAAACCAAGGAAGCCCAGGAAAAGCATAAATTATTGGTAGATTATGCACCAAAGTGCAATACTATGTTAGATTACATGGAGTTTGTAAAAGAACTCACAAAAAAGCGCAAATAACTTATTATAAATAATTAACACTAAAAAGCTTCGTCCTTAACAAATTAGGACGAAGCTTTATTTCTTATCAAAAATTATTTTATTAATTTAAACTACCATAAATTGTAAATTCCACAGAATCCGCATAGTATCTATCACCGTCTTCTGTCTCATATACATCTGAGGAAAAGATTAAAGTATTTTGGGCATCTAAATTTCCACTCATGGCAGGTTCTGCCACAACTGCTGTTATGTTAAATGTATGTGGTACACCACCAACATTTATGGCAACCTGAGAAGGAAACCAACTTGTTGCATCTAAATATGGACCTTGTTCTTTGCCACTTTTACTATAGAGACTTAAATACTGTCCATTTTGCGTATTAAAGAAATCTTCTATCTCACTTGCATGTGGGATCAAATACGTATTTGCTAACTGACTCATTGATTCACTAAAAGATGCGTCTCCTTCTGATTTTAATAAAAGGGCACCATCACCATTATACATTTTTCCATCAAAAGTATAACTTGTCGCATAATTTTGATCAGTAGCATTATATATCTGCAAGAGCTGTATTTGTGTATTTGAGGAATTGTCTTTTATAACTTTGGCCAATCTCTCATCCTCTGTCACAAGTTCTCCTTCTACAGTCTCACCACCTTTTTGTAAATCCTCCGGTGTATCTTCTAAAACTACTGTATCCTCTGGTATTTCAGAGGAATCTTCCTTCTTGGCATCTTTTCCACCGCCAAGGTTGTATATAATTACCATTATAACCACTGCGACGACTGCCACTATCATAAGTAGCAGTCGTCCTGTAGAATTCCTAAATAAATTCTTCATATTTTTTTCTATATTTCCTATCCTTATGAGAATAACTCTAAAAGAGCATCCTTTACCTCATCCATCTTTGCCTGTGAATCTTCAAGAGATGTTCCCTTTACTCCAAAGTAGAACTTGATCTTCGGCTCTGTTCCTGATGGACGAATACATGCCCATGCATCATTTTCAAGCTCATAATAGAGTACATTAGAAGTAGGGAGACCTGTTGAAGTCTTGCCACCTGTTGTCATATCTATTCTCTCATCAAGCTTGTAATCTCTAACTGCAAGCACCTTGTATGAACCAAGCTGCTTTGGTGGATTATTTCTAGCATTTGTCATCATTTCCTGAATCTGTGTTGCTCCATCCATACCCTTTAATGTGATAGCCTGCTGTCCCTCACGGAAGTAACCATATTTCTCATACATATCAACCATAGCATCCCATAGAGTCTTTCCTTGCTTTTTATACCAAGAAGCAACCTCACAAAGCATCATAACTGCAACAACAGCATCCTTGTCTCTCGCATATGTACCAGCTAAGCAGCCATAACTTTCTTCAAGACCAAATACATAATTGTTTTTCTTGTTTCCAGCCTCCTCAAAAAGCTTAATCTGCTCCCCGATGTACTTAAATCCTGTAAGAACCTCAATTACATCTACATAGTGTGCTGCTGCAATAACCTTGGCCATATCTGTAGTAACTATAGTTGTAACCAATGTAGGATTGATTGGCATCTTGCCTGTAGCACGGCGCTCACTAAGAATATATTCTGCGATAAGCATACCTGACATATTTCCTGTAAATGAGATATATCCTCCCTGTGTAGGTCCATCATATCCAGCTGGAGCCTTGCAATATACACCAAGTCTATCTGCATCAGGATCTGTTGCAAGAATAATATCTGCATCAACTTCTCCAGCCAACTTAACTGCCAAATCAAAAGCCTGTGGAAGCTCTGGGTTTGGATTTGGTAAAGTTGGGAAGTTGCCATCTGGTGCTTCCTGCTCCTTTACTACATGAACCTTCTCAAATCCAAGCTCTTTAAGCACTCGTCTAACTGGCACATTTCCTGTACCGTTTAAAGGAGTATATACAATTGTAAAATCCTTGGCCATTTCTTTAATTACCTCTGGATGAATAGACTGAGCCTTGAGGTTGGCCATATATTTATCCTCAAAGTCCTCTGGGATAACATTATAAAGTCCGGCCTTGATAGCCTCATCCTTGTCCATTGTCTTAACCTGATCAAAGGATGTAATCTTAGCCACTTCCGCCAAAATTCCTGTGTCATTTGGAGGTGTAATCTGTGCACCATCCTCCCAATATACTTTATATCCATTGTACTCGCGAGGGTTGTGGCTAGCTGTTACCATAATACCTGCTGTACAACCAAATTCTCTAACTGCAAATGAAACCTCTGGAGTTGGGCGAAGTGACTGGAAAATATATGTCTTGATTCCATTGGCATTCAAGCAAAGTGCTGCCTCATCTGCAAACTCAGGTGACATAATTCTTGAATCGTATCCGATTGCAACACCCTTGTCCTGTCCATTCTTTAAAATAATATAATTAGCCAAACCTTGAGTAGCTTGACGAACTGTGTAAATATTCATGCGGTTTGTTCCCGCTCCAATAACTCCACGAAGTCCGCCAGTACCAAATTCTAGTTGGCGATAAAATCTATCCTCAATTTCCTTCTCGTCTGTCAAAGCTTTAAGCTCTGCTCTAGTTTCCTCATCAAAATAAGGGTCCGTACACCACTGTGTATAAATATCTTTGTAACTCATAATTATTATCCTTTCCCTATACATTTTATTCGGTCTTAATAACTTCTATTATATTTCATTATAGAAAAATCTGCCACATTATTTCTAATCTAATGTGACAGATTTATATTTTTCATCAAATAATTGAATAGGATATTATAATAAATCGCTACGACCATCTTCCTTCAACTGGTCCACAATCTTTTTCACGTCCTGAGCGCGATTCTTATCACATACCAAAATTGCATCTTCAGTTTCCACCACAATCAAATTATCTACCCCAACTGTGGTGATAAGTCTCTTGCCAGAATAAGTGATTGTATTTGTGGTATCGATAGCTACATGATCTCCGGCAAACACATTGCCCTTGTCGTCTGCATCATACAATACACCTAAATTATCCCATGCTCCAACGTCATTCCATCCCATCTCTGCAGAGATGACCTTTACCTTGTCGCTCTTTTCCATGATTCCATAATCGATGGAAATACTTGGAATTGTAGGATAAACCTCATTGATTATCTTGGCTTCATCAGGAGTATTTAAGCCCGCTTTTATTTTTTCCAAGCAAGCATAGACATCTGGAAGAAGTTTTTTAAACTCCTCTAAAATAACAGACGCCTTCCAGACAAACATACCGGAATTCCAAGCGTACTCACCGCTTGCCACATACTTTTCTGCTGTGGCCGCATCCGGTTTTTCCTTGAACTCAATAACCTTCTTTGCAAGTTCATTTTCCGTCTTATCAAATCTGATATATCCATATCCTGTTGAGGCAAATGTTGGTGTAATGCCAAGAGTCAAAAGAGCATTTTCCTCATCAGCCACCTTGATAGCTTTCTTTAATATATCTGTAAAAGCAGCCTCATTTTTTATGAAATGATCCGATGGAAAAATTGTCATTATTCCATCTCCATATTTTTCTACAATTTCAAGAGCTGCGTAACCAATGCATGCTGCAGTATTTCTAGCCGATGGCTCAGATAAAATATGATTTGGCTGGATACGTTCTTTTGTGGCCTCAAGCATCTTTGGCACCTGATCCACGTTGGTTACAATAAATATATTTTCCTTGTCTGTAAGAGTTGCCACTCTGTCAATTGTCTCATTTATCATAAGGTCCTTGCCACTTAGATTTAAAAGCTGCTTTGGCTCCTCATGTCTTGATAATGGCCAAAAGCGTGTGCCACCACCACCTGCCATAATTACTCCATATGTGTTCATTGGGTTCTCCTTTTATGCATTATATATTTGTCAAAATAAATTCACACTCTCCCTCAATTCGAAGAGTCTTTCTTCCTGCAGAAACAAAGATAGAATCACCTTTGTTTACCTCAAGAGTTTCTGCCTCCACTGTAATCTTTGCGCTTCCTGATAGCAACACTATGGATACGAAACTGGCATTATCCATATATATGGATGTACAGCCATCAACTGTATACTTTTTGCATTGAAAATACTTACATAAACAAAGCTGTTGAACTATCTGCCCGTCTATTTCCTGCGCTTCTTCCAAACCAAAGGCATCCTGCTTATAAGCTGAAGTTGTGATTACATCCATAGCTTTTTCTATATGCAAATCACGTTTTCTTCCATTTTTATCCACTCGATCATAATCATACACTCTATATGTACTATTGGAATTTTGTTGAATCTCACATATCAAAACCCCCGCGCCTATAGCATGTATAGTTCCTGCTGGAATAAATATCACGTCACCCTTATTTACGTAAACCTTGTTTAATATCTCTGTTATTGTGTTATCTGCCAATCGACGTCTAATTTCTTCCTTGGTCACATCCACCTTAAATCCACAGTATAGATAAGAATCCGGCTTGGCATCCATAACATACCATACTTCATTTTTGCCAAACTCTTTTTCATGGACAAATGCATAATCATCAAAAGGATGAATCTGAACCGAAAGCGGATTAAGCGCATCAATAAATTTAATCAATATAGGAAATCTATCAAAAGTTCTGCTCTTCCATCCACAGACTTCCGTGCCATACTCTCGCACAAAATCTCCAAAGGCCATTCCATCAAACTGTCCTCCAGTTATAACACTTTGTCCATCCTTATGTGCAGATAACTCCCAGGACTCAGCTGTAATATCATAAGGACTCTTCTTGCCAAAATCTCTTACCAATCGATTTCCACCCCAGAGATAATCCTTGAAAATAGGGGACAACTTATATAAAGATGGCAACTTCGAATCATTTTCCATCTCATCCTGATGAACCATATCTTGCTCGTCAATCTCCTCTCCTGTGTCAACCTCGATAATTACAGCTGTCTCATCTGCAGCGTTATAAAGTCTATGCAACTGGTTAGGTAAAATATTTATATTTTCTCCAGCTCTAATAACTCTATTTACACCCTTTAATTCAATTGACAATTCACCTTTTATAACGGAATAGCCTTCCGTTCTTCTCTGATGAACATGCGCCGATAGTGAGCATCCCGGATATAACTCTATTTTTCTCACACGATATCCCGGCGCCTGGGAAATAATCTCTCTCGTACCCCATGCACGATATGTTTTCGGATTATATTTTAAATATTCTCTTATCTCCTCTGGCGCTTGTTTCATAGCACCCTTAATATCCTGCTCTAGTTCTTTTTTTGTTATATAAATTGCATCTTCAGTATTTATTACAAATGCATCTTTTATACCATTAACCACCACCAATTTTCTCTCAGTATCGTTGATTACTGTGGTATTCTCGCAGGCCATCTTTAAAGTGTTTTTCTCTTTTCCATACAAGGAAGATTTCTCATAAGACTCAAAGTTGGATATATCTTGCCATCTGCAGCGAAGGGGAACTACTGCAAGATTTTCTGCTTTTTCCAAGACGGCTTTTTCAATATGGGTTCGTTCAAGATTTTCCATCTGATTTTTCTTTATAGTATAAGTTTTTATATCAGACCTTATAATACCTTTATTTTGAGAAATGACTTCTATTGTCCACTCATCAATTTTTTTTGTAGTAGATTTTATTGCTTTTTTCAACGTCGCTACACTTGATAAAATCATTCCTCCATTCCAAAGCACATTGTCCTCTGCAAAGATTTTATCTGCCAACGCCTCTGACGGTTTTTCTATAAACCTAGTAACTTTATTACCATTATATCTAATATACCCGTAATTAATATCAGGTTCTTCCGCTCTGACACCAAATAATACAATCTTACCCTCATCACTTAGATACTTTGCCTCATATATTGCATCGCTATATCCTTCACCTGTGATAAGTAAATCGGAAGGTAAAACTATCACGTCATTTAAATCACTTAAAAGTCTTAATGCATAAGCTACTGCAGGTGCTGTCCCCTTACTACTTTCTTCCAATATAAGTCGATAGGACACACCTTGAAAGCCCGTCATTTGTCCCTCAACAATCTCTTTATGTTTTATATTCGTTATTATTATAAATTCATCACAAAATGGTATGTTTCTAATAATAGTTTCCTGAAATAAAGAATTCCCATTATTCTGTTGTATAAACTGCTTCGGATAATCGCGCCTAGACATCGGCCAAAGTCTATCTCCAGCACCGCCTGCAAGAATAATTGCTTTCATTTCTTTCTTGTATGATTATTTAAAAGCTAGTAATCATACTACCCTTTCATTTTTCTATATTTATGATTTAATACTATTCAGATACTATGGACTTGTGATTTTCCTGTAGCTTAACTACTCAACTGAAGTATATTGCCACTTCCCTTTATCTGAATTGTTTATCAGCTGAATGTTGCCAGAGTTTTTTTCATACTCTATACTATTTATTTGAATTTCTGAATTATCATTTTTTACAATCTTTATTAAATATTTTTCCTCTTTTTTAATTTCTATATTATCAATCGTCACACTATCAACGTTATTCTCTAGCGACACCTTATATTCTTCTTGCGTTCCATCTTTTTTATTTACTATTACATATAAATAACTATCATCTATTTTGCTATCTTTCGATGTATAATTCAATTTTATGCTATACACACCATCTGTTTCAGCTTCAAAAGCGCCCTCAATCATAGCAGCCTTTTTCTTCTCTAATAAACAATTACCTTGAACAAAAAGGGCATTTGTAAATTCATATCCGTGATCCAAGTAATCTTTACTTTTTTCACAATATTTACTTGGTATTCCATATTTACAATCCACACAATTTTCATCTAATATACACAATGTATAATCGTTTATTCTTTTCACGATACTCGCATGATGTTCGTAAAACTCCTGTTGCTTTGGCTGACTTCCATCACATAAAATTCCTACCTTCCCTGCGTACTCCATACAGTCTCCATCATATTTAACATATTCTCCCCATTTCTGCATTCTTAATGTGTTATAAATCCAATCTCTTCCATCATCAGTTATCGCATTCTCATAAAGCGCTACTACTTCCTGATTAGGATTAGAAAATGTAACCATCACTCGCGTACTAAAATATTCTCCATAAACATATAAAACATCTAAATTCTCCTTGGCAACCTCGTTCATTACAGCCTCATATTTATCGGCACAATTATCCTTTTTTATCAACAAATAATCTCGATATAAGCAAATGACACTTAATGACACTATAATGACCAAAACCATCAAATTCATTTTTTTATCTAGTTTATTTTCAAATAGTTCCTGTAACTCTTTACCTACTAAAATGAATGATGGTATTAAAATAATAAGCCAATATCTATACTCAAATAAATCTGCTGTATAATTTAATCTAACCAAAGTAAATAAAGCTATGTTTACAATCGTAATGCTTGCTATAAATCCTCTAATGTATGAAGAATTATTTTTACCCGTAAAACCTTTTACAACTATATAAATATTTTTTATGATTAAACATAAAATAATAAATCCTATTACAAAAGACAAACAAGAAATTATCCCACTTACGCTAAATAATTTTATCTCTTCCGAAGGCCATCCCAATAATTTGAATAATCCTGCAATACAATTAAAAAAATTACTAAATAAATCTTCTGCTACCACAAGATCTTTATTTTCAAAATCTAAAACAGTTAGCCCTAACGCTGAATTTGTCACTTTTCCCGCAAAAGAACTTATCATCAACATTATTGGTATTATAAATTCCTTTGAAAAACGACGCATCTTTTCATCACTAAGAACAACCAATGCTATCTCGTACAAAAAAATTGGTAAAACAAAACAACACGCTGCAAATATGCCTGTAGACATACCACTAATAAACAGCAATAACATTTCTATTATTAGAAGAAATTTAAACTTGAAGTCTATATAATTTAAATGCACACAAATCATTAAATCTAAAAGAATAATTAATTCAACTATACGAACTCCATACCACGCTGCATTTATAAACATTTCATCAGCATAATCTGTTATTCCAAACTGATAAACGGTAAACATCAACAGTAAAACCACATACTTAAATACTCTTTTTAGTTTAAGATCATTTAATAATTTAAGCGTCACTAAAATTAATGAAATAATTAATACTACGTTTGATATTCCTACTGACAAAAAAATATCCTTTGTTAATCCATATAAAATAACTACTAAAAAAAGAGGAGAGTCCCACATTTTATGCGTTGTATAGTAATAATCATTCAGATTAAGTGTTTTTTGTCCCCATATTTGTTTTGCCTGCTCAAAATATGAATATGAATCAAAATCAACCATATATTTTGTTTTAAATATATTTATATAAAACAAATATAATATCTGCGCAAAGAAAATAATCGCAATCACATATTCAACTAATTTCTCTATAGTTATTTTTCTCAACTTCTCTTCCTCCAAATAACTTTTGTAACATTATACTCATATTCTTTACAAAAAATTCTTTCATAATATATGCTACAAATATAGATATTATTATTATCACTATATATGCCTTTATATTTAACAAATCTACATTTATATTCAATTTGAGCATAAAATATTTTATAACCAACAATGTTGGTATATTACACAAAAATATCTCTAAAGACATGTTACCCAACCATACTAATATTCTATTTGAAAAAATCTTATAAAAAAAATTATTATATACTATTGTGAATAAAAAAATTGGATAGAACCCCAAAATCATTATATTACTGGAGTTTACCGGTCCATCCCACACACATTTGTAGGAAATTATAAACAAAATAATCGACATTAAAGCAGCTATATTTGATAATACATTTATCACTTTAATATTTTTAAAATTTAGTCTTTCCATCACTTCTGCGATTAATACACCCATAAAATAACAATAATAGCCCCTACCATTATTAGAGTAAAGCAATGGTAGCTCACTTTCTCTAACTATAATAAAAACGCCCAAGCAAATCATACAAATATATAATATAATTCTAAGTTTCTTCCCATATTTAGCAATCAAAAAATGTATAGCATAACAAATCATTAGTATACTAACAAACCAACTAGGACCATTTATTGCTCTATCGTCCATCTCTGAAATCCACCCACATTGCAGTCCTAAAATATTTAAAATTAAATTAAATAAAGTATATCGCTCATCTCCTTTATATTCGTGTAAAGGATATTCACCAAATTCTATTTTCCCCTTTATCTCTAAAATATATACTAATACTGCCATTACAATTACTAATGGATATATTTTTATAATTTTAGGACGAATATAATCTATAAATTTAATTGTGTGATTAACAAATCTCTCTTCATATTTTAAGCACACAAGAAATCCCGATACAACAAAAAAGAAATCTGATCCTGTCATCATCAAACAGGTTGTATCAAAAAAAATATCTCCTCCTTTTCCTAAAAAAGGGGATCCAATCAGCACCATATAATGAGTAACATATGCAATCATGATGGAAAAAATCGCCCTTGCACCATTTATACTCATAATGTGATTACTCCCCTGTTTCGTCATTTTTTTCATCCCCTTCTATTCTTTTACTGATTATATATCTTGGTCTCGCTTTCACTTCCATATATATTTTTCCTATATATTCCCCTAACACTCCAATAGATATTAATTGTACTCCCGTAGCAAACAGGATTACACATACAGTTGAAGCCCAGCCCGGAACGGTTTTCCCTGATATTTCTATAACTACAGCCCATACAACACCCAACAAACTTAATACCGATACTAGCAATCCAATAACTGATATTATACGAATAGGCCGAATACTTAATGAAGTTATACCATCAAAAGCTAACGCCAACATTTTCGAAAACGGATAATGCGTTTTTCCTGCTTTACGCTTCTGCCTTTTATAATATATGCATGTGCTTTTAAAACCAACCAATGGTAGCATTCCACGCAAATATAAATTTACCTCTCTAAATTTCTTTAATTCTATTAATACCTTTTTAGAAACCAATCTAAAATCGGCGTGATTATATACTACATCTACGCCCATTGCCTTTAAAAATTTATAAAAAAATTCTGCAGAATTCTTTTTAAAAAAGCTATCTGTAGATCGGTCTTCCCTAACACCATATACAATTTCTGCGCCGTTGTAATATTCCTCCACCATTTTTTCAATAGAAAAAATGTCATCTTGACCATCACAATCAATCGTAACAACCATGTCGCTTTCATTAATACTCTCTAACATCCCCGCCAAAATTGCATTTTGATGTCCTCTATTTCGGCTTTGCTGTATCCCAATAAAACAATCGTTTTCTTCATGTAAAGATTCTATTATTTTCCATGTACTATCTTTACTTCCATCATCAACAAAAAGTATTTTACTTGAGGAAGAAACTAGCTTCTTTTCTATTAAAATTTCTAGTTCTTCTTTAAAAATCGGCGCAGTTATCGGCAGAACTTGCTCCTCATTGTAACATGGCACCACAATATATAAACAATTGTTATCCATTCTTTTTCTCCTTGAAAAGACTAATACACCATACACCTAAAGCAAAAAAGCTCACACACAGTTCTCTCCACTCAATATGCGGATGAAGAGATGCATGATTATTCAACACGATATACCAGACAAACGGCAAAATAGCCACAAATAAACATATCACAAAATTTGATACCTCAAATTTTATTTTTCTTTTCTGTTTAAAAATTATTATTACGAGTAATATGATAAACACTATTGATATGATAACTGTCGGCCAAGTACAAAAAGCATTAAAATTTATCTTTATTGCTGAAATAGGACCTATTGTCATTCCATACTTATCATCTCCAAAATCATTTCCGGTTCCAATTCTTCTAAGAACATTTATTAATCCATCATATAAAATATTTTCATCAGTAAATATCGTAGCATAGACCCATTTACTCAGCCAAAGACCTGCATAACCTATAATAAATGAAACTGACAATTCAATCGCACTCTTTATATTTTTTACAAAATCACTTTCTTTATATAAAAGGAAATATGTCAATAATGGTATTGCAAACGCCACCATAGGATATGTCAAAAAATCAAAATAAGCTACCAGTAATCCATCTATCAAAAAAATATATGGAACATATTTTTTATCATTTACCAACAGCAACAATAATAATGTTATTTGCATCGCATACCATATTGTTGACAACTGGAATGACTGTGCTATAGCTATAGGATTCATTGACACAATCATCAAGGCATACGCCATAGCATAGACTTTTAACTTTTTATAAAACAAACAAAATATAATGCCTGTTAACAAAACCATTATCATTCCATGCAAGTAATATATTTCTTGTAGATCCATAAATGTAAATAATGGTTTTAATATCACTAAATAACCATGCCAATATCTAGCATAATTATTATATTTCAAATCACCTGAATCATCTTTTGCGTATTTAGAGAGAGTATCTGCCCAATCCCCCCACTGATTTGCATAATAATCTCCAGCAGGCACCAATAATGAATCCCTAAAACTGCCATTAATATTTGGAGCAACCACCTCCAACATCATTATAATATTAGTATCAGTATCATAAGTATCATAAAAATTACCATTTTGCATATTATAATCTTCATTTTGACATCTTATCGAACCATCTGAAGACTCAATATTTGAAGCTATTCTATCTCTTGGAATTAAATATACTAACCATAATAATACAACTCCTACAACACTAGACAATACGACTATGCCCATCATCTTTACAATTATTTTTAAAAAATTTGCTTTTTCTCTCATATACCTTATTTTCCTACCTTTTGTTTTATTTCTTTCGAAATAATCTCTATCATCATAATTACGGTAAATAATGTTATAATCCACTCTCTCCACTCCAGATGTGGATGTAATGAACAGTGATTATATAAAACTATAAGCCACACTACCGGAGACCAAGCTATTAATGTAAATACAAAAAGTTTACCCACTAATCTACGATCCATCACCTTATTTGTTAGCGCTCGTATCATCACTATTATCATTGAGATAATTACTATTATAGTAATAATTTTGGTCGGTGTTGTCATAAATGCAGATAAATTAGCCTTTAAAGATGCAATTGGACTAATCGGAACATTAAACATTGCATCTGCTTTCGCAGCCTCTCCTGTTCCAGTCCTATGTAATACGCTCTCGAATCCTTCCAGCATAACATTTTCACTCGTGAATATTGAAGCAAGAACCCATTTCATAACCCACATACCAGCATATCCTAGCAAGAAAGATATTCCATATTTTATACAAACCAAGATATCTTCAATAAAACTCTTTTCTAAAAATATAAGAGCAAAACAAAGCGGTATCGCAAAAGCGACTAGTGGATAAGTTAAAAAATCTAAAAAAGCTAGTATTATACCGTCTATTGCAAAAACATATAAAAATTTATCTTCCTGCCCTTTTTTATTTCCATAAAATAATATTAATAATAAAGCTACTATCATAGCCACAAAAACGCTAGTAAGCTGAAATGACCGAGCAACATATACCGGATTATAAAGACCTAATAAAATCAAAAATGGGACCATATAATTTTTACACTTTTTATATATCAACCACAAACATCCAAATGATAACATGCACAAAACAATTGCATTTATATAATATATTTCTGTCAAATTAAAAAAAACAAACATCGGTTTCAAAAACAAAACAAAACCATGCCAATATCTCGGATATGTTAATTTGTTATCATCTTCATATTTATCCGCGCGCATATCATTCTGAAGGCTTGCACCCCAATCACCCCAAAAATCTCTGATAAAATTTGAAGTCGGTGCAAGTAAAGCATCTTTCAAAGGCGACTGTTCTCTTGGCGCTATCACTTCTTCAAGTGTAATGATATTTGTTTTTGTATCATATACGAAAGTATCTCTATCTCTATCTAATTTTTCTTCATCTTGTAATTTATAAATCAAATCTTCTGATTCCTGTATATGTGTTCTAAACAAATCTCGTGGAATACAATAAACCAAAGCCATAAGCAACATAGCTACAAGCGCAGATATCACTACTATAAATACAATTTTTAAATAATCATTTACTAGTTTTTTCATTTTACTTCACCAATTCAATTAGCCCTTCTGGATCAATAAAGTCATTCGAAATCATCCAATATGTTAATATAATCAGCGGATATATAACAACTACGGGCGAAAGAATGACCTTCTCCTTTATTTTCGTAAATAGCTTTAAAATACATAAATTAATATAATCATCATTTACATAATATAATACCATTATCGTCAATAACATATACAACATTAAATAAATAACTGCTCGACAATAATCTCCTACATACGTCCATAATACAAATGCTGGAATAGCGGCTAAAATATTTATAATTGAAAGAATACTATTATTTTTTTCTTTCTTTTCACTGCTTGCAAAATCAATCATAAGTTTACAATACCACAATATATATGGACTAAACATTAACACAATCATAACAAATCTCTGAACTGTAATTCGTGGTTGAACATCAACGACAAATACATATGTACGCAATACTGTAATCAACGCAATTATTGCCATCACTATTGTACTTCCCGCATATATTATGTTTAATTTTTTCTTTTCTAATATAGCTTTATTTATTAACGCAACAAAAATAATAGCTCCTACCGAAAAAACCATCATTGGACTAATGTATACCATAAGAAACATCCCTGGTATAACTATCCATTCATGTTTACTATACAATATAGCTACAAGACACGCTAACGCTATGATCCATGAATATACATCTGATGAGCCCATGTAACTATCGCAAATAAATGTTGGCATCATAAAAATTGCTACTAAAGCCAATAAATAATAAGCAACTAATTTTTTTTCATGTGCAAGACCATTTAAATACAATGCAGTAAAAACAATAATTGCCAAAAAAAGCACTGCCGTTATCAGCTGATTCCCTCTTCTAGAATTCATAATTTCAAACGGAACTTCTCTAATTATAATATTTTCATTGTAATATCTTATAACGCACAAAACACCAAATAATGCCATCGCTAATACATATTGCACATCTTTTTTTCTCAAATTTTTCATGACAGCTGCTCCTATTAATAAAATAATATTCCGTGATTTTGCGTCCATCTTTGCAATCCTTTTGCAATCATATCCACATCAACATCCATATAAGGTACTATTAAAACTACTAACGTAAAATATAATAAAATCCACGGTCGTTTTTTTATTCCATCATAAATTTTTTCAATCGCATTAATCATCAACTCATCCCTTAGCAAAATACTTGCTAAAATAACAAGTAAATAATATGCTTCAACAGACATAATCCATCTACCGTAGTCAATTTTCAACAATAAGTCTGGCATAATTGTAAGCGACCCTAGTCCCATTGCTAAATATTTGAGTTTTTCTCTTAAATCCTCTGCCTGTTTAACCAGATTTACAAATAACTTCTCTAGCATAATAATAACTGGCGCAATTATTAATAAATATATCATTAACTGCACATGGTTCATATATACAAATTCAATTTCTGCCCCTGAAACATCTATCCCTAGTACTTCATGATATAGAAGCGTTGTATGATATATGCCATTATATGATACATTTGTAGCTTCTCGTAACACCGTATCATATATTTCTGCACCGTTTGTTCTACTAAATAATTCAAACCAAAGAAATAACGCAGATCCTATAATAAAAGTCGAGAAAAATAATATCGCATTCTTTTTTTTCTTTTCTGTCATCCAAAAATAAAACTGTATAATCAGAATCACATTAAAATACATTAACACATATCCTTGGTGAAACATAACACCTAATGCCGCAAACGGTAACGAGAGCCACCTTGTTTTCTCATTCATCAAAGCAGTAAACGCCAAAAGCGTCATCCATATCATACAAAAATCGACTCTAAGAAAATTGTATGCATATGTAAAAGTTGCAACTACAGCAATATTAAATATTAATAATATATATTCTTGAACCATTATTGTTTTTCCCGATACATTTTCCGGATTTTTATTCAAGCACAGGTAAGAAAAATATACCAAATACAAAACAAAAACAGCGGTAATAATATTCGCAAATATCATCGCATTATTATATTGAAACATATCTACTGGTATAATTTTATCTAACCCATGATATAACGTTCCCAATAGAGAGCGCGAAGTAAATCCATACTCATATGATAGTGCTAGCATGGTTGTATTATAAGATCTCACCCAGCCTCTATAATTCGTTATAAATGTGACTACATCCATCATCAATAACATATATATATAATTTTTAAATTTTGAATCAATTAATAATATTTTTTTTAAAATTCTTTTCATAATATACTAACCTTACTGCCAATTAATTATTTTAGCTTTTAATTTATCGCTTAGCACTGAAATCACTATTGGGATTATTAAACCTGCAGCAACATAAACAATAGCTAACTCAGAAAACGAATGCGGTAATTTTAAATACAATAATCTGTCAGGATCTCCTATGTGCATAGCCCATATTTTATCTATAATTTTAATAATCGGAAAATGTAAAACCATTATCATGAATGATTTATTCCCCCAATATGCTATTACATTTGCTAGTTTTGGCAACGCATCGATAAATTTTGCCAGTACTAAACTCGCATATATTCCACAAAATGCTACAAAATACATTCCGCCATATAAATTTCCAAAAATCAAATCTAAACAATGATGTTTACTCACTATATATACAAAAATAATGGCCAGCGCACCAACTATGTAACTTAAATATTTTTGCAATCCATCTCCGTAATTTCTAATCAGGTATCCTATCCACTGAAATACCACCACTAGTAACACCACCTGTATATTACATGGTAACAACACCCCATGCAATTTCCATCCAAGCGGAACCATTATCCATACACATATGGCCTGAAAAATAAATTTATAAATACTTTTTTCGCCCTCAAACAATTTACGACTAATAAAAACTATAATTCCTAAAATTGCGGATGAAAGCACCAGCACAGGGACAAACCATAGTGTTCCTCCCATCAATTCATTAGCTGTTCCAAACATAGCTAATACTAATGCATTCGCCAACTGTTGCTTGTCAAAATATGTCGCTTCTATAGGCATCATACCCCACTCTATAAACTTATTATGTAAAAGTAATATCACCCAATATATTACGACATACTTTAACCAGGATGTCTTTATTTTATTCGTCAAATTTAACCATGGATCATCTCCGTATTTTTTTTCACTGTACATAAAACCTGATACAAAAAAGAACAAAGGCAAGTGAAACTGATATACAAAATCATGGAAAAAATCACATGAATGGCCTAAGACAACACATATTATTCCTATTCCCTTTACAATATCCCAATATCTTCTATTTGGCGTAATCATTTTTTCTCCTATCTATCAATATATAATATGCAACTGTTGGAATACCTATACCTAAAATCAAGTACATTGGTACTAAAAACCGATAAGCACCTAAATAGTGCTTAAACATTAACGTTACATCGTTTTTTCCCCAAGCATATATTCTGTCAATATATCTAATAATCCCAAAATGAATAGCCATAATCCAAAAAGATGCGCGCCCAATTAAACATAGGCTTTTCTTTAAAATATTTTTTTGTTTAAGTTTCACAATTTCTGAAGCAAAACACATAACCATATATATACCAGCAATTGCAATAATAAACATTTCAGGAGATATAAAACCATCCACCAAACTGTATAAATGATTTCTAGAATATAGATATAAGCAGATTGCTAAACCTATTCCTATTATACCATTTAAACTTTTTTTTAAATAAACCGCATACCTAGAACAAATATTACCAACCCACACATAAAATAATGCAGTTAAGGTTATTTGCATCTTTCCTGTTAAATACCATTCATTTTGTATCATTGTATACCCTAATGATGTAATCACTATTATCAATAAGCTCTCTATTATATATCCTACAGTCTTATTTAGTTTTTCGCTAATTTTATTAGTGATCATAATAATTAAACCAAATATAATCACAGCCATTATCAATGAAGGTACAAACCAAAGGGGTCCTGGTATAAACTCTCTTCCATCTCCAATTATCACATGACAAATTTGTTCTATCATCATAACTGGGGAGTAATAAGGCTGATCTTTTTCAGCTACACAGCAATATCCAAAAAAATTGTGCAATAGTACAAACGGAGTATATATAAGTATATACTTCATCCAAAGCCCCATTTTGTTCTTTACCAATAACCAAAAATCATTTTTATATTTTTCTTCATTAAACAAATAACCCGAAATAAAATAGAAAAGCGGCACGTGAAATAAATATACAAAATTTTGCATATCCATCCATGAATGTCCTATAACAATGCAAATGGCTCCTATGCCCTTCATTATATTCCAATAATCCCTATTCGGTTTCTCTATTCTGTAATTACTCATTTGACTTTTCATCTTAAATAACTCCTATATATAACGCATACAAAGCAAATATATATATATATGATGGCGCATTAATAACTACTAACCATATTATTTTTCTAACTATGCTCGGCTTTATTTCCTCTAACTCATTTATTTCATTCGTATTATTATCCTTTGTATCAATCCAAAAAACAATAACCATTAATAAGATAGAAGCCATTAATATTGTTCCACCCACAAAGATTGAATTTTCAGTAAAACGTTCAAATATCCATGGTGTCAAAAACCTATTTTCATCCCCTGGAATATATCTACCTATCATACTTTCCTTTATTAAAATAGACGAATATGAAGACATACTAAAGGCACACATACTGTATAGTACGAATCCTATATTTGCCCCAAATCCGTACAATACAATCTCTATTTCTTTTTTTAGAAAACATACCATTATAATTAACATCGGAACAATATATATAATCCATTGCGGATGCCAATATACCAATAACAAAAATAACCAGAATAATAAAACCGGCATCATTACATTTGTGTTCTTTGCTTGTTTATCTCTCAATCCTATTGCCAAACAAATTCCACATAATAATAACATCATCATTATAAATATTGACGTTCTACCATCAATATTTACTGCAAACAGACGAGGAATAAAAACCTCGTTATTATGGACCGATGCTTGATGACCTGCATCAATAAACAAAAGTGATGTCAACAATTTATGAACACCTTGAATAGCTATTACTATTATTATACTTTTTGTCCATTCTTTTATTTTTTTTATATTTAGAAGCAATACCGGAACATATATCATCAGCAAAAAAAATTTAGATAATATAGCCAAGCCGACACACACTGCCATTTTAGTTTGTTTTTTTTCTAAATTAAATCTAATCGAAAGCAAAAAAAGCAAAATTCCTAATACATCAATTTGCCCAATTCCTATGCCATGCATAATAACTACCGGATTTGCCAAATAAAACATCCCTGCCAGAAAGGCTTTGTTCTCATCTTTAAATTTTATATTGATTATTTTATGTAGCTCTCTAGCACACAATACATGTAATGTTGCCACAACCAACTTTAATGAAATTTGATAGACTAACAACGATACTTCTATGTGAAACAATTTTCCAACAATATATGCTGGTACACAACACAGCATAACAAATGTAGTTTGAAATAAATTATAATTATTCCCTTCGCCTGCATTATACATGTCTACATAATAATTTTTTACATTTCCTGTTCTTATATGCTCAAGCAATTCTACTCCCCATTTTGGAATAAATTTTATATCAGCATGAGATAAAGCAAACACTGAAATTATTATTAAAATGCCTACAAACATTAGCATTAAGAATCTATATATTTTTTCATTTCTATCTATAGTATTCATTTTTATTCCTTTCATTAATCCCATGGTACCCACAAATTAATATATACATTTATCAATCTTGCCAATCTATCTGTTATTGGACTAATTGCTATATGCATATGAGGTTGAAACATTAATGGATATATTAAAAATATAACTGCAAATGAACATTTTTCCTTTATTCTCAACACAAAATCATTAAATGTTTCGACAAAATGTTTGTCTCCCACCGCATACATTGTTGCCATGACCACAAGATAGTATATTAATATACAATAAATCCACCGTCCAAAATCTACCTTCAAAATCATATCAGGTAATATTGTAACTATTCCAAATATTATTACACTATATCGTAGTTTATTTATCTTCCCCTGCGCAGTCTTAATCAACCTTCTGAAAAATTTAATTGCCATAACAATATATGGCATCACTAACAAACAATAAATAGGAAATTCTATCATATTCTTCTTATGATATTCCCATTCTATTTTTGATAAATCCTGCCCTAAAATCTCATGCGCAACCACATCTTCATGATAATCATGTTCAGGCCCCATTAAACTAGCCGTTTTTATGATTTCATCAACAATGCCCTCACCATTTATGCGTGAAAAACCTTCAAACCAAATAAACAATATTGATACTATGGCAAACGTAAAAATAAATAAAATTAAATACCTTTTTGCCGATTTATTATGAACAATATTTTTAACTATCTCTCCTTCACTATCTTTTATTTCAGAAAACATATTATAAATAACCATAGCTAAAACCATGCCCATAAACATAAATACATGTCCTTGGTGAAACATAACTCCAATAGCAGATATCGGTATAACTAACCATTCCATTTTTTTAATAGTTAATAAATACATGCATATCAAGCTACACATCAAACAATACATGTCTATTCTACCCAAATTGTATTTACTAGAAAACATTGGAATTGAAATCATAAAAATTAAGATTATTAGAATTTGAACGTCTTGTTTATTGTCCTTATTCACTCGTTTTAGAATACTATTACAAAAAATACACAAGACTATAACAAATAACAAAAATGAAGCCTCAAAGAAAATTAACGCCCAACCATACGTGTGTAGATCCCATGGCAACAAAGCATTTATAGCCTCATATATAGTCCCTAATAAGCCTCTTGATATAAAACCATATTTATAAGTAAATGACAACATGGTTGTATTTATATTACTTGTCGCTCCTGTAAAATTATTCCAAAAAAGAACAAAGGAAAAACCTAAGATTGCTAACCAAAACTTATTTTTTTTATAACATTTTCCTATCATTATGTTCTTATTTCACTCCTCTTACGTTATTATTTATAAAACCCCAACCTTATCAAAAAGCTGCGGGTTTCTAGTATAAGTACAACCTGTTGCTGCATATCTTTTTAGTAGACTAAATAACAATTCAGCATATGGCTCCTCTGAACTAAAGTTACGCTTTGCAGCGTCCTTTGCATATTTTCTAAAAGCATTTTTTCTATAGGCGAAAAAACTTTTAGGTCCTATAATGCGCTTAAACATTCGCAACTCACTAACTATCATATCGTACTCTACTATTTTATATAGCTCTTCGCTATCTTCGAGAAGCTTGAGCATTTCTAGAAAAGCTGCAAATTCCGTTGTTTCTTTTTCAGTTATTGAATAACCCTCTCTAAATCCACTCATAAGTGACTCATCATGCATCCAATAAATATATAAATGATCGTCAATGCATTTTACTTTTTCTGAATCAAGCAAATACTGCACCAAAAACAATCTGTCTTCATTAAATGAAATATTTTCAGAAAATCTCAGTTGATTATTATCGATCACTTCTTTTCGAAACATTTTGTTCCACAGATATCCTTGGTAATATTTCGTTTCGAAAAGTCGCTTAATCATTTCATAATTTGTTCTTACCTTTTTCTTTTCATCTGGGCTTTCTTCTGTATAATGCTCATCAAAATGTGTTTTATATCCACACACGCACATATCTATGTCTTCATCAAACGCATTAACTAAATTCTCTAGATACTTCGTTTCAACAATATCGTCCGCATCTACAAAAACCAAAAATTCTCCACATGCTTTTTCTATACCACAATTTCTTGCAAACGCTGGACCTTTTTTGCTTTCGTGCAATATAGAAAACCTGCCATCATCATATTCAGCCATCTGACTTATTATTATTTCCTCTGATTTATCTGTAGAATTATTATTTACTAACAAGCATTCCCAATTGCTATACGTCTGATTATGTATAGATTCCATAGTTCGCTTTATAAATTTCTCAGCATTATAAACCGGAATTACGACTGAAATTTTCTTTTTTTCATATTCCATATTACTTCAACCCCAAATATTTCTCCCAGAACTGTAATGATGTATATTCCTTTTTCGCTTCTTCCCAACGATCCATTATCTTTCCATCATCTTCACGAATCATCTTAACTAATCTTCTATACTCTTTTAAACATGCTATCGTCTTCTTAATATCTCTTGTTAGCATATATCCTTTTTGCTTTCCACGATCATAGAAGTAAATGTTTTTAGCGAAAAATCCATATCCAATATCAATTTCACTAACAACCTGTAGTTTCTTAAATGATGGAAGCAAATGACACAACAGTTCTAATTGAGGTATGAACTTAGGGTATTCCTCATATCTTTTACTTCTCATTTTAGATAAATCTATGCCATCTGGATCCTCAAACTTATAATTATTTGAGCAAAGCTCTTTATGATTATCTTCAGGATTTAAATTCATGAAATACTCAGGGCCCTTATAAAAATCTTCAAATCCCTTAAAACAGTTTTGAGCCGCTTCGTATTTATATCTCATAACATCTCTTGTTACAATTCTTGATAAATGGTCGATAATATGAGCTGTATCTTCTCTAAAACCAGATCCACTCATAGCAATCATAATATTTCTTTCATCATAATAATTCATACTAATAGGCTGTTTATTTTCACCATATGGATGCCATACACAAATTCCATTAAGTAGAATTACATCAGGACTACTATTTCTCTGCCCATATTCAATATCATCATAATGAATAAACATAGGTACAGGAAGATTGTTCTCTGTAATAGTCGAAGTTGGAATACAACAATACCACCAACCTGTATAATTTACAGGGTTGAATTCATCATTTGTAGCAACAGACTTTCTGAGTCTCACATCCCACTCATGGTTAAATGAATTTAAATGTAACCCCTTCCATTTAGCACCATATTCAAATTGCATATAGCGCTCTTCAAGTTCCATCATTGCTCCGCCTACATAGGCTTCTTTGTATTCATCCTTTACAAGTTGCAATAACTTATATGTTCTTACCAACACTTCCTCATCAAAATCAATATCATCGTCCATAAGAATTACATGAGTAAACTTCTTTCCCGTTCTATAGAACACAGACTCAATCATTGTTCTGGTAAATCCACCTGCACCACCATAATTCTTATTCTCAAAAAGATGTATTTTATCAGAAGAAAACATATCATTTGTCAAAGTATGTCCATTGTCTGAAATATAAACTTCCGCATGATCATAAAGTGGATTTTCAGGGTTATTGATAATACTATCCAAAATCTTATTTACATTTCTTGTAAGTTCTTTTTCTCTTTTAAAAGTACATATGCAGTATGCAATATCAATAGAATTAAGTTTGCTCTCATCGATTATTGTTTCATAACTACCGCCTAAAAATACAACATCATCAGAAACGGCTGTAATCACCGGATAGACTATTCCCTCGTCATAAAGTGTATCTACAGTAAGGATATATTCATCCCCAGATCTTTCCATTTTAAAGCCTGCATCTTCCCAGGTTACAGACATCGCCTTTTCTTTTTCCTTTGGAGTTCGTGCAACATACATTTTATCATCATTCTTTTTGCCTATTGCATGTTCTACCTTAATTTCAACTTCGCCCTTGATTTCCATTCTAATTTCTAAGTTAGAAATCTTAGTATATTTTTTCCATTTTCCAACAGAAAAAGCATTAAAATAAGTCTCTAAAGATAGACTCTCTCCTTTATTTATAACTACTTGATTCTTCTCTCCATCAATATTTTCTGTATCGCGAAAATACATTAAATTCTCACTACAACACTCTTCTTTTGGGAATAAAATCTTCTGAATTATCATTACTCTTTACCCTTTCTAATAACATTATTCCATATACGCTTTACCGTATTAAGTAATTCCTTAAATTCCTTTGTTCTTCCAAATAAAATGAAAATAACAACATTATAAAATACTGTACAAACTATAAATTTAAGCAATATTCCAAATAAATTATCTCCACTAATCAAATTTGAAATATTATATGTTGCAAGTCCCAGCAAAATCGTTGTGCCAGCATAAATTATAAACCATTTAAAGTAATGTGAAACTGGCTTTTTAAATCCATATTTATAAGTAACTAATGGTTCAACCCAGAAACATGTAGTCATAGTACTAATAAATGTTCCAACAAAAATTCCCATAACACCCATATATCTAACAAGAATCAATGAAACTACTAGATTTATAATCGACTCAAATATAGGTTTATATCTATCATACCAATACAAACCCATGGCATCTCTGAAATTAATAGTAACTTTTCTAATACCTGCAATATATAAATTAACACATATAATCAATACCACTTCTATCGGGAATACTAAATCTGTTCTCTGAGTCCACAAAGTTATAAATGGATTATACATAACTAAAAATGTAACCGCAGTATATCCATACATCCAAAATCCCAAGAAATATAATATCTTATATATATCAAAAAGTCTCTCTTTATCCTCTGTTGCATTTAAATCTCCGATACTAGCTGTAAACGCACCAAACAATCCATTTAGAGCTGTACACACACTAGCCTGCAACATAGAATAATTTGAATATATTCCAGTAGCAATAATACCAACAAAAGCAGACATAATCAAATTATCAGTATTATTTACAACCACATCTCCCAGCTTATGTAAAAACATTGCGCCAATATTCTTATAAATTGACTTTCTCTCGCTAACAGAAGGTAGTGATTTTTTATCCTCTTTAAGGAAAGGGTACATTTTATCAGCTTTATAGGCCACAGTAACATTGGTTAATATATTACATGCAAACTGCACCAATAAATATATAATAAAATTTTTAAAAACTAGTAATACTAAAATCTGTGCCACGAACTGAATCGTAGTAAAAATTGTATCTATGATAGTTCCAATATAATTCTTTTGATGTGCAAAAATTATCGAACGCTTATAACTAAAGAAATAAGATGACGCCGTATTTACCAAATAAATCATATATATTAGTACTAGATGCTCTATTCCTGCTGACGCATCTTCTTTTATCAACTGAGGTAAGAATGGTACTAATATGCATCCAACTACAAAAATAAATATTCCAACAAACGTATACATACGTCTGTATAGATTCATCAATTCCTGCTGCCTCTTTATGTTTCCTTCTGCTATCGGCTTATACATATGGAATATAATTGCACCGCCAATACCCAATTCAGAAAGGGAAAGAACTGTCAAAATATTTGAAAATAATCCATTTACTCCCAAATATTGCGTTTCTAACACATAAATAAAAACAGTTCTGGCGACAAATGAAAGAATCATATTCAAAAAATGACTTCCTTCACTTGCCAAAAAATTAAAAAACGAATTCTTTGTTCTCATAGAAATATATTTCAATCCTTTCTTTGAGCAATTTCCTGCGCAACTCTACCCACCAAAAGAGGCATCATGTAAAACATCGGCAATACATATCTACAATTTCCATTTTCTGGAGATAGTAGACATATTCCAATAGTCAAAAGCGGAATCACCAACAATAGATGTTCTTTTCTCCTTTTGGTAACCCGATTTCTATACAACTCAAACAATACAATATAAGGCAAAAGACCAATTGACATAAACCAACCTATAACCGGGATTTTCTCAACAATTATAGTAGCCTGTGCCACAAAATATCTCGCCTCCTCAAGTTCTTCCGGTGCCTCTATATAAAGCCAACTATACTCTTCCTCTGGATATCTCTTATTGTGATCCTGAAGATAAGTATTTATCTTGGTATAACTTACATAAGTAGTCCTATTTAAATCAAAATAATCGTATACATTATTTAAAGTAGCATCTAAATAGCAAATAGGATGCTTCAATCCCATCTTAAACCAGGTCTTAAAATACCTATTCATCTGCTTTTTTGTTGCCTTTTGATTATACTTCTCTTTTACTCTATTTGAAAGTTCCGGCTCATATGCCTTGGTAATCTTCTCCACCGGAAGAATGGCATTTATGGCTTTATATTCTTTCTCTGTAACCTCATCACCATATTCATTTAAATATCTAGCTGTCTGTTGGAATGGAACTGACAATGCCTCCTGAACGCCTCCAGGCGCCACATTCATGGCCGGCAAAAACAATCCCTGATATCCAAAGTGAAATACTAAAACCGGCACCACAAAGGATATTAAAATTTCTTTCCATCTATTTCGATACCACACCAGACAAATAACAGCAAGCATAGCCATTACATATTTGCCATATACCTTGGTGAGCATCATAGCACTTGTCACCACAAAAATGTATAATAAAAACTTTTTCTGATTCAGCACCTTGCCTGCGCTTCTGACAATCTCAATAAGACCTAGCATAACTAACAACACAAAGGCTGAATAAATATTATCCTTCAACATACAGATTGCATAAAGTGGGAATAATGGCACAAACATTATAACAAGTCTTGCTGCCCTTATAGCTTTTTCACTCCAGCCAATTCTCCTCATATATCCTAGGACTACAGAAAAGATCACTGCCTGGAATATAAAATGTATCACAATATAGATTGCAAATCCCTTTGTGATATCCCCCATGGCGAGACCCAGCTTTGCAAACCAGCCAAAAACAATTGTCAAAATATATGGATGATGATCTGTGATAAATATATCTGCACCCTGCACAGCTGATAAATCGTTGATATAACTTTTTACATGGAAAAACTCCATTATCTGAATAATGGAATCCTCATTGGCTGTTCCAGGATAATAAACTAAATAATATGGAATCCAAGCTAAGACAATTTTGAAGAAATCCTTTGGTTTAAATCGGATTTTCCACTGAGGATTTACAATCACCTTATCATCATCAGCGCATACCTCCACTGCCTCAGGTTCTCCTATGAAAAACCAACTGATAATAACCATCACATAATATGCCAAAAACATATATGAAAATCCTAAAACAAAGGCTCTAAGAAGCACTGATTGATCTTGCCATAAATATGTGACACTTCCACCATTACTTGACTTATAAGCTGCTGAAACCACCTGAGCCAAAGCGAAAAACACAGCGATTCCTCGCAATATTTTCGGCTCTCTCACCATCTTATTAGTAAGCAATGTCTCCGCCACCAGAGACAGAAAAAATGTACCAACCGATGCCAACATCAAATTCATTCGATTCGATGCCAACCCAAGCATTATATTTCTTATAAGCATCATAGGAATGGTAACTTCTTCATCTGTCATTCCTGTGGTCGAATTTATTGAAATATTTAATCCCACAGCCAAAAATATGGCAATGATAATGCAGTTTACTATCGTTCTTTTTTCAATATGCAATTTCATAAATTGATTACATTTTGATTTTATCATCTATCCAAATTCCCTCTATAATACATTCTTCTTATATTTAGCTCTTCTAAATATTTTTCTAACCTGTTAATCAAATGGTATTATCTCAAGCATTTTCATAATCTTATTTGGAAAATCATACAACTGGTAACAGAATTTTCCGATTGATAAATCTGTAAAAGGAGCCAACATAAATGCATATCCTATCAAGAGAGGAGCGAAAGTACATTTCTTGTGCAAATTAGAAATAGTTTCTCTCCAAGCTCTTATGGCCAATTTATCTCCCAAGGCCATCATACCAAGAATACTAATGCAATAATACATTACCGCAGCAAAACACCATCTACCGTAATCCACCTTCATGGCGTAAAGCGGTACCAACGTCATGACACCAATCACCATCACAAGATATTTAAACCTCATAACAGTTCTAGTTGCGCCTTCATAATTCTCTCTCACCTCTTTAAATATCCTTTTATAAAATCCAACTAAAATACCAATAAAAGGACTCATAAGGATTAGGAAAAACGGAAATTCAATAAAGTTTTCTGCGCGATATATCATCTCCTCTTCAGTTAGATCCACACCTAGAATCTCTGCTCGGATTACATCCTTGTGAACATAATTATCATAGGTCATACCATATGCGGTGTCGTATATTTTATCTGCCACCTCTTCATCTCCATAGGCATATCCAAATCTAAAATATAAAAACAATACTGAAACCACTATAAGAGCTGCAATAAACACGAAGCTGTATTTTCTAGCCGATTTTTTGGTAAATGCTGCCTTTATATAGTCCAAAAGACCACTCTTTTTTACTTCAGCATCCCCTGATTGATTTTCCTCTTTTTCCTCCACAACTTTGGTTATCACTCTGTGTAAAAGCAATACCAAAACTACTGAAAAATACATAAATACATAGGCTTCATGAAACATTTCACCAAGAGCTGTAAGGGGAACAATAATCCAAATCGCCTTGTCCTTTACCAATAAAACCACTGCTATCAAAGACATAATAAGCATAAACATATCTATACGACCAAAATTATAATACCCTGAAAATGTAGGAATTGCGCATATCATGGTAAATGCAATCAACCCCCAGGTTGAGTTCCAATTGGCTTCATTAAAACCTTGCATCTCCTCTTTATTCAATGAGATGTCTTCCAAACTCTCCTGATACTTATAGATATGTTTAAGCATTGTAGCCAACACCCAAACAATAAATATTGTATAAATGCAAGTTGTTGTAAGGGCAAACATATTTACCGCGGCATACACATTCATATCAAATGGCAAAATGTCATTTAGCCCCTGATAAATGGTTCCCAGCAACCCCCTAGGTATAAACCCATATTTATAGGTAAAAGCCAAAAGAGTTGTGGAATATGAATTTACCCTTGATGCCAAATTATAAAACAACAAAAAAACTGCTGCCACTGACATCACAATTACAAATTGTTTCTTTTTCTTATCTGTCATCATATATATCTTAGATTTCTCCTATATATTATCTCAAAACCTATTATATCTTTTATCCATCATACTTAATCAAAAATCCCTATTATTTTATCCACTCCATCCAAAAGGAAATCCAGGTTGAAACCCGCCAACTTATTCCCGATATAACCACATCGTGAAGAGGAATAAAAAACATTGGATATATAAGTACAATCAATGGGAACGGTGTCTTGGACTTAATAGAGGCCTTGGCATTTTCTAAAACACCGCTTATGGTCTCATCTCCCATGGCAATCATGCACATCACCATAATTATATAATAACTAAAGGTCATATACACATATCTGCCAAAGTCCACCTTTAAAAGCATCTGTGGCACAACCGCAAGTCCACCTAATACAAATACCAATCTAGCCAACTTCGCTCTCTTATCTCCCTCAGCCTTCAATACATTTTTAAAGAACTTAAAAGCAATTATTAAATATGGGAAGAATAATAATAAAAAGGTAGGCGCCTCCTGCCAGTTAATAAGATGATACTCCATCTCAGACTCGTATACATCTCGTCCCAAAATCTCATGATTGATTATTGATTCATTATAACTTTTACCATCTGGCGATATAGCTTTTGCCGCAGAAATCACCTCATCTGCAATAGCCTCTCCCGCACCATGACTGAAAAATTCAAAATATATAAACAGCACCGCCATAACAATTATTGTTACCACAAGCACCTCTATATATCGCTTACTCTTTTTGCCTTCACTCATCAAAGCTATATATATAAGCAAGGCTATCACTATATTTGCACAGGTCAATACATATCCCTGATGAATGCACATGCATACCCCTACTATTGGCACCATCATCCATATGGCTTTGTCCTCTATCAGTAGAATAATTGCAACGAAAGTTAAAATATATAGCCATAAATCCAATCGGCCGAAGACCTCATCTGTCAAAAACATGGAAAATGTAAATATGCTTAAAAAAACAATGAGATATCTCATATTTTTAAGGTTGCCCTCATCGCTCATTTTCAAAAGTTTTAAATAAAAGCCGAATAATATTACAAAAAATACTATTGTTGAAATACAGGCAAATCCATACACCGCCTCATAAGTCATTAAATCTATTGACAAAATCCTATCTAATCCCGCCCATATAGTTCCTAAAAACCCTCGGGAAATAAATCCATATTTATAAGACATAGCAAAAAGCGTTGTATTATATTCAGTTATAATATGCTCAAAATATCTCAGCACATTTACAAGAGCAAAGGCTGCTAAAAGTATTATAAAGCCTCGCTCTCGCCTCATTACATCTCTGTAACGACATTCCTTCATCTCAATTATCCTCATACAATATATTTAAATTAAATACATGTTCTATATATTTATCATAAAAAATCACCACATGTGTAGCCACATCTCGTTTATGGGATCCGATACGCTCTTTAATAATTGGCAAACTCTCACATCCCAAAACGGAACAAACATTATGGCATAAATTATCAACATAAAAGCCCAGGTCTTGTGTTCTCTTAGCCACATAGCTTTTTCCTGTAAAGTCTCAATGATAATTTTATCTTCTAAAACCACCAGAGAAATAAGCATCACAAGATAGTATACAAACACAGCTAAAAACCATCGACCGTAGTCAATCTTTAATATAAATAGAGGCAAGGTTGTAGCAGCCCCTAATAAAACCAACAAATATTTACATTTATCAGCTTTGTTCTCACATTTTTCAAAAACACCTTTAAAAAATTTAAAAGCAATATATATATATGGTGAAATCAAAATAAGAAAAGCTGGAAGTTCTACGAAATTTTGTACATGAAGAGGCCATTCCGTCTCTCCCAAATCAACCCCAAGAATTTCTGCATCTATCAAAGTATCGTGATACTTTCCTTTTCTGGTAAGCAATGTGGCCTCATCAATAATATCTCCCACTATTGCCTCTCCGTTTACATGACTCATAAATTGAAACCATATAAATAAAACTGAAATAGCTAATAAAGTCAGGCCCAAGATTACCAGATATCTCTTTTCTCTTGTTGTGAAATATAGATATATCAGCAACACAAGAATCATACTCACATACATAAATACATATCCTTGATGTACCATAACTCCCATAGCAGCCAACGGAATTACCATAAATTGTAAAGCTTTGCTCTTTTTTTGAAGCAAAAGCCATACTGCCAAAACGCTAAACAACAACATGAATATATCTAATCTCCCAAAATTTCGCTTTGATGAAAATGTAGATACAACCATAATCATGAAAAAAGCCCAGAATGTTTCTAAATATGTCAAATTGCTTTCCTGGCATTTGTCTAAAGTATATCTGGCAAAACATAAGAAAATTAGGTAGATAATAATAGTTACCACAAGACAAACCCATACCACTGCCTCATAATTAATTAGATCTACGGGCAAAATAGAATCTAAACCATGATACAAAGTTCCAATAAAACCTCTTGATATAAATCCATATTTATATGTAAAAGCTAAAACTGTGGTATTATAATTTTCCACCATCTCACGATAACTGTAGATAAAACTACCGAAACTTATTATGAGAAGAGTCCACATATATGCATTTATCGATTGTTTTTTTGTCTTATTCTCAATCACTTATCTTTTTTCTCCATATAAGTTTTATAAAATAATTTTTTATTCTTATTACATAACTATTTAACTACTGTCATCTTATCTATTAAAATAGACCAGATTGGTTTGATACATTTCTCATAAATCACACAGCACAATCCTGCCATAACAAATGAAGATACAAGATATATCGCCATCCACAACAAAAATTCAGGTGTGGAATATTCTCCAAAGTCATTCCAACATTTTCCAAAATACCAAAAGACTCCCATCCAAGTGTCGTGCAATAAGAAAACGTACATTGTGGTTTTTGAAATTTTGTTTATAACAGGCTTTATGCCTATATCAATATCTTTAAACACAAAAAATATTGCAATTCCCATCAAAAGGGACATCAAATGATATCTACCTATGACAAAATTGGTCATTCCCTGGGATGTCACATTAGTAATAGCAACATCTTGAATATCACTTATAGTCTGTTTTATTCCCTGTGTAGCAAAATCACCATTTTCAACAGCGCCATTTAATGCCACATAAGACATGGCTATTTTCTTTACGTAAATGGTTGCAAAAAGCATTAGTCCGTAACATGTTGCAGCAAAGGAACCCATGATTTTTCTTTTCGTCGGCAATCCAAAATAATACTTATAATCCCATCTCTTAAGCACTGCCATAAGAAAATATACGAATATAAAGGCCACCATATCCTGCGGAAATGATCCGTTATTTCGCACACCATTTAACACAAAAATTACTCCCAACACTACAGTTACAACACCTAGCATATTGTCCTTCAGTCTCGCTATAAATCGATTCAAAATTGGATATATCAAGGAGAGCACCATGTATGGATAGATGTACCACCAAGCTCCCTTCATCAAAAAGAAATCCACAAAATATTCTGTATTGTTATATCCAAAGAGCAGTCTAAGCACTACCACCTTCACAATGTATAAGGTCAGCACCTGAGCCGCCAAATATAAAAAACGTTTTATTACCGGTTGTGATAAAAACCCCCTAAAGCCTTTTTGGCTCATAGCCTTGGCTTCATCTTTTCGTTCCAACATAAAATAGGAACTCAACGCAACAAAGGCATAATCTGCAGGTATAGCTCCTCCAACCGTAAAAATAAGCGCCAATATTCCATTTGCATTGTCCACATAATACACTCCGTTATATACCATCAAATGATAAATAGGAATGGTGCACATAAGTATTATTCTAAGTAATTCAAAATTTGATTTACGCTCTTTCATAAACTAAATATAGGGAATCACTGGATTTTTACCCAACGATTCCCATCCTTTTCCCCAGTTAATTGTCTTCTAGTCTCCTACGCCTTCAACTTGGCTTCTCTCTGAGCCAACTCAAGGTCGTGCTGCGCCATAATGCGGCATAATTCTTCATAGCTAGTCTTCTGTGGATCCCATCCAAGCTTGGTTCTAGCCTTGGTTGGATCTCCCCATAGATTTACCACATCTGTAGGTCTAAACCACTGTGGATTCACGCATACAAGCATCTTGCCTGTAGCCTTGTCATAACCCTTTTCATCCATGCCTTCGCCCTTCCACTCAAGTTCGATTCCATCGTTGGCAAATGCAAGGGTTGTAAATTCTCTAACTGTATGCTGAACGCCAGTTGCAATTACATAATCATCTGGCTCATCCTGCTGTAAGATTAACCACATACATTCTACATAATCCTTGGCATATCCCCAGTCACGAAGTGAATCAAGATTTCCAAGCTCCAAGTGATCCTGTAAGCCACAAGCGATTCTTCCAGCTGCAAGTGTGATCTTTCTTGTTACAAAAGTTTCACCTCGACGCTCTGACTCATGGTTGAACAAAATACCGTTACATGCAAACATTCCATAAGCCTCGCGGTACTCTTTCATCATCCAAAAACCATACTGTTTAGCAACTGCATATGGACTATATGGGTGGAAAGGAGTGTTTTCATTCTGAGGAACCTCCTCAACCTTTCCATATAATTCTGATGTAGAAGCCTGATAGATTCTACATGTCTTATCCAATCCCAACATATGTACTGCCTCTAGAATACGAAGTACTCCGATGGCATCCACATCTCCTGTATACTCTGCTGCATCAAAGCTCACACCAACGTGAGACTGTGCTGCCAAGTTATATATCTCATCTGGCTTAACTTCTCCAACCACTCTAATGATTGAAGATGAATCAGATAAATCACCATCGTGAAGTGTGATCGTACCAGCTTCAATCAAATGATCAATTCTCTCTGTAGTAGATACTGATGAACGACGGATAATACCATGTACCTCATATCCCTTCTCAAGCAAAAACTCAGCTAGATAGCTTCCGTCCTGACCTGTAATACCAGTAATAAGTGCTGTTTTTTTATTATCTTTTTTTAATAAACTCAACTTTCATTCCTCCTATGCGTAAAATGCAAACCGACATTTCTAATTATACTTGCAACACATGTATTTATCAAGATTTATTAGCTTCTTTTAAGATATCCTTTTGGCTTAATTTGTTTAAAAAAATTCCAAATTTTTTATCACATCTATACATCACTTCCACCACTATCAGAGAAATAACAATATGAAGAATCCATATCCTTGTATCTTCATAATTCAGATTTAATCCCAATAGCCTATCTGCATACACTATTCCCAAATCCGTTGGTATATTACATAAAAAGACCACCATGGCCCTATCGCCCAACCATTGAAACACTTTTACCCCAAAGAATTTATTGGCCAAAAACCCATAGACCACCAGGTAAGTCATAAACACCCAAAAGCCTATCATTCTCACATAAAACAGCGGTGTCACCCCGCCTCCTTTTTCACCCAAAACCAGATACAAAAACAGTACCGCTAAAAGGGCTGCAATTATAGCTGATCCCTCTTTTATATAATTTTGATACTTCTGTTTCTTTTCATAAATCCCTGCGGTGGCACGCCTCATCAACACTCCTGCAAAAAATCCGATATACCCCCTGCCCACACAGGAATATAGAAGTGGTAAATGTATTGTCTTAAATACTGTAATTACGCCAATCACAATAAAAGCAACAAAGATTAAATTCTGATGTTTTTCTTTCTTTACATTTTTCAAAATGATATAAAGCAGTATCTGACAAATTAAAATTACGGTAATAAACCAACTTGGTCCATTGGTGGCATAGGTATCTCCATCTGCAAATATTCCCGTTTGTAATCCTGTGACATTAAGTATCAGCGCCTGAATTGAGTACCTAAGATGTCCGCCCTCATCATGAAGAGGATACTCTCCAAAAATTCTAAGGCCCACATTTTCCGCAACAAAAACCACAATTGCAGTAAAAATCATCAGTGGATATATTTTCTTCACTTTACTCGACATATATTTCCCAAAATTTTCTAACGGTTTATTTTCATACTTTCTAGCAAGCAAAAAACCACTCATGACAAAAAACACATCCGAGGCGTTAAGAAGTATATATCCCAGTTTTGAGAGAATACTAATCCCCAAATCACTTTTCACCGGCATCACATAAAAAATCAATAGATAATGAAAAACATATGCTATCAGACAGGCAGTTATCCCCCGCAAACCTGTTATTCCAGTATATTTTTTCTCCATTTTACAGTTTACCTTCCCCACTTTTTTTCTTATACTATACCTATGAATTATAACATTAAAAATAATAACAAATCTATACTATCGAAAATTTCACCAACATGCCTACACTTCTTACTGGGCTGCATCCTTGGTGGTTTTATTTTTGTACTAATTTATGGGGTTTCTGTTTTGGATGTAACCAATATTGATTGGCTTACTCACTCTAAAGACAATGAGGGATTATTGGATCTCACTCAACACTATCTTGGTTGGGTTTTTTATAGAAATTCTGACTGGCATTTTCCTTTGGGCTTGGCAGATGGTTTGTACAGTAGTCCTGTATCTATTGTATACACTGATTCCATTCCTCTTTTTGCGTTTATATTTAAAACATTGTCGCCAATTTTGCCAGAGACTTTTCAATATTTTGGCATTTTCGGTTTTATCACCTATTGCCTCACCGGCGGTTTCGGTGCCTTAATAATTGCAAAATTTACCAAAAATCCTATATTTACAGGACTTACCGCTATAATTTTAGCAATCTCACCAGTGCTCACCAAGAGAATGTTTTATCACACAGCTCTCTCTGCGCACTTTCTAATTTTAATAGCTATTACACTTTGGATTTATAGGGATTCTAGCTTTTTATCAATTGATTCTAAGGGCAAGTTGCGCCTTAAAAAATCCTATATCGTCTTTTGGAGCCTTTTAACTGTAAGCTCTGCTTTGATAAATGCTTACTACACTCCAATGATTGTTGGCATTTTACTTCTATCCTGTCTTCAGGATTTAATCTCAAGAGGTAAAAATAATACCCCTATTATTTCACATGTATCTACTGTGTTTGCCAGCATTCTCACCACCGCAATTGCCGCATTCTCCTTTGGCTATTTCTATGGTGACGTGGCACCTTCCACTGGCGGGTTAACCAACTTATCTTTTAACTTAAACCAGCTTATCAATCCGGATAATTATCTATGTCAAATTGAAAATTATAATTATAATTTCACCCCTCAATCCTATTCAAAAATATTGCCAGGATTAAAAGTTATCAGCGGATGGCAAGAGGAGGGCTTTTCTTATTTAGGACTTGGAATTATTGTGGCCCTTGTTTTATTAATTATTGTATTAATCATAAAAAGTCTTTCGAGAAACAATACTTTCTCTACAAAAGATTTATTTAAAAAATATAAATCCTGGATAATCACTTTAACTTTAGGACTAATCATCTTTGTTCTTCTGGCCATGTCCCCAATTGGCACCATAGGCTCAAAAACCATTTATGATATACCTTATCCTGAAATTGTGATGAAAACTCTAAGCATTTTCCGCTCTTGCGGCCGCTTTATATGGCCAGTGTACTACGGAATGATTTTGCTTATAATCACTGGTATATCCAAGCTGTATGAACATTTTTCTAAAAATAATAAATTTATTTCTAGAAGTATTGTCGCTATTTTCATCGCTGTATTTGTGCTACAAATATATGACATATCCCCATCATTGGCTTATAAAAATGATGTGTATTCCAAGAAATTTAGCACCTATGACTCCCCTCTAAAAGATCCAGCCTGGGATGAGTTGGGAGAAAATGCCTCTGAAATAATGTTTTATACGCCAAGCCTCTATGGCATAGAGTGTAACCCAGAACTTTCGTGTATATTTGAGCACTATGCCTTAGAATATAATCTCTCATTAAATGTAACTTACATGAGCAGAGATATGAGTAGTTTTGCCGACAAAAAAACCCTTTCCCACTTTAAAGAAAGGGAAAAGGGTAAATCTTATCCAGATATTATCTATGTATTTTATGATATTTCTGAAATTCCTCCAGCCGAGGAATCTCACTTAAATTATTATAAACTTGACGGATATATAGTAGGAACTGAAAGGCAGTTAAATGGCCTTATCTCATATTATCCACCATATCCTGCAAAGTCTGACGAAGTGGAATCTGAGACTCCCAACCAGTATCAGCCTTGATTTTTTCAAATGATCCGACAACCATTTGATTATCACCCGGTCGTACAAAATCCTGGTTAACTCTTGTGGAAACCTTAACTCCCACAATGTCTGCGATAATATCTATCACTTCACTTAAGGCCACGCCCTGTCCGCGACAAATATTATATACCTCCCCAGGTTTTCCCTCGGTCAAAAGCATATAATAGGCCCTGACCACATCTCTAACATCAACAAAATCTCTGATGATGGTAATATCTCCCGTTTCTATTTCACCAGTTGATTTCCCTTCAGCCTTGATATTTAATATTCTTCGAATAAAACTAGGAATTACAAATCTCTCATCCTGATAAGGTCCCATATGATTAAAAGATCTTGTAAGCATTATATTCATGTCAAAGGAATCGGCCAAAACTTTAGCCATATTCTCCTGGGCAACTCTAGCCACCGCATATGGACTGACTGGAAATAGTTGCATATCCTCTCGTAGCGGCAACTGATCTTTTGTCACATTGCCATATTCCTCAGAAGAACCAACAGATAATACTCGACAATTATTTAAGTCATTATTTCTCAACGCCTCTGTTACATTCAAAAAAATATTGGTATTGTTGGTAAAACATTCCGCAGGGTGCTGCCAACTGTAAGCCACACTAGAAAAAGAAGCCAGGTGCAAAATATAATCTGGCTTAAATTCTTTTATCACATTATCAACCACATCTTTGTCCAACAAATTTGCAGTTTTAAAATCCATTTTCAAATCCGGCTCATACTCAGACAACTGAAACTTCGGCGGATTCACATCCAAACCCAGAACCTGATATTCATGACCATTTTCCACTAAATAATTTAGAAAATGTCTACTGACAAATCCTGAAAAACCGGTTATCATCAACTTTTTCATCTCGTTTATTTCCTCCAAATCTCTCTCGGAAATCTAATCTCACGAATCTACTCTGTAACTTGAGAATCTACCACCTTTTCTGACTCATCTTCCTTAGCTTCAAGGAAAATTTTTCTTGTCACAAAATTATATACCATAACAATTGCTGTTGCTATAATTTTTGAACCCGCAGTAGCCATTCCATCAAATGTCATGTTGGCAACAATATTTACAACATCTGTACACCACTGTGTAAAGGCCGCACACCAATGAATATTTGAAATCATGCTCATACAAGCAAGGATAATCAATTCATTCAATCCCAAACCAAAGGCTGAAAGCACAACAAAGATTACAAACTCTTTCTTGCGATCCATATCCTCCCGTCTTGCAAACACCCACTTCATACTCAATAAATAATTAAATATCAATGAGATTACAAAACCAAACAGGGCTCCCACCATTGCCGCATTAGTCGCAGTCATTCCTGCATTTCTTAAAATCAAGGCAATAATATTTGTGATAATAAAATCAATTAAAAAAGATAAGCCTCCTACTACTCCAAATTTTAAAATTTGTGACATTAACTTACTCATTTTATATTTCTTCCTTCTTTTCGTTTTATTTCTTTAACATTTTCCCCTTGTTCAAGAAATTATTTTTTCTTTTTAAATACATCAGCGATTCTAACACCAATTAATCTAATCAAAGTCTTAATATAACTAATGATAAATTTAAGCAACTGTCTCTTGGACTCACCATACATTCTCTTCTGAAAATTAATTGGCACCTCACCAAACTTTAAGTTCTTATCCGCTTTATTTAACTTTAATCGAAGTAAAACTTCCTCTAGCACATCATAATTTTCACACTTGAGATCAACTTTTTTCAACTCACTTGTGTGATACATACGATAATCAGTTGATAAATCATCAGCCTTCAATCCCAAACATATTCTAAAAGCAAAATTTAAAAGATGAGACATTATCTGTGATGACTTAGAATCATTTGACACGCCACCTTCACAATAACGTGAACCGATAACCACATCACATCCCTCTTCTACAAATTTCTTATGAATCTCTGGTATCTGCTTAGGTGGATGGGAACCATCGCTATCCATAATCAAAAACTTATCCATTGATGCGTACTTTATACCTGTTCTAAAGGCTCCACCAAAACCTGGCTCCTCCTGATTTATATATTTAGCGCCAAACTCTTTACATACACCTGCTGTATTATCAAGTGGCTGCGCTGTATCTATAACAAGAATCTCATATTCCTCATTACACTTCTTTACATTTTCAATAATCTCTGGAAGTAATACTCTTAAATTCTCTTCTTCCTTATAAGCTAGAAGTACTACACTTATACCCATCACTTTTCTCCTTCTTTTTTCACATAGAAAATCTATAATATTGTAGCACACAATATATTTTTTGGGAAATTTAATTATAAAGTGTTAAAATAGATTTTACGGAAATTTAATTGTGAGTTATTTCCTTTTATGAATAATGTAATTTATATCACTGTAATAAATATTGTAGGAGAAGAAAATGGGAGAAAAATTAACACGATCTGATGTAAAAAAAATTGAAGAGGAAATTGAATATAGACAAGTGGTAGAGCGACCAAAAATCCTCGAAGCCCTTAAGGAGGCCAAGGCCCAGGGTGATTTAAGTGAAAACTTTGAGTATCACGCTGCCAAGAGAGATAGAGCAAAAAACGATAGTCGAATCAATTACCTTGAGCGAATGCTTAAGTTTGCAACTATCATTGATGATGATACCTCAACTGATACCATTGGTATTAACACAGTTGTAACTCTATATATTCCAGAAGACGATTGTGAAGAGACATACAAGCTTGTGACATCAATCAGAAGTGATTCAATGAAAAATATGGTTAGTATAGAGTCGCCCCTCGGTCAAGCTATCCGTGGCAAAAAAGTGGGTGATACAGTGACAATAAAGGTTTCAGATGATTATTCCTATGATGCTGAAGTAAGAAAAATAGAAACCAATGCCGGCGATGATGAGGATGAGATCAGACCTTACTAAGGTCTGTCCTTACTCTGAGCCAACAAGGTTCCTATAGATACAAGCACAACAGCCACTACAGTAGCTGGTATATTCATGGTTCTGCTTTCTCTTAAAAATATCGCTGATAGCAAAACTCCAAATATTGGAGTCAAAAAGCCAAACACCGAAATTCTTGAAACAGGATTATATTTTAGCAATATTCCCCATAAAGTATAGGCAATTGCCGAAACACAATCCAGGTATATTACAATTACTATCCCTTTTCCTTCACTTATTCCATCTAATAATAAACTTAAATCACTAGATACATTTGATTTCTGACTACTGAAAATCAATCCTAGTACAAATAATGATAAACCACCTATTGCAAATTGATATCCACTTAAAATCATTGGCAATTCATTCTTAGAATACCTTTTCATATATACTGAAGAAAAGGCATAGGCCACGGTGGACATTAAAATGCAAATTTCTCCCACGCCAATAATATTGCCGTTATCATTTACTGCGCTTCCGCCCAGCAATTCAACAACAAGCACCCCTATAAATCCAATTACAGCTCCAAGAATCTTATTTCTACTAATCTTTTCTTGCTTATAGATAACAATTGCAACAAAAAGAGCAATAAATACGTTTAACGCTTGGATTATTGATGACTTTACTCCTGTGGTTTTTGCCAAGCCTACATAAAAGAAAAAATACTGACCTGTTGTTTGCAATAAACTTAAATGCAACACAGCTTTTACTGATTCTTTCTTCAATACCAAAGGCTTTTTATAAATAAAACTTCCAATAATAATCACAAGTACTCCCGCCAAAAAGAATCTTATCCCGGCAAACATTATCTGCAAACCCGTATTATCTGAGGGAATATCAAACAAATTATATCCAACTTTAATTCCAGGGAAAGCACTTCCCCACAAAAAACAACACAGCATGGCACTGATACAAACCACCGCTGTGTTCTTCCACAATATATCTTCTTTATTCTTCATCTTACTTCTTTCTTCTTTGCTCATATACTTTCGCTAGCATATCACGCTCATAATCTTCATCTGACATTTCATTCAAACTATTGATAATAGAAACTTTCTGTTTTCTAATAAGAGCCAACTGTTCCTCGGTCTGTTTTTCTTCCGCTTCCAGTATACGAAGCTCTCTCTTTAAATCTTCAATTTCTCTAAGTTTCTCTGGATCCAGCATAGTCTTTGCTCCTTTTTTATTATTGTATCACACAACTAATTGTAAAATATACTATTTTATACAACATCCTATAGCTGATAGATACCTACTCTCCTCTAAATGAACGCATTTCACACCAAGCACTTCTGTGGCCATTTTATCTATACCTTTGACACTAGCCATTCCACCTGAAATTACAATCGGGACTTCTTTTCCTATCTTTATTTTAGATAATAACATTTTTGATTGATTGAGTATATGATAAATTACACCTTTTACAATTTCATTTATATCAACATTTTCAGAAATAAGTCTTACCATCTCTGATTGAGCAAAAACCGCACAGGTGCTATTAAGTCTTGTGGGCAAAATATTATCACTGGATACATCTATGTCATCATAATCAAGCTTTAGCATATTTACCACATTCTTGTAAAACATACCGCATCCTGCTGCACATTTTTCGTTCAAAAAAAACTTCTCTATATGCCCATCCTTTAGCACTAAAAGTTTTGTATCCTGGCCACCTATATCAAGAACAATCTCTGTTTTTGGCCTTATAAATTCCACACCCTTACCAAGCGCCGTCAATTCATTTATCACCTCTATTGCAGAAGCATTTTTTCTTCCGTAACCACAAGCACAAAAATCCGCGCCCTTATAGATAGCTAAAAGTTCTTCTCGCTTTTTTTCAAAATATTCAATTTGTCTTATAGGTGTATCCTCAACCCACATCTTTTCTATTGCGCCATCTCTCATAACGCAATACTTCGTATATGTGGATCCCACATCAATGCCGATTCTATACATATTTTCACCCAACAATATCCTGCAAAATACCTATTTTCTCCTTCGCTCTATCCATATCCATATAATTTCTATCAATCATATCAATATCTAGCTCCGCCTGAGGAATTTTAATTTCAGATGCCGATACAAAGTCGCATTTACAACTTTTATTATGCAAGGTTATGGCACATTTTGCACCGCTTTTTTCAATTAAATGTACAAGCCTTTTGGTTCTTTCCTGCTGTGATAAATTTAAAAATGTAAAATTATAGGCGCTAAAAAGTTTTTTAAATACATCATCACCCTCATAGGATAAACTCCACCAAGTGATATAATTAGATCCCACAATTTCAAAAGAATCCAAGGATTCTTTTAAATATCTATTCTCATGGTACCACAGAGGATATCCCAACCAGAATGCCTTGGCTTTCCCCTCCTGGCGCTTTGGATAATTCTCACTGTAATCTTCGGCCAAAAGTTCATATAATCTAGAAGTCTTCTCATCACATCTTGAAGTTATGAGAAATGATATCCCATCAAACAATAATGTGGGCTCTATCTGCCTTTCTGGCATCAATTCGACTATCTTTTCCCAAGCCTCAACAGACTTTTGACTGTTTGAAATCTTTTCCTCAAGAATAGCCATATCCAACTTATTTCCAGACAGTTCCTCCATCTGCTTAATAAGTTTTTTGTGCTGATTATATACATATTTCTCAGCCATCTCCCTAGGCACATTCTCCCCAGGATAATCTAATACAATAAGGGGTACATCATATCTCTCCGCCAAAATATTCCACCAATTGGGCAGAGTATTGCACTGATTATTGGTGGCGATAAGCACATCTGGTCTTGGGGCGGTTCCCCTTGGGCCGTCAGCATTGCATATGGACCCTTGTATACAGCAAGAATATGAACAACAATCTAGTGATAAGCCGTCCCTTTGACTAGTCTCTAAAAAATCCTGTTCCTTACCGCTGGCAGCTATCACCGCCGCATAGCTCTCCGGGTAATAATAACTGATATCCAACGCCTCTAAAATCTCCACCGGTGTAAAAGCTGTAACCCAGGCCACCTTCTTATCAGGCTCCTTGCCCTTGCTATATTTTGAGAAATATTTATAGTATTCCTTCATCAATTTTGCTTGTGTCTTTAGTATTTCTACATTTGCACCCATCAATTAATTCCTCACAATCATCTCAGCAAAGGTCTCTAAAACCACATCGGCTCTGATGTCTTCCACCGTATCCTTCTGCTCTATCTCAATATATTTTATACACAGTTCATCAAGTTTTTTCTTATATACTGATTTATAAAAATTATAAGGCTCACAATATTTTTGTGTCAGAAAAATAACCCCAACCACCTTCTTTGAAGTGATTTCCTCCATGTCTAACTCTAACATCTGATGAAAATCATTCTCGCTTGGACTCTTCTTTCCACTGAGCATACTTTTTGCAATTGATTTATACACATCATCAGATAAAGTCACCGGCTCTTTGCTTATCAATCGTCCAGACTCAGGCAAAGAATCTCCCACAATATTTAATCCCAAATCCTCTATCTGCTGTAAAATATTTAGCTGTGATAGGGTTGAGCCCACAATAAATACTGAATTATCTTTTTGAGAAATATCATTTATCTCAAATGAAGAAATAGCCCCCACCTGCTCCTCTAGAGGCAGACTTAAAACCTGATGAATCATAGTCATATATTCGAAATAGGAAATATTTTCCAGATTCTCATATATTTTTTCCAGTTCTTTAGCTCTTTTATTTATAATTTCAATTCTATTTTCAACATCAGCTACAGATATCTCAATTTCATAAAAGTTTTCTAAAGCAGACTTGTAATCTTTTAACACACATGCCAAGAAATCCCACGCATTCTCATCATTTCCACTTATAGACGGAAATTGATAGCTGAATTTGTCATCACTTCGAAGATATGATGAAATGACTCTGCAGCTGTCACAACTCTTAGGATAAACTGCTCCATCATATCTGTCATCCTGCTCCACTTGGCAAATATAATCCGCCACATAACCACAGTAATGATTTATCTTTTTATCTCCTGCATAGGCAAAAAACCTATCCACATCACATATATGCTCTGGAATAATTCCAGAAAGCGCTAAAATCTTCATTAATTGCTCTTACCTTCTTCCATAGACTTAATTTCATAGATAAATGCATCTTTTACCAGTTCTACAGTTATTTTTTCATCAACTTCCCTTAAATTAATAACTCTGGCTTTCACGCTGCTAATACCATTTCGGTTTAGCTTACTTATATCCGGCGTCAAATATGTCTCCATCTTGGCAATATCCGTATCCACAAGAATTGTTCCATGCTGACAAATTATATCATCATGTCTATAAACCGCATTACCGCTAAACTTTCTGCCATTTATAAGCAAATCATTTCTTCCATTAAACTCAGCCTTCATCCCAAGTCGTGCAATTACCGCCTCTAAAATCTTGGTATACTCACAAAACTCCTTGTCGCTCTCATGACAGATAAGGGAGAAATTCAAATTACCCCTATCATGATAGACGGCCCCACCGCCGGAACGTCTCTTTACAATCACGCCACCTTGAGCCTGAAATTCTAAAACCTTACATTCAGCTTCAGGATCCTGATTTCTACCAATGACTATTGTATTATCATTTTGCCATAAATACAAAACTCCAATGCCAATTTGTACCTGCTTTTCTAATTCTTCCTCTTTTTTCAAATTGATAATTGGATCAAAGGACTCCGCCTGAAATATTTTAAATATCATAACTTCTCCAAAAGCATGTCAAATGCTGCTGTTATATCTTCACAGTAGCTAGGATGAGGTCTTATGACAGCTGCTGCCTTGGCAATATCTATTTCATTATCTATTACTGTTGCCAATTCTGCCACCATATCTCCTGCCCTATCACAGTAAAGCTGCGCTCCAATTAATTTTTTTGTATTTTTATCTGCCACTAATTTGATAAATGATCTTCCATCATCACTGATTAATACCCTAGCATTAGAATACATCACATATCTACAGCTGATAGCCTCTATTCCTACTTCAATGGCCTCTGCTTCAGTAAGTCCCACAGATGCCACTTCCTTATCGACGAATATACAGCTGGTATAACATCCCATCTTATCACTACATGAAGTTGCCACCATTTCTCTCACAGCAGCTCGTCCCTCTGCCATAGCCACATGAGCAAGCATGGTACTGTCTTTTCTAGCATCTCCAACCACAACTATTTTATCATCTGCATTTTCGCCATATCCTTTTGGCAAAACTGGCTTTCTTCCCAAAGCAGAAAGTACAACTTCATCCCCTGCAATAGAAAGCTTAGAAAAATCTGTCTTGGTATTAATTACAACTCCAGCTTTTTTCAAACTCTGAGTCACCGCTGTGACAATGTCCTTATCCCAATTTCTAAGAAGGGCCTTTCCTCGGATAAATATTGTGACCTTACTTCCAAGAGTTGCATAAATATAGGCAAATTCCACTGCCGTCACTCCGCCGCCTAAGATGGTCAATTTCTCGGGAATCTCTCTCATCTCCAGAAGTTGATTAGTATTTATAACGCCTGCCACTGATATATTCTCGGAATTTGTCATCATTTTTGCAGGCGCATCCGCTACATCTGTCATCATTTTTCCAGGCGCATCCGCTACATTTATCTCCATGTCTGAACTAATATCCGCCGGCTCGCCACCTGTTGCGATAATTATTTTTGACGCCTCATACTCATCTCCGGACACAGTCTTTATCACATCTTTTTCTATATAGGCCTCTGCATACACTATATCTATACTATGCGCCAATAAATTCTTTTCAAGATCATGAGCAAGCTTATCTACAATCTCCGCTTCTCGCTTTTTTGTTTCAACAAAATCTATGTTTGTATCATCACGATTTATCTTAATTCCATAACTTTCACAGGTTTGCACCTCTTTGTACATCCCTGCCACCTTATTTAAATATTTAGTTGGCACACAACCTCTGTGCAGACAGGTTCCACCCAACTTATCCTTTTCAAAAAGGACACAGCTCATATTGTACTTTGCTGCCTCGAAAGCAGCGCTGTACCCAGCTGGTCCTCCTCCAATTATGGCTAGATCATATTTTTTTCTATCCATATCCTTCTTCTCCTTATAGCGACTGCAAGTAAGCAGTGTATTCCTCCTCAGTCATCAAATCCTCCTGGTCACTCACCTTTACCTTCAGCATCCAACTATCCACATCTCCAGCCATCTCCTCAGGACTGTCAACCACTTCCTCATTAACCTCTATTACCTTTCCTGAAACAGGGCTAATCAAATCACTTACAGTCTTTACGCTCTCCACATCACCAAAAGCCTCGCCTAGCCTAATCTCATCATCCTCATCAGGTAGGTTTACAAACATAACTCCACCCAGCTCAGATATGGCATATTCGCTTAGCCCTATCATTACAACATCACCGTCTTCTTTTACCCATATATGTTTTTTAGAAAATCTCATTGATTATTCTCCTTCACTAAGTTTCTATGTAAAATATTTTCATAAGGATAATTGATATAATACTCTCTCATATCTGCAAAAATCTCATGATAATTATCCTCTGTCAATAAATATTGACTATCATCCCTTGCCATTTCATCAAGTATATAGCCGCTCACCTCATCGTCATAATGGTTGGCATTGATATAATGATTCATATCACTGGTAATATCATAATTTGTTCCAAAACAATATAGATGCACATTATCATATTTAAGTAAACGCTCTGTCACATACTCTAACTGCTCAAAAGTCGCATCATACAATCCCTCACTGTATATGTTGTACCACATCAACACCGAATAAGGCGGAAAATAAAAATAAAACTCAGTCTCCGGATGTTGCTTCACCAGCTTTTCAATATTGTCATTCACATTTACTTCTAAATTCTTTTTTTCCTCGGAATTTAGAGCTCTATTAGGCAAAACCTCTTCAGGTTCCACGTACTCAGTGGCGATTCTTTCCCATCCCGCTGTATTGAGATGCATCCACTCACCGTAGTCATCCATCTTATCCGATGGTTTTTTAGTAATAGTTTTGTAAATATTTTTTAATGACATATCCAAAGCATAAATATTTAACAGATATTTATAATCATTATACGGATTGTCATCATACAAAAATGTTGGATAATCTACTTCAGCTCTGGCCTTATCACCATTTTTTAGCAAAGTCTGATAATAAGATATGGACATAGTCACCTGCTTTATATCATTTCCGCTGGCAAACGCTCTCTCTAAACTCTTTCTCTTCTCATAAAATGAGGCCCCCTCCAAGGTTAACTTCACTGAATTTACATTAAAGAGCTTATCATATTGCTCATTACTGAAATTTTCATCCATAGAATTGCCGGCTATTATGGCGTCATATGTAAAATTTTTTGAAATGCCATCATTTTGATACATCTCCCTATCAAGGGTGTATCTCATATTATCCGCCGGTGCTCTATAGTGAAAATATGGATCTACTATAAAATTTATGGATGCAATTATCACAATTGGCACTAAAAAAACCGCCAATCTCCCAATTAATTTCTTCATTTATTTATCCTAATTTATATCTCGATTAAATCCCAAGTGCTTCTTTATTTATATCGATTATTCTTTCTAATATTTAGCAAAATAATTAAAATCCCTGGTATATAAAAGTAGTTACGTTTCCAAACATATATATCACGCTAACCGAAACCATCAAAATATAGACGCCCCATCTTGGAATTGCTTTCCATCCCGATAACACATCTCTAAAATCTCGGCCCCTATGTTGCATATATTCAAAGAAAGTCATCAAAATTATACCAAGAATTAATATCACAACCCCGGTGAAATGGTTTAGTCCCCGATCTAGTTGTAATCTAATAAATGCCTCCTGGGGTCTAATCCACTTAAGATCAAAGGCCTGTCTGAATACCTGCAGAGCCTGAGACATGTCCTTGGCTATGAAAAATACATTTCCTATGGCAAATAAAATTATAGTTCTAATTACTCTAAAACCATCTGCAATTTTATTCTCTCCTATGGAATTATTGTCCTCTGATTTTTTATCACCTACTGATTTTACACCATTTGATTTTTTGTTAGACTTAATCTTTTTAAATATTGGTTCTGTCACCTCAGATAAAAAGATGATTGCAAAGAACCACCATCCCTCACCTATGATAAATTTCACACCGCTACCATGCCATATACCCATACAGGTCCATACGGCAAAGAGTCCGAAATATGAAGGAATCTTCTTGCCCTCTTTTCTGCCAAATTTTTCCTTGGCCCACTTGCCAAGTTTTTTCATTGGCTTTGACATCAAAATCGGTGTCATTATATAGTCTCTGAGAAAATGTCCCAAAGACATATGCCATTTCTGCCAAAATTCCTGAACTGATTTTGAGAAAAATGGAGCATTGAAATTCTCTGGTAAATGTATTCCTATACATTCACTTATTCCAAGGATGATGTCCATACACCCCTTGAAATCAGCATATAATTCCAGTGGAAATAATAGAATCAAGGCCCAGATATAAACTCCATTGAAGCGCCCGAGATTATCATACATGGTAGACACTATGGTACTTAGTGGTCCCGCCACAGCCAACTTCTCAAAAAATCCGTAGGCCATTCGTATCAAACCTTTTTTAATTCTCTCATAATCAAATCGATGCTCTTCAAAAAGCTGCGTACCTATCTCTTTATATCTACTAATTGGCCCAGATACCATCTGTGGAAAATATATGGCATACAAAAACAATCGACCAAAATTCTTCTCCGCCTCTATGGTTTTCCAATAGCAATCCAAAAGATAAGCAATTAACTGCAATGTATAATAACTTATAGCAATTGGTGCCACATAACTAACCGGTTCAAAAATATACGCTCCAATAGACTTCTCTGAAAACCAATTTATTATCTCTATTCCAAGATTTGTATACTTAAGAACTGCCAAAACACCTAGGTTTTCTAGCAATGCCACAAGCATTATTAATTTTTTCAATCCATTTTTGTTTTTTACACTCTCTGCCCTATCTATCTTTTCAAAAAATATTGTTGCAAGATAGACTGATAACACGCTAACTATCACATATATCAAGGTGTAGCCCACGCCACTTGTCATATAAAAAACCAAGCTTGCAGCCAACAAAAATATCCACTGCACCTTCTTTGGCAGCACAAGATAAACACCAATACACACAGCGGCAAATAGTAAAAACTCAATAGAAGTAATTTCCATTTTAAAATCCTTTTAAAGCTACTATGACATTCTATTTAATATCATAGTCACCATATCTCCCACATTTTTCATATCATTTACTTCGCCCATATTAAATTCCACCTCAAAGGTTTCCATAACCTCAAGCATTAGATTTACATGTTCTAGCGAATCCCATGCTTCAATATCCTCAGAAGTTGTATCATCATTAATCTCAATGGAATCATCATCAAATACATCTCTAAAAATCTCTGTCAACTCTTCATATACTTCTTCTCTTGTCATATCTATATCCTCGTTTCATCTTTCTATAATATTACATACTTGAAATACCAATATATTCCTGCATTTTTATTACAGTTTAAACCACTTTAATGTAGTGATTTTTCTTTTCATAAGATTCATCTATTGTCAGCTTATATACCTTATCTCCAGCATCATTCTCAGATACCATTTCAAATCCCATATCTTCATAAAAGTCCTTTACCATGGAATTTTTTGCCGTAGGATAGTAATATCCTCTCAACTCCTTAACCCCGCGTGCCAGGCAGCTTTTTACCAGGTAATCCATAGTAGCCTGTTCCATATCTCTTTTTAGCACCCTGCAGCTCATAAGCCAAAGTCTAATATGACAGATATCATTTTCCTGCTCACCCATAACCACGGTAACTATGCCATTATCGCCAAACCTATCAATCAACTTTCCTGATACAGTTATGTATCTATCGTCCTGTGAAATGTTTTCAATCTCCTCCACGCTACATCGCTTTGTGGTGAGATTAAACTGATTACTCTTGTTGGTAAGTTGAGCAATTCTGCTTATATACATTGGATCAAAAGCCCCAAACTCTCCCACCATCTCAAGGGATTTCAGATAATCACCATAGTCAGTAAAACTATTTTTCAATGAATCTCTAGCCACATTTTCTTTGTACATCTGATTTCTTTTCATATCGTCCTCAGATAGACTTGTCATCTCAAAATAACCATTGTGATCAATGGTTCTTATATAATTTTGCACCTCGTCAATCTCCGGTGCAGAAATATTTTTTATATTTTCCTTCACCAGATGTCTTTCCGCCGGATTGTCATCCACGAAAACTAGACTTTCCGGTAAAATATTTATCTCATTTGCAATATTTATTATATTGTCATCCTTGGGATTCCAGTTTGCCTTTATCACCAAAAAATCCTCTGATGTAAGGACAGAATAAGGATGTTTCAATCCCGCAATTGCATTTTCTTCATCATTTTTCGAGGCAATATTTAACAAAAGCCCCATGTCTTTATGTTTCTTCAGATATGTCTGAAACTCGCTATAGGCCTGCCCCTGTGACTCTTCCGGTCCTATTTTAATTCCCTCAACTCCATCGTCTCCCACAACGCCACCCCAGAGAGTGTTATCCAAATCCAAAACAAAACCTTTTTTGTTTTTACCGTAAATGGACTTGATAATGTTTGCCACGTTAAAGGCTAAATCTGGAATTGCCGCCACGTTCATGGCGTACTTATACATGTGATAATCATAAGGCTTGTGCCACTGCCTCAATCCAAAATCCGCTGAAATAAAATTAATATCGCAGATATGAAATCCAGTTGTTTTCTGACTGTACTCATAAAATTTCATATTGAGCCTAGTCAAAAAATTGATTGTGCCGTGAATATCAGAGGCTTCCATATTACCCATCACCCGATAATATGGCATCTCAAAATTATTTTGAATAATCTCACAGCCAAACTTTTCTTTTAAACTAATCCATATACTCTCATATTTTGCATATTCATTAGACAAAATATCCTCTACCTCAGCAGCCCTATCTGCTATGCCTGGATACTTTTCAATATTTTTATTTGTGGTACAGATATATATTATCTCAGGTTTAAATTCCACCAACTCCTGTGATGGAAACAATCCCTCCTGATAATATTGATTATATTCAGACTCATAAAAGACTGGCTTTATTCCATTATTTAACAGGAATAATTCCATCATAAGACAGATGTTTCTCGTTGTAGAACCACCTAATACAGCAATGCGCTTCTCCAATAAATTCTCATTTGACTCAAGAAGTGCTTTTTTTAGTTTTCTTTTATTTTTTATAATTTCCCTTCCATCAAAGGGATATTCCAAATCCTTTATCATAGCCGCCTCTGTAAATTTATATATACATATTTAATAATACTATATTTGAGGCTTATTTTAAAATAAAATCATTATTCTTATATCCTCTATAAAAAAGTAATGAAACAAAAATGATACGCAAAAATTAATGCAAAAAAATTAGTTCAAAATAATAGACTCGTCAACAAATAATTGTCGACGAGTCTATATATTTTAAATATTAGCGCTTTCCAGCCAAAATATCCTGTCTTGCAAGAGACTTCTTCAAAGCCAATTCAGCTCTTGCCACATCAAGACTAGCTTCATGCTTTGCAAGTCTCTCTCTGGCTCTGTCCTCAGCCTTTCTCGCTCTATCAAGATCAATCTCATCTGGCCACTCAGCAATTTCTGCAAGTAATGTAACCTTTTCACCTAGGATCTCAGCAAAACCAGCATGTACAACTGCCTGCTTAGTCTCTCCACCCTCTAGAGTAACAGTCACAATACCTGGAGCCAATACAGTTGTAAGAGGAATATGGTCCTTTAAAACACCAATCTCACCCTCTGTTGTATTAAACTCAATCATGGAAGCTTCTCCATGGTAGAAAATTCTATCTGGAGTAATAATCTCCACTGTAAATAAATTATCCGCCATAATAGCCCCCCTTACTGCATACGGGCACGCACTTCATCAATTGAACCTGCATTGAGGAATAGGTTCTCTGGAATGTCATCATGCTTTCCTTCAAGGATTTCTCTAAATCCGCGAACTGTCTCCTGGATAGGTACATACTTACCTTCAAGTCCAGTAAACTGTCCTGCAACGAAGAATGGCTGAGATAAGAATCTCTGTACCTTTCTTGCACGAGACACAACAAGCTTATCATCCTCTGAAAGCTCATCCATACCCAAAATTGCAATGATATCCTGTAACTCTTTGTACTTCTGTAAAATCTCCTGTACTCCACGAGCAACCTCGAAGTGCTCCTGTCCAAGGATTCTTGGATCAAGAATACGAGAAGTAGATGCCAATGGATCAACCGCTGGATAAATACCAAGCTCGGCGATTGAACGCTCAAGAACGGTTGTTGCATCCAAGTGAGCAAATGTTGTGGCTGGCGCTGGGTCAGTCAAGTCATCCGCTGGCACGTATACAGCCTGTACAGATGTGATGGAACCATCTTTTGTAGATGTGATACGCTCCTGTAGAGCACCCATCTCAGTCTGAAGTGTAGGCTGGTAACCTACGGCTGAAGGCATACGTCCAAGCAAAGCTGAAACCTCTGAACCTGCCTGTGTGAAACGGAAAATGTTGTCGATGAATAACAACACATCCTTTCCACCCTTATCACGGAAATACTCAGCCATTGTAAGACCTGTAAGACCAACTCTCATACGAGCTCCAGGTGGTTCGTTCATCTGACCGAATACCATACAAGTCTTGTCAATAACTCCTGATTCCTTCATTTCGAAATATAGATCGTTTCCTTCACGAGTACGCTCACCTACACCTGTAAATACTGAGTATCCACCGTGCTCAGTAGCGATATTGTGAATCAACTCCTGGATAAGTACGGTCTTACCTACACCGGCACCACCGAAGAGTCCAATCTTTCCACCCTTCTGATATGGGCAGAGAAGATCAACGACCTTAATACCTGTCTCTAACATCTCTGTAGAAGTTGCCTGCTCCTCAAAAGCTGGTGCTTTTCTATGGATTGGCATATAATCTACATTTTCTGGTTCGTCCTGCTCATCAATAGGATCTCCCAATACATTAAAGATACGTCCTAATGTTGCCTCTCCAACTGGAACACTAATAGGTGCTCCTGTTGCAACTGCATCCATTCCACGAACTAATCCATCAGTAGGTCCCATGGCAATACAACGCACTGTATCATCTCCCAGATGCTGGGCTACTTCCACTACCAATTTCTCGCCGTTTGAACGAGTGATGTTGATAGCGTCATTAATCTCAGGAAGTTCTCCTTCTGAGAATTTAATATCAAGTACCGCACCAATGATCTGAGTGATCTTTCCAATATTTTCTTTTGCCATTTTTGGTCACTCCTTAATCTTTTATCTACAATTTCTGTATCTACTAAGAAATCGCCTCTGCTCCTGCAATAATCTCGGTCAATTCCTGTGTAATTGAGCCCTGTCTTGCACGGTTGTACTTCAAAGACAAATCAGCGATGATTTCCTCAGCATTGCTTGTAGCAGAATCCATGGCTTGCATACGCGCACCATTTTCACTGGCTACAGACTCAACCATTCCACCATAGATGAGACTGGTTATATACTTTGGAATTATCATATCGAGAGCTTCTTCCTCATTTGGCTCAAAGTTCATCAAGCTTGTGGCGCTCTCCTCCGCAACTTCATCTTCATTTATTTCAACCGGCAACAATTTCAAGAGTTTTGGCTCCTGACTAACCGTATTCTTAAAATGAGTATAGGCCAGATAAATCTCTCCAATTTCACCGTTGGCATAAGCCTCAAGCAAAGTTCTTGAAATCTCCAATGCATCTTCATAAGTAGGCTGCTCTATAACCTCTGGATAACTAGCTGCTATAGTATAACCTTTTCTTGAGAGGGCTTCCTCTCCCTTATTTCCAATACAGTAAACCTCAGTATTTTCTGGCTGTAACTCACTTCCTGTAATAGTTTTAACTACATTTGAGTTATATCCACCGGCAAGTCCTCTATTTGAAGTAATAGTTATAATCGCCTTTTTATCAGACTCACTCTCCTTCAAATATGGATGATTTACCTCGCCTGCCTTGGCAAGCATAGAACATACCGTCTTGTACATATAATCAAAATACGGATTAGATTGTTCTGCTCTGTTTCTCGCTTTTTGGAGCTTTACAGTAGATACAAGTTTCATAGCTTTTGTGATCTGTTGTGTACTTGATACACTACTTTTTCTTCTTTTAATGTCTCTCATAGAAGCCATTATTAATCACCGCCTTTACTTGTAATTCTTCTTACACTCCTCAATAGCAGAAATAAGCTTTTGCTCAATATCCTCAGAAATAACCTTATTAGTTCTAATTGACTCTGGAATCTCTGAATACTTTGTATCTACCAATTCGAACAACGCCTTTTCATATGTCAAAATATCCTCAACTGGAATATCTAAGAGATACTTCTGTGTTGCAGCATAGATAATCATAATCTGATACTCTACACCCATTGGTTGATACTGAGGCTGCTTCAAAATCTCTCTGATTCTCTCACCCTGTGCCAACTGCTCTGCAGTTGATGCATCAAGTTCTGAACCGAACTGGGCAAACGAAGCAAGCTCTCTATACTGAGCCAACTCTACACGGATAGGTGCAGCAATCTTCTTCATAGCCTTGATCTGAGCAGATCCACCTACACGGGATACTGAAAGTCCAGCGTTGATAGCTGGTCTGAAACCTGCGTTAAACGCCTCTGTCTCAAGATAAATCTGACCATCTGTAATTGAGATAACGTTGGTAGGGATATATGCTGATACATCTCCCGCCTGTGTCTCAATAATTGGAAGTGCTGTAAGAGAACCACCGCCAAGAGAATCATTTAATCTAGCAGCTCTCTCTAATAATCTTGAGTGCAAGTAGAATACATCTCCTGGGTAAGCCTCACGTCCTGGTGGTCTACGAAGAAGTAATGAAAGTGTACGATAAGCAGTAGCATGTTTGCTCAAGTCATCATATACAACCAATACATCCTGACCATTTTCCATCCATTCCTCACCAATAGCGCATCCTGAGTAAGGAGCGATATATTGAAGTGGCGCAAGCTCTGAAGCAGTTGCGGCAACAACAGTTGTATAACTCATTGCACCGTACTCTTCAAGAGTATTTACAATAGTTGCTACAGTAGAAGCCTTCTGGCCAATAGCAACATAGATACATTTCACATTCTGACCTTTTTGGTTAATGATTGTATCAATAGCGATAGCTGTCTTTCCTGTCTGACGGTCTCCGATAATAAGCTCTCTTTGTCCACGTCCAATTGGAATCATGGAATCGATAGCCTTGATACCTGTCTGAAGTGGTGTATCTACTGACTTTCTAGAGATAACACCTGAAGCTACTCTCTCAATCTGACGGAACTTGTCTGTCTCAATTGGTCCCTTGCCATCGATAGGCTGTCCCAATGCATTTACAACACGTCCCAACATTTCATCCCCTACCGGCACCTCTACTACTCTACCGGTTGTCTTAACAGTATCTCCCTCATTGATATTCTTGTGATCACCGAGCAATACGGCACCAACATTATCTTCCTCAAGGTTCAATACCATTCCATAAACTTCTCCAGGGAATTCAAGAAGTTCACCTTGCATCGCATTTTCAAGTCCATGTACACGGGCAATACCATCAGCAACCTGAATTACTGTACCCACGTCTGAAACCTGAAGCTGAGAAGCGTATCTTTTCATCTGCTCTTTGATTACTGAGCTGATCTCTTCTGGTTTTAAATTCATGGAGTGCTTTCACCTACTTTCAACTGAATTTTCGATAACTCTCTTGTTAACTGGCTGATCTTGGACTTGACACTGCTATCAATCACTCGATCACCAATACGAATTACCATTCCTCCGATTAAATCGGCATCCACTCTATAGTTCATTTCAAATGATACGTATTTTGTGGTTTCTAAAAGTCGCTTCTCCACCTGCTCTTTTTGAGCCTTTGACAACTCTGTTGGAGTGGATACATATGCAACACCAATATTTTTCTCCTCCATTGCTCTTGCAATAAAGTATTCAAATACCGCTTTCATATCAAGGGCATGTCCCTTGTCCACCATCATAATCATAAGACCAACAATCTCATCTGCGATTGTTCCCTTAAATATTGTCTCTATGGTTTGCGTCTTCTCTTCTTTTGTAATATGTGGATGACTCATTACCTGATTAAACTCTGGATTAGTATCAATAATCTCACACACAGCCTTGGCCTGTGTTAGATATTCATCCAGATTACTCTGCTCCATAGCTGTCTCAAATAATGCATCACCGTACACTTTTGAAACTAATTTTGCCATGTAGCCTCACCCATTTCTTTCAAAGTTTGATCCACCAAGCTCTCTTGGATGGTAGTATCAATATTTGCTGCTACAACTTTACCTGCCATTACAGCTGCAACGGAAATCATTTCCTGCTTAACCTCATCGGCAACACGCTTCTTCTCAAGTTCTGCCTCCTCAATGGCTCTCGCCTTGATTCTAGCAGCCTCTTCCTTGGCTTCTGCAATGATTTTCTCTTCATTCTTTAAAGCCTTCTGTCTTGCTTCAGAAAGGATAGCTTCTGTTTCCTTATTAGCATTTCTAAGTTTCTCTTCATACTCAGCTTTTAATTTTGCTGCGTCTTCCTTGTCCTTTTTTGCGTTTTCAATATTGTCCGCAATACCTTTTTTTCTGTCTTCCAACAATTTACGTGCTGGATTCCAGAGCAAGTAAGACATTAAGAAGAATAGAAAGAATATTGAAATGGCTAGTAAACTTGAATCAAATAATAACTGAAAATCTAAGTTAAATAATCTTTCCATTGTATCTTGCAGTTCCTCCTTTCCTAAGAAATTTCAAAACTACTTATTAACCTAATAATGGCTTAACGAATAATAGCAACATAGCTACTAACAAACCATACAAACCAGTTGTCTCGGCAACGGCCTGTCCTAATAACATAGTTGACATGATCTTACCCTGTGCTCCTGGGTTTCTACCTACTGCAGATGCACCATAACCAGCAGCGATACCCTGTCCAATACCAGGTCCAATACCTGCGATAACTGCCAATCCTGCTCCGATTGCTGAACATGCTAAAATTAAATCTTCACCTGAAATACTCATAAAATTTTTCCTCCTAAATTATGAATTTCGAATTATTCTTCGTCCCCAAAGGACTGCTTGATGTATGTCATAGTCAACATACAGAATACGTAGGTTTGAATGGCTCCTGAGAATATATCAAAATATGCGTGGAGCAATGCCGGCCAAACGTAAGCTATTTTGGCAAGGAGTCCATAAACAAGGGCCATCATTACGGTTCCTGACAATACATTCGCAAACAAACGTAGTGATAAAGAAATTGGCACTGCAACTTCACTTATCAAGTTAATTGGTAACCATAGAGGAAACCAAGGTGGCAACGGAGAACACATATCCGTCCAAATTGTTTTGAAGCTTTGATTCTTCCACTTAGTCACATGTATTAGCACAAAGGTAATTATACCCAAGGCAAATGTGGTACCGTAATCGGCTGTAGGTGGACGAAGTCCAAACAATCCTGAGATGTTACTGAATAGAATAAATGCAAAAATTGTGCAAATATAATTTGCAAATGGTTTTGCATGAGAACCCATATTGCTCTCAACTATTCCATCTAACAGTTCCACCACTAGTTCCACGAGGTTTTGAAATGTGCCCGGTACTTCTTTCGCGTGTGCTAAAGCTCTATTTGCCGCAAATGCAAAAACCAATAACACTAACATGACAACTACGATACATACATGGGATGTAGTTATCCACACATCCTGGCCAAATATATTTAACTTATACAGGCCGTGTATCATGAAGTCAATGTCTGCTCCAGAAGCGGACATTAAAATTGCTTCATTCACAATTTCACCTCCTCTTCTACTTCTTCTTGTGACTCATCAGGTTCTAGGTCCTTAAAAATCACTTTATGCATAAAAGGTTGTACATATGCACTAACCTTTAGCCCCAAAATTCCCAAGAAAGCTGTTACCAAATTCCCCAAATTGAAATACATCATAAGAAATATTACAACTACAACCACAGCATATCTTAAAACTGATTTTACCGACAGCCGCTTAGTATTTCCATCATTAAAGCGAACCGCCTCCTCTATAACTATTGCCAAATGAACCGCCATTCCAATAGCGCAGGCTATACCTATCCACAACCCACTGGAGTATCTGATTTTATCTTCCACAAACCACACTCCTGTGAATTGGATAATCAAGCCATATACTATTATTCCTATCACCAATCCTGGCAAAGCTTCATTTAGCCTCTTAAGTCCATTCATATTGTCTATTTTTCCTCTTTAGGCATTTCATCTTTCATTGCAGCCTCATCCATTTCTCGCTGTAACTCTCCTGGCGATTTAGTATTTTTCAAATATTTTTTCACCAATTTATATACATTTTGAAATCCTGCAATAGCGCCTAATACAAAACCCAAAACACCGATAAATTTTGTATCCAATTTATTATCTAACCATGCTCCTCCTATGGTGCACATCATAATTGGAACCAGCATAGTAATACCAATTTGCAAAATCAAAACCAGCGTATCTGCCACTTCGTTTTGCTTCTTTTTATTTGTTCCCACAATTCTCCTTATAATTTGCGACCAAAGTCACCGTCACAAAAAATATTTTGTTTAAATTATACCTTATAATGCCTACAAATCAATATTTACCTGCCTATTTGAAGGTACATATTTTTCAAAAACTACTCCTGCTGACTGAAGCATTCTCTTAGACGCTCTAACTGCAGGTGTATGTTCATACTTGTCATTCTCATAAACAATCTTCTTTATTCCCGATTGAATAATGGCTTTCGCGCACTCATTACACGGAAACAATGATACGTATAATGTAGAGCCCTCAAGGCTTCCACCGCGATAATTTAAAATCGCATTCAACTCACTGTGAGTTGTGTAAAAATATTTGTTCTCATATGGGTCACCCTCTCTCACCCATGGAAAATCATCATCAGAACAACCCATCGGGAAGCCGTTATATCCCATAGATAAAATCTTGTTGTCATCACTGACAATACAAGCACCCACTTGAGTATTCGGGTCTTTTGATCTCATAGCCGAAAGCTTTGCTACACCCATAAAATATTCGTCCCAAGTAATATAATCCTGTCTCTTATCTTCCTTCATCAACCTTCCTCCCAAATATTTTTATACAACGCGACACTAAAATAATTTATCAATTAATTTATCAATAGTGCTTTTTAAAACCTCATAACATAAGCCATAAGTTTGAATAGATCCACCATAAGGATTGATAATTTCTATCTCATCTCCAACATAGCTAGATAGGACAAATACATTTTCCTCAGTAGCATTTTCAAAATCTTCTATCACTTTAGCTCTATGCTCTTCCTTCATTATAAAAAGCATTGTTCCTTCTGTAACATCCTCATTTTGCAATTGTTCAGCCTGATATTCATCAACATTTATCCCATTACTGGCCAAAACTGCCAATGCTTTAGGATTCATCGGCTCAGGAAATTGCACAATCAATCCTCTAGCCTCAACTTGAATATCCTCTATATGTTTGTCCGTCAATGCTTGTTTCATCAGTTCTGCGGCCATTGGCGCTCGCCCCGTTCCGCTTCCCGCAACGAATACTATTTTTTTAATAGATTCCATTAAACTTTTTCTCCTGATACTTGCGATTACTTAATTGATTAAACCTCAATGATTCTATGTCCTGCTGCCTTGATTAGTCTGTTCATAATCGCCCCTCCGATACCAGATGTGTCAAATCCTTCAGAATAGATCACATCCACATTGCTATCGTCAAAATCACGCAACACTTTATACAATTGTCTTGCTATCTCATCCTCATCATCCTTTTTTCCAATGCTGATGACTTCTCCCCCGATATAACAATCTTTATTTTCCTCTGTGGAAATCACTCCCACCTTTTGTCCTTTTTGTGTAGCACTCTCTATTAACTCATTAATTTTTACCACAACTTTTTTATCTTCACCCTCAATAATTGTAAGCTCAGCGCGAGGTGCGTAATGTCTATAACGCATTCCTGGCGCCTTTGGCCTTACATTTTCATCTTCTTTAACCAATCCCGGATCCATTTTCACTGGTCCCACAACCCTAGATATCTCATCAAGAGTTATATACCCCGGTCTTAAAATTGTAGGAATTTCTTCTGATAAATCAACTATAGTTGACTCTATGCCAATCTCAACTGCTCCTCCATCTAATATGACATCGATTTTTCCATCGAGATCGTCATATACATGTTTTGCTGTGGTTGGACTTGGTCGCCCCGAAAGATTTGCACTTGGGGCTGCCACCATACAATCACTCTCCTTTAAAAATTGTATGGCAATAGGATGATTCGGCATTCTGATTGCTACCGTATCTAGACCTCCCGTTGTCTCATAAGGTATTTTATCGTTTTTCTTTAAAATCATTGTGAGTGGGCCTGGCCAAAAAGCTTCAGCCAATGCTCTTGCCTCACTTGAAACATTTTCCACAATATCTTCTAATTGTGAGAAATGCGCTATGTGTACTATCAATGGATTGTCAGATGGTCTTCCTTTTGCGGCATATATCTTTTTCGACGCCTCAGGGTTTGTTGCATCGCCACCCAAGCCATATACTGTCTCTGTAGGAAATGCCACCAAACCGCCATTTTTTATGACAGCAATAGCATCCTCCATCTCATGTTTATCTATCTTATCATTAAATGCTTTATAAACTTTGGTAATCATAGAATTTATTATATCACTTTTACTACCGAAAAAGCATTATATTTCCCTATTTAGTATATGAAGCTATAGTTTGCCAAATAGTCGGCACCTCCTGGGTTAATTTCCAGAAAGCTATACCTGCCAACTCTTCTTTTTGAGCCACTTCAATCTTTAACGACAGAGAATTGGCATCTTCAAGCCACACTTTATATGTTGTCTCTCCATCCACCATCTCTGAATAATTTTGACCAGTGGCGTCATCCCAAACCACATTGCCATTGTGATCCTCGATAAACTCTTGGATCTTTTCCATGCTATAAGCCGTCGGTGTTGTCTCTGTGGCAGTCTGTGTCCAAAGTCTTGTGTAAAATGGTAATCCTAGAATTATCTGCTCCTTTGGAAATGTATTCATACAGCTCTTCACGCTATCTTTTACAAAAGTTATAGAAGACACTGAACCGGCCTCATCCCCAATAGTATGCTCGTCATATGCCATTATCACTCCGTAATCCACATAATTTGGCAAAACTTCTGGACTATAATTTCCATAGCTATATCCCATGGTTCCCAAATCTACTGACAAAACCAAATTATTGTTTTCGCATTTTACAGATAACTCTTTTATAAATTCAATATATCCATCTACAGCACTTTCAGGAAGTGTCTCAATATCTACATTTATTCCATCTAAATTGTATGTTATGGCAGCTGCAATAAGATTATTCACCAACGTATCTCTAGCAGAGGTAACATTTAACACAGTGGCTGTGTCAACATTCTTGTTCTCTAAGTTACTAACCAATCCCCAAACCTTTATATTCTTGCTATGACAGTAGTCAACATAACTTGAGGAAGCTCTATCTGCAATTCCACCCTGGTTGTCATCCATGTAAAACCATGTAGGAGATACCACATTCACTGTTGTACCTTCTAGCACACTCTCCACATTTGCATTGGCGTCACTGTTAGTAACTTGATGCCAAGCCAACACAATCTTGTCGTCACTCAACATATGATTATATTTGCGCTCTGGCAAAGTGGCTTCAACCGTTATAGCTTCCGCCTTCTTTAATTTACTATTTTTTATGTAGCCAATCACACCATCTTTTGTAACTACCTGACTCCATTTTCCATAATTTTGTAATACACTAACCTGATCTTTTTTGTTTACTGTGGTTAAAATTTTACTCTTAACTCCACCATTTTTTCTAATCTGTGTATCTCTTTTAACCGTGGCAACTTTCTTTTCATATCCAGCAGTTTCAATCACAATTCTTGAAGGATTCTCATATACCCCATATTGCATGTCTGTATATTGGCTCATAAAATCTACCAATATATAATATTCGCCATTACTTCTTATTATTATGGGAGCATCCATAGACTTGTTATTTTTATCTACAGAATATGAGGCACTATCAACATTTGCTGTTATGATATTTGAATCAGTTACATATCTTAAAACACCCTCTGTTTTATCATATACATAACCCGAGTCAATAATTCGTTTTACATAATCTATTCTCAAATACGCTTTATCGTTTTCATAGATTCCATCTGCGTTATCTGTCGATTTTTCTTCATATGTTCCATTGACCACTGGAATCATCTCGTTTTCCTGGATCACATTATAATATTCTGACAAATCTAATGTCTCTTTTGTAGCTGTGTTTCTCACCACAGCCATACCTATACCTATCACAAGTAAAAACAGCGCTACTATTGCAACAATATACATTTGTTTTGGCATATCCGCTATAAAATTTCCTAATGTCTTCAATAAATTAGCTGATTTCTTTTTCTTCATATTTTCGTCCTTATTTCAGTTTTAAATAATTCTCCATTTCCTTAATATTAACATAGGTTTTCTCCCTTTAAAACCTAATTTAAAAAACAAAGCCCATCATTTTATAAAATGACAGGCCTTGCATAATACGATATCTATAATATCTTTTCGTCCTTCTTCACTGAAAATTTCACATTAATAAAATCAATTTAGTTTTTACATCTTTTATTTTTCCTCTCTAGGCACTCCTTTCTCAGCTACCTCTCACCAAGCTATTAATAACATCAACATCCTGTTTCTTCATGTTATATGGGTCTCCTAAAATAGGTATATTATATATCTTGTTCTCAGTCTCCTTATACCACAACATCTTTTGATCTCGCGTTAAGTTATAGCTATATCTCTCCAAACAACCTATATCTTTATATATTTTTTCCAAATGTAATGCGAAATCTAAATATGTTTTCACGTTCCATGGCATAAGATTTCCGATAATAATCATTCTAGAGCACATTTTTATTATTTCTTCATTGCCAATATAAGTAGTACCTAAATCAACAATGATAATATCTACTTCCGCTAAAAGTTCGTCACTTCTATTTGATAGTATCTCTCTAATCTTATTAGATGTTACCGCCAATAGATAACTAACTCCTTTGTAGCAATATAACAAATCCTGACCCTTCCACAGCCATTTGTTTTTTAGCAAATTATATAAATTTGACACTTGCCCAGCTTCAATATATAAAACTTCCATCTTCTCAACAGAACATAAATAATTAGCTATTGCACATCCTAGATGCGTTGCTTCATCCTCAGATACTACTCCAATTATCCCTATTATTTCTGCATTATTATTGCTCCTTCCTCTTCTCCTACCTTTCATAACTCGGCTCCCATTTTCAACATTTTCATAAACATTAACCGCAGTTTTCTCGACACCTTCATTGGATTTTCGCCACCGGGATATCTATATATCCTATCACCACAAAATCTAGCAAGTTCCTTGGCCTGATTACGCGTATATCTATTCCCCAATATAACTATATTTTCAGTTTTATCCAACATATCCTTGTCTATAGATCTGTGCCATGGAGAATTATCGCAGACATAGATAGTAGCATCTGCCTCTATTCCCTCCAGCTGCACACCGTAATCTTCCACTAAAATCCCTTCAGGAGACTTTATTTCTTTTATCGCAGCGCCCATTTTTATGATCCCTGCAAAATTATCGTGATATATTATTCCATCCTTCACTTTCCAATCTCTGTGGTTTATATGCATTATCTCTAAGGTTCTCCCCTGTGCTTCATCCCTGTAATATGCCCTATATCCGGCTTGATTTAGATAGCTAACCAATGAGATTGCCACCTGAGTAACTCCAACTCCGTTATCACATCCAACTACTGCTATTTTTTTCGAGATTACCTTTTCCTTCTTTTTAAAATATTTTTCAAATCGACATATTTCATCATATACAATCCTTATATTCTCAGGCCTTTTTGCCTTGTCTTTTCTTGTCATACTCCATATCAAAGGTATAAACACAACTTTTAAATTAAAGTCTACATAACCTGATAATTCTTTAATAATCTGGCCAAATGCATATATATCACTTCTGCCATCAACCTGCTCACCCTTTATTTGCTCTGGAGAGGCATATCCTATTGTACCTACTTGCCTAACAAGATTGCCACTTTCAGTGCACGCGTTGCCAAAGTCTATTAGCTTAGTAAAAGAACCCTCCACATAAATATGTTCTGGTTTTAAATCCAAATACAATATTTTACCCATAGGATTCTCATGCAAATACATAAAGGTTTCGCATAATTCTTTTATTAACTTAAAAAATTCTTTTCTGGAAATTTTTTGATGATCTTGCAAATATTGTTTCAGACTCTCACCTTCTACATATTCCTCAATAATATATACGTATTTCTCATCCTCATACGTATCAATCACTTTAGGTATTGTAGGATAGTTAAGTTTCTGTAACAGATCTGCTTCTGAAAAATAATTGGGGAATGCAAGGTTAGAATCCTTGCATATTCTTTTCAAGATAAAGATATCATCTGTCTTTTTTTCTCTGATAAGAACGATTTTGGTAGCTGATGATTTATATACCGTATAAACGGTTTCGTACCTATCAGATTTAAAATATAACATTTTCTTCTCCTTCCCAAAAAGGAAAGGTACCTCGTGATTAAATTTATACCACGATTTTTTTATGAGAACAATATTATCATTTTCACATTTTTTTATTCAAAATTTTGTTTATATTTTTTTTAGAATTACTTTCTTTACATTGAACTACCCTTTGTATATAATATGAAAACACAGATAAATAATAGGTTTTTAAGCAGGTGATTTTTATGAAGATTGAAAAGATAAATGATAATCAAATTCGCTGCACTCTGACTCAAGAAGACCTAGCAAAAAGAAATATTAAGCTCAGCGAATTGGCATATGGAAATGAAAAGGCACAGGCCTTATTTAAAGATATGATGGCGCAGGCTGCCGAGGAATATGGTTTTGATACAGATGATGCACCTCTTATGATAGAAGCTGTTCCGCTACCATCTAATTCTATAATCCTGATAATTTCAAAGGTTGATTTTCCTGATGAACTCGATACAAGATTTTCTCAATTTAGCGAGGAAGGTTTTGTGGAGAGCAATTCCATTTCAGATTTTGATGAAAAGCCAGCAACTGCTGCCAATGAAATTATAGAATTATTTAACAAGGCTCAAAAAGAAGGCGGGGATGGCTCTGTTCTTGCAGGCGCGTCAAACCTTGTAGATATCAGCAAATTATATGTGTTTGCAAATCTTGAAAATGTCATTCGACTTTCCAAGATATTAAAGGATTCATATCACGGACAAAATATACTATATAAAAATCCTAAGGATGATAAATTTTACTTGATAGTGAGCAAGAGCGATCATTCTCCAGAGGAATTCAACAAAATTTGTAATATAATCACAGAGTATGGTGCTCAAGCCGACTTTTCCGTTGGGCAGAGTTCTTATTATCAAGAACACTACAAAATTATAATTGCACAAAACGCCCTAAGTGTTTTGGCTCAGTTATAAGATTTAAAAATAAAATATGATATAAAAAATAGGCTTTCTGGCAAAACCAGAAAGCCTTTATTTTCTCTAGAGTTAAACCGCTTTATACTCAAGATAGTTATTGATATCGTCAACTAATACATCAACATCAAAACCATGTACCATCGCAGCTTCTTCCAATGTCTCCATTGCTGAAGATGGACATCCAACACAATGCATTCCTGCCCCCATCAAAAGATTAGCAATGCCTGTATCTATTCTCAATAACTCACCGATTGTAACATTCTTATCAACCTTTGCCATTGTAGTACCTCCTTAAATTATTTGCTTGCTATTATAAATGCTTTTTTCAAATAGTGCAACATCACATTTATATAATATATTGATACTTCTTCATATGTTCATAAAAACTTTGGTCTGAAACAAATACAATATCCTTGAGAAATCCTATTGATTTTCGGATTTTTATCATTTATTATAATTACACATACAAAGTATTTTATAAAATTGAGAAACGGAGGGAATTACTATGGCATATGTTATTTCTGATTCATGTGTAAGTTGTGGAACATGCGAACCTGAGTGCCCAGTAGGAGCAATCAGCCAGGGAGACAGCCAGTTTGAAATCGATGCAAATGCATGCGTTGAGTGCGGAACATGCGCTGGTGTTTGTCCAACAGGAGCTATTTCACAGCAGTAATAATTTACACAAAAAAGTAGATGCTTCAAATTTAAGAAGCATCTATTTTTTTGTACTTTTTTATATAATTTTTAAATTTTATTTATCACGATTCATTATTGCTATAATCCTGTGTCAAATGTGATCTATCAAGATTTCCGAACTTAGTAAGTTCAGGCATCCAAGCAAGTTCAACTGTTCCAATTGGACCACTACGTTGCTTTCCTATAATAATCTCAGAAACATTTTTCTTAGGCGAATCATGGTCATAATAATCGTCACGATAAATAAACATTACCATATCCGCATCCTGCTCCAAACCACCAGACTCTCTAAGGTCGGACATCATTGGTCGTTTATCATCTCTCTTTTCAACAGCTCGAGACAACTGTGATAGAGCAATTACTGGAACCTCTAACTCTCTGGCAAGAAGCTTTAGAGATCTTGAAATTTCTGAAACCTCCTGCTGTCTTGACTCAGCTTTACCTGTTCCTGTCATCAACTGTATGTAATCGATAATGATTATTTTCAAATCATATTCCATCTTATATTTACGACATTTACTTCTAAGCTCTCCAATACTTATACCCGGAGTATCATCGATAATCAACTTAGAACTACCGACCACACCAGCACCCATGGACAATCTTTCCCAATCTGCCTCCTGCAAATCTCCAGTACGAATCTTACCAGCCTCAACACCTGATTCAAGAGCCAACATACGATTTACCAACTGTTCTGATGACATCTCCAAAGAAAATATTGCCGCACATTCATTTTCATGAAAGCATATGTACTGGGCAATATTTAACACAAAAGCAGTTTTTCCCATAGCAGGTCGCGCTGCTATCAAAATCAACTCAGATGGATGGAATCCTGCGGTTTTGTAATCCAACTCTGTAAATCCTGTTGGAAGTCCAGTTATCACACCCTTCATCTTTGAAGCCATCTCTATTTTCTGTAGAGATTCCAAGACTACATCTTTTATTGATACAAAATCGCCAGAACTTCTAAATTGAGTAAGCTTAAAAATTTCTTTTTCAGTTTTATCTAATATCTCATTTACGTCACCTTTAGCCCAAATACAATCATTTCTCACATCATCAGTTGTTTTTATAATACGACGTAAAACAGCTTTTTCTTTTACAATCTTGGCATAGTTTACTACATTTACCGTAGTTGGAACCGCCGCTACCAAATCAACAATAAAATCTACCGTCGTAATCTCTGTCGGCGCGTTAACTCCTTGTAATTTTTCTCTTAAAATCACAGGATCGACATTCATTCCCGATTTGTATATATCACAAATCACGTCAAACATCATGCCAAACTGCTTATTATAAAAATCATCACTATTCAATAATTCGCTGACAGCTATAATTGCATCTCTATCCGCTATCATTGAACCAATTACTGATCGCTCAGCATCTATACTATTGGGTAATTCATGTTTAATTACTGCCTCATCCATATATTAATTACTTCTTCCTAAACTATTTATCTTCTTTACTCTGCCGACACGTGAACTCGTATAGTTCCTGTTACCTGTGGATGTAATTTAACTTTCACTTCATAAGTACCAAGACTCTTTATCTGCTCATCTAAATGAATCTTCTTCTTGTCGATATCCTCGCCAAATTGGCTTTTTATAGCACTACAGATTTCCTTTGAAGAAACAGAACCAAAGGTTTTTCCGCCTTCTCCAGTTTTAATCTTGGTCTCAACAGTCCACTCTTCCATGCGCTTAGCCTGCGCCTGAGCCGCCTCAAGCTTCTCCTGAGCCACTTTATCCGCATGCTTATTCTGTAACTTTAAATCATTGAGGTTTTTATTTGTAGCCTCAACTCCAAGCTTTTTCTTAAAAAGCATATTGCGGGCATAACCCTCGCTGACATCAACTATATCACCTTTTTTTCCAAGGCTTTTTACATCCTGTAACAAAATTACTTTCATAGTGTTATTTCTCCTTCTTCCATCAAGTCATCTAAAATATCCTGAATACGATGCTTTGCCTCCTCGATTGAACAATTCTCAATCTGAGCTCCTGCCACATTGAGGTGTCCACCACCACCGAGACGCTCCATTATCAACTGAACATCTATCTCATCTATTGATCTTGAACTTACAAACACCTTGTTTTGGAATTCTGTCAAAACAAATGAGGCCTTAATACCAACAATATTTAACAGCTCATTAGCCGCCTTCGCCCCAACGACAGTAGGGCTTTCCAAATCGCTTCCCTCAAATACAGAGATGGCAAAATAACCCTTATAAACTTCTGCATGTCTCACTATTTCAGCTCTGGCTTTATATGCAGACATATCCTCTCTCAAAAGCTTACGTACCCTTGTAACTTCAGCACCACATCTTCTAAGATAAGCTGCTGCCTCAAAAGTTCTAACTCCGGTCTTGGTCATAAAGTTATTGGTATCTATCAAAATACCGGCATATATACAATCCGCCTCATGAGGTCTGATATTTATCTTCTCTGAAAAATATTGTAAAACCTCTGCTATCATTTCACATACTGATGATGCATATGGCTCAATATATGAAAGCACTGGATTATCAACCTTTTCATTACCTACTCTATGGTGATCAAATACAACTATAGACTTGCTAATTTTCAAGAGCTCGGGACAATCTGTGTAACTTGGTCTATTGGTATCCACCACAATAACTAAAGTATGTGCGTCCGCCATCTCTATAGCCTCCTCAGAATTTAAAAACATATCCTCAGGATAACCATTTTCCACATTAAAATCATCCACCAATGGACTTAGAGAACTTGTAATAGTATTGATTACAATCCTTGCTGTTTTTCCCATATCTCTTGCGGCACAGTAAATACCTACCGCAGCACCGAAGGAATCAACATCCGCAATATTATGCCCCATAATCATAATGTTTTCGCGAGTTTCCATTATCTCTCGCAAAGCCTGGGCTTTCATTCTCGCCTTTACTCGAGTATTTCTCTCAATTTCTTTTCCTCGAGAGCTAAAGTAAGATACATCCTCACCATTTTTTATAACCACCTGCGATCCACCTCTACCCATGGCAAGATCTATGGCTGCCCTTGAATACTCTGCATCTTGCGTGTATGTCTCCGCACCGTATCCCAAGCCAACACTCAAGGTTATCTCTATATCGTTTCCAGCCTTTGTTGTCTTAATATCTTCAAGTAAGGAGAACTTGTCCTCCTCCAATTCCTTTAAATATTTCTGTTGGAACACCAAAAAATATTTATCATCATCAAGCTTTCGAACAATTGCCTTTGCGCTCTGAAAATATTTATTAATTTTTCTATCGATAATAGCTATAAGTAAGGACTTCTTTACTTCATCCACCGAATCGAAAACCTCATCCGAGTTATCTACATAAATTAATCCTGACACCAGCTTCTGATCTGTATTTTCCTGTCGTAATGCTTCTAATTCTGTAACGTCAAATAATAATATAGCTATCAACTTATTGATATCATCATCAATTCCAGCTATATCGTTGTTGCCAATAACCTCTGCTCCTTCCGTGCCTTCTGCATCCTGCCCGATTTCTACAGTGATTCTCTGTATCTTGGCCTCAAACTTTTTGTCATTGTAAGTTACAGGAATTGTGAAACTTTCCTCTTCATTTTTCTCCAATTCTTCCCTTGTAATACCAGAAAAAATGGAAGTTATTGACTTTCTGTAATGCTTGTCCTTGCCTGTTAGCTCCATCATCTGCTGGTTCATCCAAAGCATCTTGCCATCTGTATCCATAAGACCATATGGCACCTGAAACTCATCAAGAAGTTCGTGTTGAACCGTACTATACTGAGTTGCAAAATATACAATATCTTCATTTATTCTCTTTCTACCTGTTCGGTAACTGAAAATAACAATAATTGCATATGTAGCAATTACCATAGACATGACAGCTCCACTTTTCATATCTCGAAAATATACAAAAGTATTTCCCGCCGCAAATACAATCAACATATATAGTGGCAATTGCAAATATCTTCTTAAATTGTTAGCTCCATTATTTGAATTCATGTTTTTCTTCCTTATTATAGTTTTCTTGCTCCATCTCCAATGTCTACGATGTAGAATTCTGCATCGATTCCTGTCTTTTTCTTATACTCATCCTCAATTTTTTTAACGAAGTTATCTACTGCATCATTTTTCACAATACTTACAGTACATCCTCCAAAACCACCTCCTGTGATTCTAGATCCCATAACTCCATCTATAGACCAAGCAAGTTCCACCAACAAATCCACCTCATCGCAGGAAACTTTGTAATCGTCCCTTAGTGAAATATGTGATTCATTCATTAACCTGCCAAAGGTTTCAACATCATCATTTGCCAAAGCTTTTACCGCTTTAATTGTTCTTTGATTTTCATAAACCGCATGTTTTGCACGTTTTTGAACCTCTGCATCTGTTATTACATCTTTATACTTCTCAAAATCCTCTTCTGTTAAATCTCCAAGACTCTCTATGTCTACCACTGTCTGCAACTGCTTTAACGCCTTGGCACATTCCTTTCGGCGCTCATTATATTTCCCATCCACCAAACTGTGCTTAACCTTACTGTTGGTGATAACAATCTTAGCATCTTCCAATTTAATGTTGGCATATTCAAAAGATAAATCGCTGGTGTCTAAAAAGATTGCATTATCCTTCTTTCCATTTGCCACAGCAAACTGATCCATTATTCCACAGTTGCATCCATTATATTGATTCTCTGAATGTTGGCCAATAAGTGCCAAATCTGTCATAGACAAGTTATCAAAAGAATATAAATCTCTGAGAACAACTGCCGTCAATACCTCTAGAGATGCTGAAGATGAAAGCCCTGAGCCATTAGGAATATTTCCCCAGATAACCATGTCGAAGCCCTGGTTCAATTTCATACCTTTCTGCCCAAAAGCCCACACTACACCAATTGGATAATTAGCCCATCCTTTGCTATCATCATATTCTAAATTATTTATATCCGCTTCCATCACCCTGGAATCATCAATATTTAAAGATAAGAAATGTATCTTATCATCCTCTCTCTTTCGCGCCACCCCATATGTTCCTATAGTTAGCGCACAAGGAAATACGTGTCCACCATTGTAATCTGTGTGCTCTCCTATAAGATTCACTCTACCAGGAGCAAAGTATTCTCTTACGTCTTCCCCTGGTCCAAACACCTCATAAAATTTCTCTTGTAAGTTTTGAATATTCATTTATTTCTTCTCCTAATACACAAAAGTTTTTTAACTCTTTCCCCGAAAACATAAACATATTTATTATATTATATTTTCAACCTTTTTTACACTACAAGATATTGATGAAATCTCCCTTTAATCTACAATTTTACATTGATTTTTCCCATTTCCTGGAGTAGTATTTAGAAGACGTTTAGAATAATGGTCAAATATTAAAAATATTATTTATATATAAAAGGAGACCAACATGAATATTGTAGTTTTATGTGGTGGTTTAAGTACAGAAAGAGATGTATCTTTTAAATCCGGAACAATGGTTTCAAAAGCCTTGCGTGAAAATGGTCACAAGGTGCTCACTCTCGATGTCTTTATGGGCTACAAAGATAAAGAATGCGACATTTCAAATATCTTTGAAATTTCTGAGGAGGCCTCTGTTCACTCTGAGGACATCCCAATTGTTGCACCAGATTTAGATGAGGTAAAAGCCAGTCGAGCTGACCAGAGTGATTGTTTCTTTGGGCCAAATGTTATTGCCATTTGTCGCAAAGCTGACATTGTATTTATGGCTTTACACGGTGAAAATGGTGAAAATGGTAAGGTTCAAGCCGCTTTTGATCTATTTGGAATCAAATATACCGGAAATGATTATCTAAGCAGCGCCCTTGCTATGGACAAGGGAATCACAAAACAGTTTATGATCCGCGACAACATACCATGCCCAAAGGGTATAACAATCTCAAGAGAGGATACCATTGATGATGAACTTCTTCACGATGTACGTTTCCCTTGCGTCGTAAAACCAGCTTGTGGCGGGTCATCCATCGGTGTTTCCATTGTGGAAAATGAAATTGATTTTCTTCAGGCTTTAAACGAAGCTTTGAAATTAGAAGAACTTGTTGTTGTAGAGGACTTTATTAAGGGTAGAGAATTCTCAGTGGGAGTCATTGAGGGAAAAGCTCTTCCTGTTATAGAAATCGCTCCTGTTGAAGGATTTTACGATTACAAAAATAAATATAAAGCTGGCTCCGCAGTGGAAACCTGTCCAGCTGATATCTCTGAAGATGCAACACATCTTATGCAGCGCTATGCTGAAAAAGTTATGTTAAGTCTCGGACTTACAACCTATGCTCGAATGGATTTCATGCTTCGTGATAACGGCGATATGTTCTGCCTTGAAGCCAATACACTTCCAGGCATGACCCCAACTTCCCTTCTTCCACAGGAAGCTGCGGCAGTGGGAATCAATTTTAATGAGCTGTGCGAAAAAATCATTGAAATTTCTATGAAAAAATATGCATAAATTTGCAGCAAAAACTATGTGTAACTAAAGACACATAGTTTTTCCTTTTCAAATATTAATAGATTGGAGCTACATATGTTACGAGTTTCAGAAGTAATCACTGCTGTTAACGGAGAAATATATTTTCCAGAGGATTGGAACAACCAACAGCAAAACGAACTTTTAAATACATATATTCAGGGTACAGTAATGGATAATCGCTTGGTAGAAAAAGATTATCTCTTTGTTCCTTTCATTGGGGAAAAAGTGGATGCCCACCAATATATTCCAGCAGCTTATGATTTAGGTGCGATCATCTGTTTTTCTATGAAAAAACTAGAGGGGGATTTCCCTTATATCTTGGTAAAAGATTCCGGTGTTGCCCTAAAGGACTTGGCCACATACTATAGAGCCACTTTAAATATTCCTATTATCGGTATTGTGGGCAGCGTGGGAAAAACCAGCACTAAAGAGATGGTGGCTGCTGTGCTATCTGAAAAATATAATGTTTTAAAGACAGAGGGGAACTACAACAACGAGATTGGTCTTCCTCTGACAATAATGAGGATCCGTCCAGAACATCAGGTTGCTGTAGTAGAAATGGGCATATCTGATTTTGATGAAATGAATCGTCTATCCACCATTGCGCGACCAAATTATCTTGTTATGACCAACATCGGTCCTTGTCATCTAGAATTTTTACGCGACTTAGATGGCGTGCTAAATGCTAAGACAGAAGCTTTTGAACATCTAGCCAACCATCCTAAGATTATTTTAAATGGTGATGATGATAAATTAATACAGATTAGACATGGAATTCCTGCAGGAACTTATCACGCAGTGCCAGATGACGCGGATATTTTCTTCTTTGGCAGACGAAATATCAATGATTTAGAAGTGGAAGGTATGCCAGCCGCTGCTTTTGCAGATAATATATCAGATAAGGGCCTTGAGGGTATCGACTGTCGCATAAATTTATTTGGTGAAAATATTGATGTTCATATCAGTTTGCCGGGGCTTCACAATATCAACAACGCCTTGGCTGCAGCCATTGTGGCTGAAAGCCTCGGTCTATCAACTTCTCAGATTCAAAACGGTATTGCAAAAGGCAATACCATAGCTGGAAGAAGCAATATTATTCGGCTGGGAGAAGTTTTGGTCATAGATGATTGTTATAATGCCGGTCCAGTATCTATGAAGGCTTCTCTAGAAGTACTGTCTAGTGCAAAGGGCCGAAAAATTGCAGTTTTAGGTGATATGGGCGAATTGGGAAATACTGCCGAGGAGCTTCATGCCTCTGTGGGACAAGCAGTCGTAGATAATCATATTGATATTCTCTATACAGTTGGCAGTTTATCACAAGAAATACACAAAGTTGCCACTTTAAACAGCGTGATAGCCCATCATTTTAACACGAATAAAGATCTTTTGGCTGAATTAATAAAAGAAATTAAACCTGGTGATACTATACTAATAAAAGCATCCCATTTTATGAATTTTAGCCAAATAGTTGATGCTTTAAAAGAAGAATTAAAGTAGTAATTGGAGTTAAAAAGCATAACCAAAAAGCAAGAGTTTAAATTCTAAGCCCTTGCTTTTTCTTTATTGATTGCACTTGTTAAGTTTTGATTTAATTAAACTCAAAGAACTTTGTATCCAATTCAGGATAAACTCTCTTAAGAGAAATAGGAGTACCTGAGTTATTTACAAAGCAATGTTTACTTTTAGCTACCGCTCTCACATCTCCAGTCTTTTTATCATACATTCGATATGCGATCTCCATCTCATGACCATCATAATTCATAAGCTTTGTCTCTATCATAACTGTCTCATCAAACCGAGCTGAACTTCTAAATTCTATGGACACAGAAAGTTCTGGTGACATTATCTCCATCACTTCCATCTGTTTATTACCAAGACCTACCTGTGTCATCAAATCCATTCTGGCATTTTCCAACCAATTCATATAATACGAATGGTGAACCACTCCCTGTGGTCCCGCCTCATAATATTTTATTCTGTGCTCATAGGGTCTTATTTTTACACTTTCCCTATTTGTTTTTACTGAAACCTCATTTGCCATATAATCGCCTCCCTTTTTCGCTAATAACTACAGCAATAGAAATTCCTTCCTATAATTTGATGATAATCCTCATAAGAGCATTTATCAAGGATTCCTTCTGATAAATATTGTTTATAAAAATGAAATATAATTTATTATTTCCAAATCAAGGTGTCAGGTGTGACATCACACTGCAAAAAAATAATTTCCACTCCTGCTTTTTTCGCATCCTCCAAAGCCTGACCAAATTCCGGATGAGTATCAATATTTGGCCTAACCTCTGTCACTCCATCCATTTGAATAACAAAAGTCAGACTGGCATTATAGCCCTCCGCTTTTGCTTTTATAAGCTCTCGTATGTGTTTAACCCCTCGCTCCGTAGGCGCATCAGGAAAATATCCTATCCCATCCACCTCTAAAGTGCACCCCTTTACCTCCATAAGATATTTTTCCTCTCCTTTTTCCATGTAAAAATCAATTCTCGAGCTTCCATAGGTATATTCTGGCTTAATCAAATCATAATCCGCGGATTCTAACCATTCTCTTACCACCTTATTGGGAGCCTGGCTATCTATATTAAATAATATTCCATTCTCTTTTCGCACCGCCACCAAGTCGTAAGTGGTTTTTCTGTCCTTTGTGCCCGGTGCTGTCAACCAAACCTCGCATCCGGGAATCAATAATTCCTTGCATCTACCTGTGTTTTTCACATGAACTGTTTCTGTTTTTCCATCTATTTCTACCTGAGCAATAAATCTATTCGGTCTTTTTATAAATATTGCCCTGGTTATATTTTCATACTTCATAATGTCTCCTTAATATTGTAAAATGATAGCGATATGACCAATAAAAATTTTAATAAAGCTTTGAACAACTTCATAACTGATTTTGCAGAGGGTGGTGCGATTCGTCATATGGCTGACAAAGGATTATCTGTATCCGAGATAAAAGAGCAATTGGATTTTCCCCTTCCCCAGGAGAGAATTGCTCAAATTGTATGGGATCACTACGTAAATACTGGAATTATCTGCTTACAATCCCCAGATAAAAATATCGAAAAAGTCTCCTATGTGAAAGACACAAATCAATATGGTTCCACCAGTCTGCGTCGTGTTGTTGAGCCGGTTGACACTTCAGATGTCCAATATATTCCTGTTAATTTTGGTAAATATATTTATCAAAACAAAGATGAATTTATCAAATCTTTATCTGAACTCAGCCAAAACGACCTACACTACATCCTTGATTTGCCTTGGCCTTTAACCACCGTTTATCACATTTATGATGAGAGAATGAAACGTTTAATAAATGCCAATATAATTACATATGATACCAATTAATCACTTATTTTTCCAAATATTTTTAACAAAAAAAGCTTCCTAGAATAAAATATTCTAAGAAGCTTTAAATTATACTAATTAAATTAGTCCTGCACGTATGGCATTAATGCTACGTGACGTGCTCTCTTGATAGCTACTGTAAGAGCTCTCTGATGCTTTGCACAGTTTCCTGTGATTCTGCGAGGAAGAATCTTTCCTCTCTCTGAGATATATTTTCTTAACTTAGCTGTATCCTTATAATCGATTACGTTATCCTTACCACAGAATACGCAAACTTTCTTTCTTCTATGCATTGGTCTTCTTCTCTGCTGACCATCTGCTCTTTCTGTCTTGTTGAAAGCCATGATTTTACCTCCTGTAAAATTTAGTTGAATGGCAATTCGGCTTCACTTACACCGTTATCTACAGTCATGAATCCATCGCCAACATCACCTGATGGAGCCGGTGCGCTATTTGCACTATTATTTGAAGCACCCTTACTTTCACAGAACTCAACGCTATTTACATTAATCTCTGTTCCGTAAACCTTCTGTCCTTCTTTGTTAGTGTAGTTATTATTTCTAACTTCACCTTCAATAAGAATTCTGTTTCCCTTACGGAAATATTTTTCAACAAACTCTGCTGTCTTTCCAAAAGTAACACAGTTAAAGAAATCTGCATCAGGATCTCCCTCACGCTTAAATCTTCTATCTACTGCAATACTAAATCTTGTAACCTGAGTATTGTTTCCTGCACCAAATCTTACGTCTGGATCTGCTGTCAGACGTCCCATCATAATTACTCTATTCATATTCTCACTCCTAGTCTACTATCTATGCCTCGTCTTTTCTAACGCATAAGAAACGAAGAACATTTTCCATGATACGAATGTTCTCTTCGATCTGAGCTGGAGCTTCTGGTTCAGCTTCGAACTGAATGAAGAAGTAATAACCTTCGCTCTGCTTCTGAATTTCATAAGCGAGCTTTCTCTTCTCCCACTCCTCTACGTCGCTGATCTTGCCACCGAAACGCTCAACGTATCCTTTAGCCTTATCAACAACTGCTGCTCTCGCATCGTCTTCGATCTTTGCACTTACAACGAGTGCTAATTCATACTTATTCATGCGATTTCTACCTCCTTTTGGTCTTTTGGCCTTGTTCCTTAGAACAAAGCAAGGATATTTTAATATACCACGAGTAAAAATAATATCATGGTTCTAACTATTTTTCAAGACATTTCTTAAATCTTTTTCTACCTATATCATAAATATTTTCAAGAATTTAATTCTCTACTTATATAATATACTTACAATTGAAGCCACCACTATACCAATCACAACCCCAGCGATAATCTCTGGCATAGTATGACCCATCATTTCGTCTAATTCCTCATCTAAAATCTCATCCTTGCCAGCCGCTTTTCTCTCCGCATTAATCTTATTTAAAGCTCTCGCCTCTTTTCCTGTGGTAAGTCTCACACCTCTGGCATCATAAATCACCACAAAGGCGAAGAAAAATGCCATTGCAAAAGCAAAAGAATCTAATCCACAAGCAAATCCAGTAGCTGTTGCCAATCCCACCACCGTTGCAGAATGTGAACTTGGCATACCACCACCTCCAGTCAAGCGGCTTGTCTTAAACTTTCCGGTAACCATCTCATATATCATTTTAGATAATTGAGCTACAAACCAAGCTGCTGCCGTTGCAACAAGGATCTGATTATTTAATAAGTCCATTAGATATTCCATAAATTTGTCTCCTTAATAATTACAGTAATGCTTGATAAACATCTCTTTTACTTACTCCCCTATCTTTTGCCACAGCTTTCATGGCTGATTTCTTGTCCATTCCTTGAGATAAATATATATCCATGTGATCTTCTATGGATATATTTTCCCATTTCTGAACTTCTTCCCTTTGCATCTGCTCTTTTGATTTTCCCGCAATTATAAGAACATATTCACCTCGAGGATCATTTTCCTCATAATACTCATTGGCCATATGAAGTGTAGTCTTAACCTTTTCCTCATATTTCTTGGTAAGCTCACGACATATGGTTATATCTCTATCACCAAATACTGACTCCAACTCCTTTAATGTAGCCTTTAAATGGTGAGGTGATTCATAAACTATCATGGTTCTGGTCTCATTTTCCATCTCTTTTAACACTCGAGCTCTCTCTTTTTTATCCTTTGGGAGAAATGCTTCAAATGAAAAACGTCTACAAGCCTGCCCTGAAGATGTAACCGCTGTTATACATGCCGCAGCTCCTGGAATGGCCAAAACCTCAATACCCTCCTGATAACACATGGATACTAATTCCTCTCCTGGATCAGAGATTCCTGGAGTTCCTGCGTCTGTTATAACGGCAACGTCTTGACCGCTGTGCATTTTTTCTATCAACACCTTGGCCTTGTCTATCTTGTTAAACTCATGATAACTGGTCATTGGCGTGGATATATCAAAATATTGTAATAACTTTATTGAATTTCTAGTATCCTCAGCAGCAATCAAGTCTGCTTCCTTCAATATTCTAACTGCCCGATAGGTCATATCTTCAAGGTTTCCTATGGGAGTGGCCACTAAATATAATTTTCCTGACATACTCTCTCTTTTCTACATATGAAAATATCTTTTTGATATCTTTTTCTACTGAGCCAATTCCTGATTTTTGCCAACGTTCAACTTCGCCTTGGTCTTATCATCATATCCATATATATCATATATTTCCGGATTATATACTCCTATATCATCATATACAATTAGAGGTTTTTCCACAATTACATTGGGCTTTCCACCTTTTATCCCCTCTATCAAAACCATATTTGGCTCTTTATCCACATATGGATATACAAACCTCATCCTCTTTGGCTCTATTTTATATTTTCTCATTAAAGACATTAAATCCACTAACCTATTGGGTCTATGGACATAGTAACAATGTCCTTTTTGTCGCAAAAGACAAGATGTCTGTCTCACCACATCCTCTAAATCGCACAAAATTTCATGCCGGGCAATAGTTTTTGCATCTGCTTCATTAGTCAACCCGTGATTTTGAATCATATAAGGTGGATTGGAAGTCACCACATCAAAAGAAGATGCACCAAAAATCTTTGCTGCATCTTTTATATCACCTGTCTCAATAGATATCTTGTCTTCTAAGTTGTTATATTCTACGCTTCTTCTGGCTATATCAGCACTCTCTGGCTGAATCTCTAAGCCCACGTATCTTTCGCCTTTACTTCTAGACTCAACTAAAATCGGGATTATTCCATTCCCAGTTCCCAAATCTATCATTTTTTCCCCTGGATTTACCTTGGCGAAATCTGATAACAGCACTGCATCTATACCAAAACAAAATTTTGCTGGGTTTTGAATAATCATATATCCATTTCGCTGCAAATCATCAAGTCTCTCTCCCGGCAATAACAGCTCTTCTTTCATACTTTTTATTCCTTATTATTTTTATGCTTTTTATTCTTGTGATGCTTCTTTTTCTTTTTATGATTAGCCTGCTGATTCTTGTCCTCAGAATTTTTATCCTTATTATCTGCTTTTCCTTCAGAATGTGCATCTTTATTTTCGGTCTGTTTTTTCTTGTTATCTAAATTATGACTGTTCTTGTCAGCATTAGCTTCATCATAAGCTTTATCATTCTTAACTTTGTTAAACTTCTTACGTCCACCTTCAATCTTTAACTCAGATACGTGATACTCTCGCTCTTCCTTCATATCATCCTGCTCAATAATCACACGAACTGTCTGACGAAGAACACCAACACTTTTTACCTCACCCTTCAAACCATCAGGTGTAGTCACTATATCTCTTTCTCTAGGCAACTGACTATTTAAATATTCATAAGTCTCCTGCTCATTTTTCAAACAGCACATCAATCTACCGCACACACCAGATATCTTGGTAGGATTTAACGATAGATTCTGCTCTTTGGCCATCTTTATAGATACTGGCACAAAGTCTGTCAAATATGTGGTACAGCAAAGTGGTCTTCCACACATTCCAATTCCGCCTAACAACTTAGTCTCGTCACGAACTCCAATCTGACGCAACTCGATTCTTGTTCTAAACACAGCCGCCAAATCCTTGACTAGCTCTCTAAAGTCCACACGTCCATCGGCTGTAAAATAGAATAATAACTTTGAATTATCAAAAGTATATTCTGCAGAAACCAACTTCATTTCCAAGTTATGTTTTGCCACCTTCTCGCGACAAATACGAAGTGCCTCTTTTTCTTTCTGTCTATTTACTACTGATTTTTCTATATCTTCCTGAGATGCCACTCTCTTAATATCCTTAAGAGGCTGTGTAATCTCTTCATCCTCAACTTCGCGAGGTGCCATTGCGACCGTTCCTATCTCTAGACCTCTGGCTGTTTCAACTATTACCTGATCATTTAATTTCAGCTGAAAATCCTTTGGTCCGAAATAATATACCTTACCTGCTCCACGAAAGCGCACGCCTACGATTTTTGTCATAATATATTCTCCTTAACTGCCATCAGCATTAGTTCCACAGAAAGATTATTGTTTACATTTGCCTTCAATCTCTTTCTACAAGTATCTATGGCCTGGAAAATATTTTCCAAACCTTCATAAGATATTTCAGCTGATAGCCGCTTTATAATCATTATTTCATCCTGGTAAATAACTAGATTCTTATCACCAGTCGATTTATATAATAACACATCTTTAAACCAGATTGTCATCAAATCCATATAATCTGCAATATCCACGGTCTCCGAAGATGTGATATCTGTGGCAATTTGATTTATCTCAAATGCGCCCATGCTTGCCGCCTGCTTTACAAAACTCACCATGGAATTTTTTAATTCCTTAAAATCTTCAGATTCCGCCAACTTTATAGCCTTACCAAAATTACCCTGTGAAAAGGCTGCACACACCTGGGCCTGATAATCTGGCATTCCATGATATGTCATCAAGTCTTTTTTTATAATCTCTTGATTAATTGGTTTTAGATCTAAAAGAACGCATCTTGATAGAATTGTTGGTAAAAATGATGTTGCTGATGTGGTAAGCAAAAAAATTATTCCATACTCCGGCGGCTCCTCTATGGTTTTAAGCAATGCATTTTGGGCCTGCTCACTCATCAATTCCGCCTCATCAACAATATATATTTTATAATTAGAACTATAAGGTTTTATTACAATATCATTGTTTAACTGTGTTCGAATATCATCGATACCAATGGTTTTTGGCTTTTCATGCTCCACATAATGTATATCCGGGTGATTTCTATTTATCACCTGATGACAGGATTGACATTTTCCACAACCGTCAATACCTTCCTCCTCACACAATATGGCCTGAGCAAAGGCTTCAGCCAACATCTTTTTTCCTGAATCCTTCTCCCCGCTAATTATATATGCATGTGAAAATTTTTTATTTTTTATTGCTCCTTGTAAATGGGCTTTTATATCATCCTGCCCTTTTATATCTGAAAAAGCCATATCTCTCCTTAGGTTACTATATCCAATAAAAGTCCGCGAATCTCATCGATTCGACTGAGTATCTCAATGTGATCAACCTCATCTGCCACCAAAGCTTCCGCTAGCTTGTCAAGATTCTCATCCACAAGTTTAACTATACCGTACACTCTGTGCCGTCCGCGGCGATCCAAGAAATTTTCCCTTGAAAACTTATGGGACCTATTTACAACTTCATTTAGGAAATCCTTGATAAGTCCGCGATATTTCTTCATATCTCTGATGTCCATATGCCTAGCAATAAGCTCACCTTGCTTAGTTATATCTGTAAGCATTCCATCCAACTTCTGTTGAAGTTCAGCATCCTCAATGGCACTAGTCAAAGTAAATTTGAAATTTTCATTTGTCTCCGGGGCCTTTTGTGTCTCTGGGGCTTGATTCACCGGAGTGACATTATTTACCTTAATATCCATATTGCGCACCCTCTAAATCATAGATTTAATATAACCAACTATCTCATTTTCTATATCGTCTAGATTTTTGTTTTCAAAAACCTTATCTATTCCAGCTTTTTTCATATTTTCCTCAGAGAAATCCTTGGCATCTGCCAAAAATCTTCTGCACATCTCCTCATATTTTGGAGACTCTTGCTTCTTTTCTCTCTCCAAGGCTCTAGTCAATCTAATTCCATCTTCCACTTCTATATAAATTGGGATAACTACATCCTTGCCGTAGTACTCTCTTATCTTTACAAAAGACACCAAAGTTCCAATTATAAGATAGTTATTTTTTGACAAATCCACCTGGTCATCATCCACTGTAAAATAGTTCCATGCTCCATGCACAGTATTATAACTTCTGATTTCTATAACCTTTCCTGCACTTCTTAGATCTTCTTTTTCCTGCTCTGTGCAAAAATGGTATTCTATGCCATCAACCTCTCCAGCTCTGATTGGTCTGGTGGTGTATGAAACAATTTGCTTTAAACCCAAGGATTTATCTTCTAAAATCCTCTTGTAAATGGTATCTTTTCCCGTTGAACTTTTGCCGATTATGCAAAATATTTTTCCCATAATTTCTCCTAAAATTTAGTACTTCAAGTATAATATAGAGCCCATTAAATGACAACTTCTACCAAGGTCTTCTCCTCTAATCCTGTCACTGTAAGTCCTGCCTCTAAAGCCTCTTTTATAAGGTTAATCTGCTCTGCAGTGATTCTCTCCCCCTGTACACAAATTGGAATTCCCGGTGGATAGAGAGACACCATTCCAGCACTAATCCTGTTTTCTCCAGATTTAAAAATATTTATCAATTCTCTTTCACTATCAAGTGGCTCATAAATTTCTAGCTTTTTATCAGAAGTAAAAACATCTTCAAATGCTATAGTATCATAATCATTTTCAATATCTCCATATGTCAAATCCATATCCTCTAAGGCCTGGGCCAAACGATCTAAACCTTCTGGAGTATCCATTGGCGAAGTCATTGCTATCACATAATTAAATGAACTCATCTCCACCTGAATTCTATAGTCTTCTCTTAATATTTCCTCTAGATCTTTTCCACTCAGTCCACCTTTGCATATAATAACTATCTTTGAGGGATCTCTATTTTTATCCTGTAAAATGTCAAATATCTTTAGTCCCTTGGTCTTTTCATAAAAGTCTCTCAATAGATTTCCATAGTTTTCAAACAAATCTGGATTTTCCTCTAAGTAGTTCATCCCCTGACTGATTGATGCCATCAAAACATAGGACGGCGAGCTGGTTTGAAACATCCTCAGATAAGTATCGATTTTTCTATCCCAAGTATTTACATGTATCACCGCGGTCTGGGTCATGGCTGGCATAGTCTTGTGCATACTCATAATCACATAGTCTGCACCGCTTTTTACTGGGTTTTCTGGAAAATATTTATCAAACCCAAGATGTGCACCATGGGCAGCATCCACAATAACCTTCATTTTATTATCATGGGCTAGTCTCACTATTTCTTCTAGTGGTTCCACATATCCCTCATAAGTTGGACTGGTGACCACAATTGCTCTAGCATCAGGATTTTCTTCGATAACTCTAGCTATTTCTTCTATCTTTGTGCCAGTCACTATTCCTTGATGAGACACTTCCGGCATTGTATATACAACCTGTAAACGCCTTAAAATGCAGCCATAATACACGCTTTTGTGGCAATTTCTCCCCACTATAATTTTCTCATTAACCTTGCAAGCATCAAAAATAGCAGCAATGTTTCCACAACTGGAACCATTTACCAAAATATAACTTTGCTTTGAGTCATAAACTTCAGCCAATCGCTCTTGTTCACCTTCAATAATACCCCTTGCATTGTGTAAATCATCAAAGCCATCTATCTCAGTTATATCTATTCCTATGGCATCTGGCATCCCATAATTTATTCGCTTGTGACCGGGCATATGAAAGGGATAAACATCCTCTTTACTATACTCTCTTAATTTATCTATCAACATGATATGTCTTTCCTTTTTATTTTCTAACCCTTATAATTGTTACTATATTTAGCTTTAGCGTAAAACTAATTATTACTTAGTATAGAACTGATAATTTATTCAAGATCACTTTTCTGGGAGGAGATAGTTATATGAAACCAGCACTTGTAATTCTATGCGGCGGCAATAGCTTGCGAATGGGAACAGACAAAGCCTTGCTTCCCTTTGGTGAAGAATGCCTTCTAGAATACCTAGTTCATAAATTTTCCTCTGATTTTGGCAAAATTTATTTATCTGTCACTCACCGCGGCGACTATGCCCATCTAAACTTAGATGTGACAGAAATCCCAGATATCTACCATGATGTGGGACCATTGGGTGGAATATTAAGTTCTCTTTCCATGATTACCGAAGATCGCGCTTTTTTTATCTCTTTGGAGACACCATTTTTGTCCCCTTCTCTTTGCCTTCATTTATATGAAGCTTCAGAGAACTATGATGCCGCCACCTTTGACTTGAGAAATGATTACACTGGAATTGTGGCTGCAACCTACTCTAAAAAATGTTTATCGGCTTTCGGCTCTTCCATTGTATTTAAGCAAAATATATCTTCTAAGCTAAATGAAAAATGTATGGTTAAAACCATCTCCTTTGAGGAGGCCGCTTCCTGGGCAACACTTCCCATAGAAGAAGAATTTTATCGACTCACCGACAGAGATTCTTATTATTTTGCTCTGTTTAAATTGTTAAATATTCAATCTAAATAACGCCCAAGCTCTGGCATCCAATCTCCGAAAAATATTCTATCTTCCACTATGCTCTCCCATATTGGCTCTGTGAAATCATTGATTTTCTCTAGCAACTCCTGCCAACTTGGCTCAGTGAGTTTCTCTTTTTTCAAGAAATTCTTCCATTTCTTTTCCATATATTTATAGTCCCCATAACCTTTTAAAGTGTTATATGTCTTAGCTTCTAATTTTATATGTCTCTCACTACAAGCATCCTTTAACTTCTCTCGGAATTTCCTTCCCTCCATAGAATAGGTTTTTATAATCTTATAGGCAGCATAATAATGTTCCATTTCATTTATAAGTTCTAACTGCTTTAATATTTCTACCATGTGAGAACATAAAGCTTCCTCGGAAGGATAATGTAAATAATCTATAGTTTTATTATTTTCACCTATCAATTTTAGATTTCTTGTATATGGAAGAATATATTCCTCTTTCGCTTTTTCAATCTCTATATCTATAGGAATAAATTTATCATCAAGATTTAATTCAAGATGTATATCATAACCCGCCATATTTGTCTTTTCTGCAAATTTACAACTTAATATAGTGTAATTATTTTCTATAAAGACACTATCAAGGCTTTTTATTGTCTCTTGGACAATTTCTTTTAGATCCTGATTTCCACCATAAATATACTTTAAATCAGTGATTGCCTTCTTTCTATATACATCTATTCCTAAATCATCTCCATTGCACAACCACAGATTTTCTAGGGATGCCTCCCTTGAAATTCCAAGCACAACCAGCTCCACTGTATTTCCCGCCAGCAGATTAGCAAAGGCTATATTCAATTCTTCGCTTTTTAGCTTCAGCATTCTACTGTTAATCATTTCTTTTCTCTTTTCTTCCTGTAGGCTATAATCTTTTGACCCTATAGCACACTCCTATAATCTTTTGACCTTATAACCACACACCTATCATATTCTGCACCTTATTTAACACCTTTCTCTCCCTGGCGATCTCCATAAGTGCACCCACATCTTTGGTGTCATCAGCTATATAGGCCAACAATCCTTTTTTAAAATCCTCTCTATCCATCTTGTCCTGATATTTTAGACAGTCACAGATGACTCTCTCCTTGGTAAATATTCCCATTTCATGTCCTGCCACCTCTATATGTGATAGACCTAATTCCATAACCTTTGGCTCTGTGTAGTATGATTCCACGTTTGGATACTCAATCTTAAATCTAGATCTTGATGTGTTTTTGTCTACTGCTATATGCCAAGCATATGGCTTATTCTCAAGATATCCATAAAAATATAGTGCGGTCTGCATGGTAAATACTCCATCTGGAAACATCTGCACTATAAGTTCATCCTCAGTTCCCTTATAAGACTTAGTGGTGTAATATCCGTTTTTCACTCTGATTACATCACCATCCTCCATAAAGCTTAGTATTCTTCTATAATCTATTCCTAAATCAGTTATTTGAACCGTTCTTACCAAACCATTATTTTCATCAACCAACTCTTGTATTCTCTCCAAATCATATACTCGTTTTTCGACTCTACTTAACTTATTTAAATCCATTTTGTCCACTCCTTCATTTTCTGTGTGGTTTTTCTATGTTGATTATAAGTTTTGTCTTAACTCCTTGTCAATTTTTCACCAGTATTTTTTTATGTTTTCTATATATCTCTCTGTAAATTCCTTGTTTTTGTCTTTATCTTGTCTTATTATATATATGGACAATTTATTTTGTCCTTTTTATTAAATGTTTTATCTATTATTGTCTAACATATAATAGATTGTCCCCCTATCAGTTTTATAATTAAAGAGGTTTTTATATGGAAGAAACAAGAACAAAGAAAAATCCATCTAGGAAAGAATGCGAAGACATTATAAGAAGAATTCTTATGACAGAGGTTTTAGAAAAAGGAAAAAACCAACATTTCAAAAATGCCACTGACTTTATGAGATATTTTGAATCTCTCTATCCTGCCAGCGACAGTTTGACCAAGCAGGTTCAAAGAGCTGTTCGATCTCTTGAAATGCCAAAAGATAAAAACGGATACTTTATTATAAATAAAACTCAATCTCAGATGGAACATGATAAAGATATATCCCGTTTGCTAAATAAATCTCAAGCATCGTTTTCATCTTTGGATGAATGTGAGACGTTGTTCCTAAAAGTAGATGAAAAATATAAATCTTATCTGCTTCAACTTATTACAGAATCAATTACCTTCAAAGATAAGTATGTAACTGTTCTAGAATCTAATAATGGATTAATCTTTTACACTGAAAATAAAACAACGCTAAAACTTCTTATCGAAAGCCTTTTAGAGTAAATATATCTCTTACTAAACATTTGTTTAACCGTATAAATCAAAAAAAGAGAGAAATTATCTGACAATTTCTCTCTTTTTGTATTATGTCTTTTATTATATCTATAGACTATTTTCTTCGTCTATTTTGTCGTTTTATCTTTTTACGACTATTTTCTCTACTATTATTTGTCTTCGGGCTTTTTCTTTTACTATTATTTCTTCGAATTTGTGTACCTTTTCTTCTCTTTATAGTTTCCTGTTTTGTAAAGCCTTGTTTTTCTTCTCTTTTTCTATGTCTATATAATAATATTTTTCCTGACTGCATATATATTAGATAAACCGCTCCAACTATAAGTAATATAATCAGCAATAATATCAATATCGTTTTAAAATCAATTCTAAAGTATTTTATCTTTGATCCACCATTTTCTGCATCAACATTATTGAAGGGATATGACACCTTATTGGAAGCGTCATATATAATATGTCCTGTTCCAACACTCTTGTTTGCATATTTGTAATTAATTATTGCTACAGCTTCTGAATCTTTTGGTGCTGGTTCAAGCACAGCCTTCGCGTCCTTAAAGGATGCTGCCTTTGGTAATACTATAACGTCCTCTGAATCTATTCTTATCAACTTACTTTGCTCTGACAAAATTCCTGGATTTACTCCAGCCCCTATTTCATTTATATTCGCATGATCAGCAACCTTATATGTTGTGAAGTTTGCAAAACAGTAATCAAATAGATTTATAGTATCCTCATAATGGGCAGGATTTTGAGCATTTAACACCACACAAACCAAAGTCATTCCGTCTTTTTTTGCAAAGGTAACCAGTGTACTTCCTGCCTCATCCGTATATCCCGTCTTTCCTCCCAACGCATATTCATAGATATATTTAGATGTTTTATTATTGCTGATCATTGCATGGGAATTGTTTAGATTATAAGCTTCTTTCTTATTATCTGCCGGCAAAGTATATGCAACAGTGGAGCACATCTCTCTAAATTTAGGAATGCTATAGGCTTCTTTTGCAATCAAAGCCATATCTCTGGCGCTTACATAATGATCTTTGTTAGGCAAACCATTAGGATTTGCAAAATGTGTATGGGTACATCCTAACTCCTTGGCTTTTTCATTCATCATGTCCACAAAAGCTGGCATACTACCTGCTGTGTGCTCACCTAAAGCCCAGGCGCATTCATTGGCAGACTCAAGCATCATTCCATACAATGCATTTTCCAACGTCATTTCCTCGCCCACTTCTCTAGCGATATGAGATGTATCACCTTCATTTTCATAAACAGCAGTCTCTGAAAAAGTAACGGTTTCATCTAACTCACAATTTTCTAAGCTCAAAAGTGCGGTCATAATCTTTGTGATACTAGCAGGATAATAAGATTTATCTGCCTCCTTTTCGTAAAGCACAGTACCTGTTTCTAGCTCCATTACAATTGCTGCTCCAGAAGAAACAGATATACTACTAGGCCAATATTCCGCTGCCTTTACATTACTTATAGAAAAAGTACTCATGGCCATTGATAATATACATATTCCAACCACCACTTTCTTCTTTATTCTTTTAAACATCTTCATTTAAATTCTCCCATTCATCAAATCTCACTTTATATAGTATAATCGCTATAATTTGTAGGTGCAACCATTTTCACTTTTATAAATATCTTTTGATTATCTACTATGTTATAATATCAAAGCATTTATGTTTATTCATAGGAGGAAATTATGCGACTTAGAAATATTCCAGGGGCAGACGAAGTTATCGCCAACAGTTCCCATTGTATACATGAACCAGAAAAACTTCTTGGTAAATGGCATGACTATTTTCCAAAAAAACAGGATCTTCATATTGAAATAGGTATGGGAAAGGGACAATTTATCATAAATATGGCCATTGCTCATCCAGAGATTAACTATATAGGAATCGAGCGATATACCAGCGTTATTCTTAGAGCGGTTCAAAAATTGGAATCTCTTGAAAACGATGGTATTCATCTTGACAATCTAAAATTCCTGTGTTTCGATGCCAAAAATATTGATACGATTTTTGCGCCTGATGAAGTTGATAAAATATATCTTAACTTTTCTGATCCTTGGCCAAAGGATCGTCATGCTAAGAGAAGACTTACTTCTCGTGAGTTTTTAGCCAGATATGATAAGATTTTAAAAAATGATGGATTTATTGAATTCAAAACTGACAACGTAGATCTATTTAATTTTTCTCTTGATGAGATAAATGATTCAAATATTTGGAAATTGGATGCTCATACCTTTGATCTCCATCATGATGCTGCCATGAATGTAGGCAATATCATGACGGAATATGAGGAAAAATTCTCATCTCAAGGTAATCCCATCTGCAAATTGATATGTAGCAGAATTTAAATTATTTTATATGATTTTAAAATGATAAATGTTTATTCTTTACACTGTCCATAATATGCATGGGCGCCATGCTTTCTAAGGTAATGCTTCTCCTGTAATTTTTCAGGAGCAGGCATTACCTCTTTATTTAACATCTCGGTGTTATAGGCCATCTTAGCTACTTCTTCTAAAACTACTGCATTGTGTACCGCTTCCTTGGCATCTTTTCCCCAAGTAAAAGGTCCATGATTTTTGCATAGTACTGCTGGTGTTGCCACATAGTCAATACTATTTTTATCAAAATGACTAGTTATTAATTTTCCTGTGTTTAACTCATAGGCTTCATCAATTTCTTCCTTCGTTAAATTTCTTACACAAGGAACCTCTCCATATATATAATCAGCATGTGTTGTTCCATAACATGGAATTGATCTTCCAGACTGAGCCCAGCTTGTTGCCCATGTTGAATGAGTATGAACTATTCCTCCTATTTTAGGAAATTTATTATACAAAACCATATGTGTAGCTGTATCAGAAGATGGGTTATATCTTCCCTCTATCTTGTTTCCTTTTAAATCAACAACCACCATATCTTCAGGAGTCAATTTATCATAATCCACACCACTTGGTTTAATTACAAATAACCCCTCTTCTCTATCTATTCCACTTACATTTCCCCATGTAAATGTTACTAAGCTATAGCTAGGCAACATCATATTGGCTAGATAAACTTCCTGTTTTAACTGTTCTAACATTTTTTCTCCTCCTATAATAGCTCGATAGCCTTTTTCTCCACATCTATACCTTTTTTATAGTTTTCTATATATTTTTTAAAGCCTTCTACTTCCTCTTTATCTGGAGTAATAACCTGCTTTTGACTTTCTACAAAAATCTCATACTCCAAATATATATCTAGAGACTTATTGTAATCCATTTTTTGTTTTTTAAAGGCATAGGCTGCTAAAATCGCCATGCCCCACGGACCGCCTTCTCCCGCTGTAGACATAAGTGATACCGGAGTATCTATGGCTGCTGCAAGAAATCTTTGAGCAACACCCGGTGTTTTAAATATCCCGCCGTGACCGTAAATAGTCTCAACGTCTATTGATTCTCTCTCTTTTAAGATATCCATACCTACCTTCAATGCGCCAAAGGCTGTATAAATATGGCTTCGCATAAAATTAGCTATATTAAAATTAGCATTTTCTCCTCGTACATACATTGGTCGACCCGTACTGCATTCCATTATATTCTCACCAGATATAAATCCGTATGATAATAACCCACCACAATCTGAATCGCCCTCTAGAGATTTATTAAACAAAGCTGTATATAATTTTCCCACATCAACACTTATACCATAGGTTTCCATGGATTCTTTTATTATATTTACCCAAGCATTTATATCACTTGTACAGTTATTTGCGTGAACCATTGCCACTGGGTTGCCATCAGGTGTTGTTACCATATCTATTTGAGAGTAGTAGTCCTCTAATTCCTTTTCAAGGACTATCATTGCAAATACTGATGTTCCAGCAGATACATTTCCCGTTTTTATCTTTACACTGTTAGTGGCAACCATTCCTGTTCCTGCATCTCCCTCAGGTGGTGCCACAATAGCCCCTTCCATGAGTTCTCCTGTAGGATCTAGTAATTTTGTTCCCTCTTTTGTCAAATATCCTGCATTTTCACCTGCCTGCTTGACCTTTGGCAAAATATTTTTTAACTCAATATTTACACCCTTATCTTTTAATAGGTTATTACATATCTTGATTTTCTGTTCGTTGTAATCCTTTGTTTTTGAGTCTATAGGAAACATTCCAGATGCATCTCCCACACCTAAAACTCTCTCTCCCGTCAGCTTCCAGTGTATATATCCTGCCAAGGTTGTAATATAGTCTATTTTATCTATATGGTCTTCACCACTTAATACCGCCTGATACAAGTGAGCTATACTCCATCTTTCCGGAATATTATATTGTAACTTCTCGCTTAAGATTTTCGCAGCTTCTGTGGTATTGCTATTTCTCCAGGTTCTAAATGGAACCAGCATTTTTCCATTTTTGTCAAATGCTAAATATCCATGCATCATTGCACTGATTCCCAGAGATTTAACATTTTTCAACTCTACATCATATTTATCTTTAATATCTACTTTCAAGTTTGCAAAACATGTTTGTAGTCCATTCCATATTTCATCTTCATGGTATGTCCAAAAACCCTTTTCCAAATGATTTTCCCACTCAAAATCCCCTGTAGACAATACTTTTGCGCTTTCATCTATTAATACAGCCTTTATTCTAGTTGATCCAAATTCAATACCAAGTATTGCCTCACCATTTTCAATAATTTCTTTTTCTCCCATGTTAACCTTCTCTCTTTATCCAATAAAAATAGTACCTACTGTCTTTTATCTTTATTTCCAACTTTCCTATATTTCAACTATCTTGATTATATCATTATTACATTTTGTTACTATCGCTTTCTTGATTTTTCCTTTATTGAATTTTTGATACAACCGCCTTCTTAATTTTTCCTTTATTATATTTTTGATATAATCGTCTTCTTTCTTTTATCATTATTATAATTCAATGCTACCTCTATTTTGATTTTTTTATCACTATTTATATACACAAAAAATCTGCCCTACAAAATAGGACAGAATAACACCGTAAATCTCTCTTATATTTAAAATGTGCAAAATAAAAAGCGCCGAACCTAGTCCTATACTAAATCCAACACTCTTTGAAATGCGCGACCAGGGGTTCGAACCCTGGACACCCTGATTAAGAGTCAGGTGCTCTGCCAGCTGAGCTAGTCGCGCATATTTATTTAGTGTCCTTGCTGAACACTTGTATAAGTATATAGTATTATTTCAGGTTTTGCAAGTACTTTTTTAAAAAATTTTTATTTGTTTTTTAGATTATTTTTCTATAAATTTTATAAAGGACTTTATATTATAAAATCATCTTTTTTCAAGGATTCCTAATTTAAAAATATCCTAGATTTGACTATGTTAAAACTTTTTAACATGTATAAACCTAGGATATCTATAAAATCTATTGTACATTTGCAAACAATGCTGCTATTTCATCTGGCGATAACTGTTTATTAGGATCGTCAGATAACTCTGGCATTGGAGGTTTTTCCTCAGGCTCCTCCTTTTTCACTGGTTCTTCACCAGATGCTGCTGCAAACATAGCTGCTATCTCATCTGGAGATAATTGCTTGTTTGGATCTGATGTGTCAAATGCTGCCAGTGGATCTTCCGCTGGCTCTTCTGCCGCTGGCTCTTCCACTGCAGGTTCTTCAGCAACTGCTTCTTCAACTGGTTCCTCTGCAACCGCTTCTTCTGCAACCGGTTCTTCAACTGGTTCCTCTGCAACCGGTTCTTCAACTGGTTCCTCTGCAACTGGCTCTTCTGCTACTGGTTCTTCAGCAACTGGCTCTTCTGCTACTGGTTCTTCAGCAACTGGCTCCTCCACTGCATTTTGTAAATCTGCCAACATTGCATCTATATCTTCTGCTTCATCTGCTACATCTTCACTTTCGCTAGTTGACTCATTTGCCATTGCCTCTGTATCTGCCTGCAAGCTTTCAAGCATTGCATTTATGTCATCATCATTAATGTCATCTTCTGCTTCTTCTGAAACCATATTTTCTGATGCAGAATTATCAACCGTCTGACTTGCATCTGGTGGAGCGACAACAGCCTTTACCTCAATAGAATTGATTTCTTCTTCCATCTGTTGTAATTTACTTTGTAACATATCAAATTGGCTTTGAAGATTACTGTTTGAATTCTCTAAATCAGCTTTTGTCTGCTCCAATAAGTCTGATTTTGTTTTCTCCATCAATTCCTGATTTTGTTTCATCAACTCATCATTGTTTTCCTGGAGTTTTGTCTCAAAACCAAAAATATGCTTTATCAACTCATCATTAGAATTCATCAAAGCATCTGTATTTTCTTTACTTCTATTAATTGTTACCTTAGCAACAGCTTTCTGAGCATTGATTATCTCTTCTCTATAATCAGCACTTTCCTCTATTGTATTAAGTCTGTTATTTATATCATCGAAATATTTTCTAAGAGCAATATATGATGCCTTTTGAGCTTTATATAAATCTTCAAACTCTTGTCTATCTCTATCTTTGTTTTGCTGAGATAAATCAAGAATTTCCATCACTAGTACAAACAACACTACAGCCATACATACTGCAACCACTACCATAATTAAAATAGCGTCCTCGGCATGGGTCATAAAATATAATTCTAGAAGAAGAAACATTATCTCTATAATACTAGAAATAGCAATTATCATTTTAGACTTTATAGTACTAAAAGACTCTTCCTTTCTTTTTCTTTCTACATTACCTGACTTTGTTCTCTTTTTCATAAACTTCTCCTACTCTCAGTAAATGATTTCTAGTCTTGTACTGCCTTATCAAAACAACATATTTTCAATAACTATAAAATAACGCCCCCTACCAGAATCGAACTGATAACTAATCCTTAGGAGGGACTTGTTATATCCATTTAACTAAAGGGGCTAATTGGTGATTTAGCCTACTAATAAATTAAGGAAAGTTGACCTTATCACCTGCTAAAACTCTATATGACCCTGAAGCCATATATTTCCTTTGAATCTTCTGCCTACTTTTGGTTCACCAAGCAGATTCTTCTTATTTATACAAACCTCCATGAACATATCATTTACAGACAATTGTAAAATATACATTTCCTCCATGGTTATCTGATTTATATATTCTTTTACATCTTTAATTATACCAATTACTGAATATTTGTCACTTTCAATTCCGAATGGCATGAAAGAAGTTTTTACTATACTATAAATATCTTCTTTAGATATTCTTCTTGAAATCATCGCATATGTATCTATATCTTCTAATGTGAGATTTTCAATTGCATCAACATCACCTTCTCTGGCTTTTGACACCAATGATGCTCGATTATTATCTATTCTATCCTTATTTTTTATGTCTTCTTTAGCTGGCAATAATACTTTTCCATCTAAAGACAATCCTGATAAATATATTTTCCTATATCTCTCGCCATAAAAAGCAGATCTATCTTTATATTTATTGAGATAGGTCATCATATTGTCTAAGAAAAATATTAAGCTTACACCAAGTTTAGGTTCATCAGCCCAACCCTGATAACTTTCACGATCAGACTGTTTTATAATTTCAAAATCACAATCAGTAGATACTGTACTACCTATATAATATGGAAAATAGTAATCAATCTTAAAGGCATCCTCATCATCATAAGTTCCTCTAATAGCTATTCCCATATTTTTACATACACTCATTCTAATTTCTACATAGTTACTATTATCAGAATTCACTGCTGTTTCACTTAATTCAGAACTTCGAATAGCACTATATAGTAATTTGTCTAATTCCTCATTGGTTATTTTTGAAAAACCAACTGCAGACATATAACTGTGCATATAATTTCCTCTCTTTTAGTCTTCCTTTAAAGCCTCATCCAATGCTTGTTGCTCTTCTTCTGCCAAAGGAATAATAGCATTTCCACCAATAATCTCTTTTACGTAAGTGTAGCAACCCTCTCTACTATGAACAGAATTTAAAACGAATCCATCATCCTTCTCATTTAACATAGCAAGAGTAAAACTAAGTTTTCCACCCAATTCATCCAATGCATCATATTTTACAAGACCATACTTTTGGAAGTCATATTTCATTCTACTTATAATGCTATCAATATTTCTCTCATTTTTCGCATTACTTTCAATTAAATCATCAACCTGATCTAATCTATATATCAATGTATCCTCAAGAGATTTAGCATTATTACCTTCCATAAAAATCTTATATCTCTTTTTTAATTTTGACATCTGTGCAACATTTATAATCATCAAAATTATAAGAAGCAGTATAAGTGCTGCCATAAATATAATAACATAATCTGTGCTTATGCCTAAATACTTCTCTATCATAATTAACCTCTATTCTCGAACATTTGTTCTATATTATGTTCTCTATTATTCTGCTTTTGCTTCCATAAGCATATCAATAATTCTATCTAATTCATCCTGATTATAGTACTCGATTTCAATCTTTCCTCGACGATTATCCTTTGGATTGATTGTAACCTTTGTACCAAGGACACTCTTTAACTTTTCCTGAAACTCATTGTATATTACAAGGAGCTTAGGATCGATTTCATTTTTTGTAGCCTTATCAGGATTATTCTTCTCATTTTGGAATTTCTTGATTTCTCTTTCAACATCACGAACAGTCATCTTCTCATCAAGAATTCTCTGAGCAAACTCATACTGCTTATCTTTATCATCCAAACTAAGTAAAGCTCTTGCACTTCCTGTAGGAATAATCTTATCAATTACAAGTTGCTGAACTCTATCATCTAACTTAAGAAGTCTCATAGAATTTGTAATTGCAACTCTACTCTTTGATACTCTCTTGGCAACATCATCCTGTTTTAAGTTAAACTCATCAAGCAATCTCTTATATGCCAATGCTTCCTCAATAGGATTTAAATCCTCTCTTTGAATATTTTCAATAAGAGAAATCTCTACTATTTCCTGTTCAGATAAATCCATAACTATTACTGGAAGTTCCTTTAATCCAGCTTCCTTTGAAGCTCTCCATCTACGCTCACCAGCAATAATCTCATAATACTTCTTTTTATTTTTTTCTACTTCATGTACCCAAAGTGGTGCGAGTACACCTTTTTCTTTAATAGAATCTGATAAATCCTGCAAAGCATCCGGATCAAAATCTTTTCTTGGCTGATCAGGATTTGGTTCAACCTTATTTATATCTACATATATAGTATTGCCATCTTTTACGTTGTCATCACTTTTTTTATTACTACTCTTTGGTTCTTCCACTTCCTTAACTGGAATCAAAGAATCTAATCCTTTACCTAATCCACGTGAACTTTTCTTTGGTGCCATTGCTCTACATATCCTTTCTATCTATTATTTCTTTTGCTAAATTTCTGTAGCTTTCTGCTCCTGCAGACTTTGGATCATATAAATTAATAGGAAGGCCATGAGATGGAGCCTCAGCTAATCTTACATTTCTAGGAATGATTGTCTGATAAACCTTTGCATTTAAGTTATCTTTTACAGTATTTACAACATCTGATGATAGATTTGTTCTTGCATCATACATAGTAAATACCACACCATCAATCTTTAACTTTGAATTCAATCTGCTATGAACAAGGTCTATTGTCTTCATTAACTGACTAATTCCCTCCAAAGCATAGTACTCACATTGAATAGGAACCAATACAGAATCAGCTGTAGTCATAGCATTGATAGTTAAAATGTTTAGAGATGGTGGACAATCAATGATAATATAGTCAAAATCATTTTGCACATAATCAATAGTATCTCTTAAGATATAAGATCTATTTTCATCATCCAACAATTCAATCTCTGCTCCTGCTAAATTTTCATTGGCAGCAATGAGCTTAAGTTTCTCTAATCCTGGTACTTCTACCATACTTTCTTTAACAGTACACTCATCTAATAATAATTCATATACTGTATTTTCAATTTCTTCCTTATCTAAACCAAATCCACTGGTTGTGTTTCCCTGAGGATCCACATCTATAACCAATACATCTTTTCCAAGTTCTGCCAAACATGCAGACAAATTAATAGAAGTAGTTGTTTTTCCAACTCCTCCTTTTTGGTTTGCTATTGCAATAATTCTCCCTTTTTTCATTATCGTTACCTTTCCTTTTAGTGCTTTTGACATTATAACATTTCTAAAATATCAATTCCACCAGGTTTTTTATGGAAAACGCACTATTTCTAAGGGTTGAACTACTATATATAGTTAATTAAATTATGTTTAACATAAATGTTTCACGTGAAACATTCCATCAATATCTTGGGATTTTTCTCATTTTTGATAAATGATTGATACTAAATATAGTGGTAAATATTCTATAAAAAACTAAATCTCCAAAATGTTTCACGTGAAACATTATGGAGATTATTCCCTATATCTAGTATTTTAAATATTTTTTAAATCTTTTATTAGTTGTTTTAATTCTATATTTGTTCTTCCTGGATCAGAAAGAGAATAACTTTGAATACACTCTAAAGTATGAATTATCTTATCCAAATTATAATTAATATCAATATCTTTGTT
>JAILFK010000067.1 GCA_024697595.1 Lachnospiraceae bacterium | reverse complement strand
AGATTATAATTGATGATAGAAGTTATGAAATTATGAGTCGCGAGAATCTGGCAAAGCTCGATAGGCAGCAGACGATAATTCTGGTGACGGTTGCTGGTTATAAGGAGATTATTGCCTAGATTAGAGGCGACAAGCGACTGGCTGATTTTGAGATAAAAATTTGGGATTTGGATTCGTATAAAGCAGAAAATTGCGAGTTTTTGAACAGACCTTATCTCAAGGCAGATGGCTCCTGGGATAATTCGACTTGTCCAGTGCGATATACACAGGTGATTGAGCAACATGGATTGAAGAAAAATGGAGGATTTCAATTTGTAGATGATATAACCATTTATCCATTTGATGTGCTCAGCTGCAAGAGCTCTAATAGAGAAGTTATCTTTAACACGAAGTTGAATAATTACTCGCTCCTCATAAGAAAGATGTTTACCTTTTTGATGTGAAGCTTTGGTAGAATGTAATTGGTCCATGAGGCGTACTTCTTTGATTATGTTTTTCTCGTCAATTAACATTCTATCAAAAAAAGTTGCCACATGGGCTTTTTTATTTAGTTGTCCAACTTCATTTTACAATCGGCAAAGAATAATATCTAAAAGAATAAATGAATTCCCATCAAAACCCCGCCAATAAATCCTATTGCCAATATTATGAGATATATTATTATAGTTCTATCACTTATACTAAGCATTATTCTTTTTCTCCTTTTTTTAAAATTCATAAACTAGATATCATCGTATAACGTATCTAACAATATTTTTCCATAATCTCTTTGAAATTTCAATATATGTGTGCTAATTGGTAAATAAATAGTGCTATTTGGTTTGGTTGACTGAATAACATACCAATTATCCTTATTTTGGGGTTAAATGCCATTAGTATATTGAAAGTGAGCGAAATAATCTATAAACTATCTGTGAAAGGATGACTATATTATGAGTAAATTAAAGATTGCTGTATGTGACGATGAAATAGAGTTTGTTGATGAAATTACAAAAATGATTGAAGTATATGGTAATGAAGAACAAACCAATCTTCAGGTTTGGAAATATACTAATTCGTTAGAACTGATGGCAGAAGTACAAAAGAATTCCAAAGCATATGATATCGTATTTATTGATATAGACATGCCTAAGCTGAGAGGCATTGAATTATCTAAAATGATTCGTGAAGTAAACGAAGATGTTGTTATCTGTTTTGTTACCAGTATGCCAAATTATACTAGAGAAGCTTATGATGTTGGTGCTATTGGATATATTGATAAACCATACAGATATGTTGAGTTAAAGAAAATAATGCGCCGTGCTGAGGCGGAAGTGCTTTATATATATGATGAGAAAGTTGCAGAAGAAAAATACATATCTATAAAGAATGGACAGAAAATTTTTTATCTTAATGTCAATAATATATTATATGTTGAAAAGCAGAGAAATAAATGTTTGTTTCATATGACTGATACGGAATACATATGTTATGATACTTTAAAAAATGTAGCAAAGAAATTAGATGATGAGAGATTTGTGTTTTCGCATCAGGGATATATTGTAAATATGGAACATGTAAAAAATGTATTGGATGAAGTGGTTGTTTTATCACAACATGTAGAAGTGCCGCTGTCACGAAAAAATAGAAGTACTATTAAGAAAATGTTTATAGATAAGATGATGAAAATAGGGTGTGAAAGGTAAAGAACCTACTGAAAATTGGGTATTTTCAGCTCAACATAGAAGTCTTTATCAGTATATGTAAATGAAGATATTCCACCAAGTTTATCAACGGTTTTTCTTATATTTTCTATACCTATACCATGTAGCATACCATCATCTTCTTTTAAGGAAATAAACTGATCGCCTCGTTTTTTTATAGTATCTATGTAGTTATTACAGCATTGAATAACTATACAATTATCAATTTGTTTTATCTGTAACTTAATATATGCATTGCAGCATTTGGATGCAGCGGTAATTGCATTATCAAGGAGGTTTCCTAGTATTGTAATAATGTCGTTGTCTGAAATTGATAAAAACGGTAATGAAGCTTTGCAGTCAAAATAGATATTTTGAGATGTGGCATCGGCATATTTAGTGTTCAAAATGGCTGAAACAATATGAATTCCGCTGTCTATTATTTTAGAGTCATTTAGCTTGCCAATCATATTTTCTGTTAACGCGTTTATATCTTCGTATCTTTTTTCTTGAGCATATTTCTGGATAATTATCAATTTATTTTTCATGTCATGTCGTATGGAATGAACTTCTTTAAGTGATGATCCTATTGAAAGAGAGTAATCTTTTATTAAATTATCACGATAGGCTTGTTCTGCAAGTGCAATTCTTTCTCGAGTTAAATCTATGAATTTTTGATAAAGAATAAGGCAGAGAGCAACAATTAAGAAAAAAGTACTTATTATGATAGGTAGCATTATAGAATGAGCATATTTATCCTGAGATAAATAAACTGTTAAATAGCTAAGTGAAAATATAATTATATATATAAGTGAGTTGAAGAAATATGATTTTTTCATATTAATTGATTTTAAAGTTTGGTTGTTAATATATATTTGAAGTGATACATACAAAAATGCTTCACATATTAATTTTTTATAAGACAAGTATGTCTCATTTTCAATAAAAAGGAAAAAATCAAAAAATATAATCGAGTGAATTGCAGATATAATGCTAGTGCCAATAAATTCTGCTATTATTAAAATGAAAAAATTTTTAACAGCTACTGTAGCTTTTTTGTTGAAAGTGAAAAAAATGTATATAAATTCAATCAAAGTCCACAAAAGAATATTATAAGGTATGTGTTTAGGGATAGAATAAAAAATACATGCGATTAAAAAGAAAATGTCTGCTTTAGTAAGAGGGAATGACATTTTTTTGTTTATATATAATTTTATGAATAAAAAGCAATAAAAGTTTGAAATAAAATCAAGAAGTATTCTTACAAAAATTTCCATAATCGTTCTCCCATTAAACTTCTCCTCAAATGTTATGTTATCAAATTTAAAGCCAAATAGCACGAGTTTTTTACCAAACGCCACGTAACTATTGAAGGATAGGTTTGTTGTTGTTATTATTACTATTATTATTAATAGAGGAGTAACATATGTATTTAATAATTCATATACTGCTTGCACTGGTTTTTGTTGGTGGATTACTATGTTTTGTTCAAGAGGGGAAAAAATATGCACTTACTTATAATATTAGTGCATCAGTGCAGCTTGTTTTACTTGGTTTATCGTCCGTATCAAATGTGTATTTCGTATTTATGGTATGGAGCTTAGTACTATTAATATTGGAAATAGCAGTATTAATGAAAAAGAATATTTCAATTATAAGTATTATACTATTACAAATGCCAATGATAGCATTTTGGTTTATGATAAAGCTGAGTTGATGCTCTTAGCTCTGTCATGGATTATAAGAGATATCCAGAGAGTAATATGCTCTTTGGATATATATTTATTTAAATTTTGAATTTTTGGAGAACATACATGAAAAGAGAAGAACTAGTTTTAATAGACAGAAGTAAACGCATTGCGATGATAGGCGTATTGATTGTACATATTGGTTATGTAATATTTTGCAGTTTGGATTATACGAGGAATTTGAAAGCAGAAAATATTGTATTTGGAATGGGCGTCAATTGTTTTTATCAACTCCTTATTACCGCGATTTCTGTCATATTTTTTCGTGATTTTTTAGAAGAGTCTTTTTACAAATTGAGAGAGAGTTCCTTAGGGAAAAATATTGCTAAAGTGGCGACGGGGTTTCTTATTGTTTTGGCTATTAATTTTGCCCTTTATACAGTACAATATGTTGTAGGTTCTTTAGGTGCTAATTCTACTAATCAGCAAAATATAATGGAATATATCCAATATTTTCCATTTTTGATGTTTGTATTGGATGTGTTTTTTGGACCATTTACAGAAGAGGTGATATATAGAGGAATAATATTTCGAGTTTTTTATGACAAAGGGGGTATATTATCTCTTATAATATCATCAGTGTTATTTGGAGCGGTTCATATTTTTTCATCAATAGGTAATATAGATTCAGAATCATTGATTTTGTCATTACTTGTATATATTATTGCAGGAGTATCGCTTGGTATTATTTATCTTAAATATAAAAACATATGGATAAATGTGGCAGTGCATTCGTTATGGAACTTTATGGGGACTGGCATAGCTTTACTTAAAGTGGTTAGTGGAAGTTGAAATTATTAATAGTTTATCATATAAATTGGGATTGAAAGAGAGGTTGTTTTGATGGACAAGTCATATCCAAAGATTAAGAAAAATTGGTTGATTCTTTCGTGGGTGATTGTGATTCCGCTTTATTTTGGACTGAGTGGATTGATAGTGGAGATTTTGAAACTATTTATTTCACCTGATAATAAAGAATTACTTACGATGGTGGGACAGATTGTAGTTTATGCGATTATGCTCATTATACTGATTCCTGCTTGTAGTAGAATTCTGAAGGAGTCATTTAAGAAAAATAACAAGTTTAAGAATTTCTGGAAGGGTTTTGGACTTTTCTCGGCATTTAAATTTGGATCGGCAATTTTGATGGCAATATTATTGATGATTGCGGGAGAAGTGAATACATCAGCTATTGTTCCGGATAATCAGGCTACAATTAATACACTGCTTGATAGTATTCCGCTATTTACATGGTTATTTGCTGTTGTACTTGCTCCAATCATAGAAGAAATGGTTTTCAGAGGCGTGATATTTCAGACATTTAGAAGATTTGGTGGAGTATTTGCTGTAGTGATTTCAGCAATCCTTTTCGCATTTATTCATGTTATGGGAGAGATTGGAACTGTAAGTCCAATTATGTTTGTGATTCATTTGATTCCATATCTTGGAATGGCTATTCCGTTGTCATGGATTTATGAGAAATATAAAGACATTACAGTATGTATGATGGTGCACATGTCTAGTAATCTGATTGCATTATTATTTCAAACATTTATGGGAAATCTCATTTGAAATATATTTAGATTCGTTAATTAAAAATTTATGAAAAATTAATATTCAGACAATTTGGCTTAATGTTGCGAGCAAAACAACAATTACCCCTGCATTAAATTCATATTTTTCAAAAAGAAAATGTGTGAGTGCAGGGGATAGTTTCGTAAAAACCCATAAATTTGACATTTTTTTAACAAACAGGAAACTATGGTGTCCCATGGCAAAAAACGAAAAGCTTGAGAATATTCTGACAATTCACATCTGGAAGGCATTGATGTAGTATAACTATCCTTGAAAACGGGGGTGTTATGTGATAATATCTAAAAAGATTTGGTTGTGAATCTTTTTTTTTCAAGGGTATTGTTAAAAGATTAACGAAAAATCTGAGTGAAATAGGAAACTAACAGTGTTAGAAGATTACTATTTTATAGGAAGAAAATGAATTCACAGAAGAAAAGGAGAAAGTAAAATGGCAAAAAAAGTAGTTTTAGCAGGCGCATGTCGTACAGCAATCGGAAAGATGGGGGGCGGACTTTCAAACACTCCTGCTGCTGATCTTGGTGCTGTAGTAATCAAGGAAGCTCTTAACAGAGCAGGCGTAAAGCCAGAGCAAGTTGATGAGGTTATGATGGGATGTGTAATTCAGGCAGCCCAGGGACAAAACGTTGCTCGTCAGGCTTCAATCAAAGCTGGTCTTCCAGTTGAGATTCCAGCATTCACATTGAATGTAGTTTGTGGATCTGGTTTGAAATGTGTAAACGAGGCAGCAAATATGATTATGGCTGGACAGGCTGATATCGTTGTAGCTGGTGGTATGGAAAACATGTCAATGGCACCATACGCTATGACCAAAGCTCGTTTCGGTTACAGAATGAACAATGCAACAATCATTGATACTATGGTAAATGATGCTTTAACAGATGCATTTAACCATTATCACATGATGATTACAGCAGAGAATGTAATTGATAAATATGGAATTACACGTCAGGAGTTGGATGAGTTCTCAGCAAATTCTCAGCAGAAGTGTGAGGCAGCTATTGCAGCTGGTAAGTTTGATGATGAGATCGTTCCAGTTCAGACTGGTGTTGATAGAAAGACTAAGGAGCCAATCATCTTTGCCAAGGATGAAGGCCCAAGAGCTGGTACAACAGCAGAGTCACTTTCTAAGTTAAAGTGCTGCTCAGGTAAAGAGGGTGGAAATGTTACTGCTGGTAACGCTTCTGGAATCAATGACGGTGCAGCTGCAATCGTAGTAATGAGCGAAGAGAAGGCTAAGGAATTAGGTGTTAAGCCAATGGCTACATTCGTAGCTGGCGCACTCGGTGGTGTTGAGCCAGAGATTATGGGTGTTGGTCCGGTTCCAGCAACAAAGAAGGCATTAAAGATCGCTGATATGACAATGGACGACATCGATCTTGTTGAGGCGAACGAGGCATTTGCTGCTCAGTCAATCGCAGTTGCTCGTGACCTTAACTTCGATATGAGCAAGGTAAATGTAAACGGTGGTGCTATCGCACTTGGACATCCAGTAGGAGCTTCAGGTTGCCGTATTCTTGTAACACTTCTTCATGAGATGCAGAAGAGAGACGACGTTAAGAAGGGGCTTGCAACTTTATGTATCGGTGGTGGAATGGGATGCGCTACTATCGTTGAGAAGTGCTAATACTTATAGTGCATATAGGTTATATAGCATATTGTGATTAGATAAATAGGCGAATCCACATATATATTTCCACCGACCCTGACGAGCGCGGGTACTTAATGAGCTTGATTTATCAAGCGAATTTAGTTCCCTTGCTGCGAAGTCCGGAGCGAAAGCGTGTCGAGGAAATATATTATGTGGAAGAGCCGAAAATATAAGAATAATTAGGAGGCAACAGATGAAAGTTGGAGTAATTGGCGCTGGTACAATGGGCCAGGGCATCGCAAAAGCATTTGCACAGGTAGACGGCTACGAAGTAGCTTTATGTGATATCAAGCAGGAGTGGGCAGAAGGTGGTAAAGATAAGATTGCCAAAGGTTATGCTCGTCTCGTTGCAAAAGAGAAGATGACACAGGATCAGGTTGATGGAATCTTGGCTAAGATTACACCAGGTCTAAAGGAAGATTTATGTAAGGATTGCGACCTTATCGTTGAGGCTGCATTCGAGGATATGGAAGTAAAGAAAACAACATTTTCTGAACTTGACAAGATTGCTAAGCCAGAGTGTATCTTTGCTTCAAATACATCATCTCTTTCTATTACAGAGATTGGAAATGGACTTAATCGTCCAATGATTGGTATGCATTTCTTTAACCCAGCAGACCGCATGAAGTTAGTTGAGGTTATCGCAGGTGTTAATACTCCTCAGGAGACAGTTGATGCCATTGTAAATATTTCAAAGGAAATCGGAAAGACACCTGTACAGGTTAATGAAGCTGCAGGATTTGTTGTAAATAGAATTCTTATTCCACTTATCAATGAAGCAGCATTTATCAAGATGGAAGGTGTATCTGACATCGAAGGAATCGATACAGCTATGAAGCTTGGAGCTAATCATCCAATGGGACCTCTTGAGTTAGGTGATTTCATTGGTCTTGATATCTGCCTTGCAATCATGGATGTACTTTACAATGAAACTGGTGACAGCAAGTATCGTGCTTGCCCACTTCTTCGCAAGATGGTACGTGGTGGAAACCTTGGTGTGAAGTCTGGTAAGGGATTCTACAAATACAATGAGGATCGTACAAAGACTCCAGTAGATCAGTTATAAAAAATATAAAAATAATGAAGGAGAACAATTTCATGGAATTCGGTTTAGACAAGAAGCATGAGATGGCTCGTGACCTCTTCAGAGAATTTGCTGAAAATGAGGCAAAGCCACTTGCTCAAGAAACAGATGAGACAGAAGTTTTCCCACAGGCTACAGTAGACAAGATGGGAAAATATGGATTTATGGGAATCCCTGTACCAAAGGAGTACGGCGGACAGGGATGTGATCCACTTACATATGTAATGTGTGTTGAGGAACTTTCAAAGGTATGTGCTACAACAGGTGTTATTGTATCAGCTCATACATCACTTTGTATTGATCCAATTCTTACATATGGTACAGAAGATCAGAAGCAGAAATATGTTAAGCCACTTGCAACAGGTGAGAAACTTGGAGCATTTGCTCTTACAGAGCCAGGCGCTGGTACTGATGCACAGGGTGCTCAGACTAAGGCTGTACTTGATGGAGATGAGTGGGTACTTAATGGATCTAAGTGCTTCATCACAAATGGTAAGGTTGCAGATGTATACATCGTTATCGCTATCACTTCTATTACAGAGGATAAGCGTGGACGTAAGAAGAAGAACTTCTCTGCATTTATCGTAGACAAGGGTACACCAGGATTTTCATTTGGAACAAAAGAAAAGAAGATGGGTATCCGTGGTTCTTCAACATATGAGCTTATTTTTGAAGATGCTCGTATTCCAAAGGAGAACTTACTTGGACCTGAAGGAAAAGGTTTCCCAATCGCAATGCACACACTTGATGGTGGACGTATTGGTATCGCTGCTCAGGCACTTGGTATTGCTGAGGGTGCTCTTGATAGAGCAATCGAATATACAAAGGAGAGAAAGCAGTTTGGTCGTTCAATCGCTGCACAGCAGAATACTCAGTTCGTTTTAGCTGATCTTGCAACCAAGGTAGAAGCTGCACAGCTTTTAGTTTACAAGGCTGCCAAGGCAAAAGAAACTCAGAAGGTTTATTCTGTAGAAGCTGCTAAAGCAAAACTATTTGCCGCAGAGACAGCTATGGAAGTGACAACCAAGGTGGTTCAGTTATTCGGTGGATATGGATATATCCGTGAGTATGATGTTGAGAGAATGATGCGTGATGCCAAGATTACAGAGATTTACGAGGGAACTTCAGAAGTTCAGCGTATGGTAATCTCAGGATCATTGCTTAAGTAGTAGAAAGGAAGGATTGAATACATGAATATCGTAGTATGTATTAAACAGGTTCCAGATACTGCAGGTGGAGTAAAGTTCAACCCAGATGGAACACTTGATAGAGCGTCAATGCTTGCTATCATGAACCCAGATGACAAAGCTGGTCTTGAGGCAGCACTTAGAATAAAGGATGCAAATCCTGATACAAAGGTTACAGTACTTACAATGGGACTTCCAAAGGCTGATGCAGTTCTTCGTGAAGCTATGGCTATGGGAGCAGATGATGCAATTCTTGTAACAGATAGAGTACTTGGTGGAGCTGATACATGGGCTACATCAACAACAATTGCAGGAGCTCTTAGAAATATCGATTATGACATGATCATCACTGGTCGTCAGGCTATCGATGGAGATACAGCTCAGGTTGGTCCACAGATTGCAGAGCACTTAAATATTCCAGTTATTTCTTATGCTGAGGATATCAAGGTAGAAGGTAAGACTGTAATTGTAAAGAGACAGTACGAAGATCGTTATCACATTTTAAAGGCTCAGATGCCTGTACTTGTTACAGCTCTTTCTGAGTTAAATGAGCCTAGATACATGACTCCAGGTGGAATCTTTGATGCAGTAGACAAAGAGGTTACAGTTTGGGGCAGAGCAGATTTGAAGGATGTTGATGATTCAGATCTAGGACTTAAAGGTTCTCCAACTAAGATTGCTAAGGCAAGCGACAAGGTACCAAAGGGCGCTGGTGAAAAGGTTCATCTTGATCCTACAGAGTCAGTTGAGTACATTATGGAGAAGTTTAAAGAGAAGCACATTATCTAGGAGGTAAACTAAAATGAGTTTAGAAGAGTATAAGGGCGTATTTATCTACGCACAGCAGGTAGATAATGAGCTTAGCTCAATCGCTTTTGAATTAATTGGAAAGGCTAAGGAGTTAGCCGCAGATTTAAATACAGATGTCACAGCAGTTCTTCTTGGTAAGGACGTAGCTGGACTTACAGATGAACTTGGAGCTTATGGAGCAGACAAGGTTATCGTAGTAGATGATCCAGAATTGGAGACATACAGAACAGAGCCATATGCACAGGCACTTTCAGCAGTAATCAATGAGTACAAGCCAGACATTATGCTTGTTGGTGCAACAGCAATTGGTCGTGATCTTGGACCTACAGTTTCAGCTAGAGTTAAGACAGGTCTTACAGCTGACTGTACAAAGCTTGAGATTGGTAACTTCCCACTTGAGGCAAGACCAGGAGTAGAGCAGAAGTCAAATCAGCTTCTTATGACTCGTCCAGCATTTGGTGGAAATACAATCGCTACAATCGCATGTCCAGACAATCGTCCACAGATGGCAACAGTTCGTCCAGGTGTTATGCAGCGCCTTCCAAAGGATGCATCACACAAGGCTGAGGTTATCAAATTTAATCCAACTCTTGAGAAGAACAACAAGTATGTTGAGATTGAAGAGATTGTAAAGGCTGTTGGAAATGTAGAAAACATCATGGATGCCAAGGTATTGGTATCTGGTGGTCGTGGAGTAGGCTCAGAGGAAAACTTTGCAATGCTTCGTGACTTGGCAGACTGCTTCAAGGGCGGAATGGTTTCATGCTCTCGTGCAGTTGTGGAAAATGGCTGGTTAGCTCAGGACTACCAGGTAGGCCAGACAGGAAAGACTGTTCGTCCACAGATTTATTTTGCTATCGGTATCTCAGGTGCTATTCAGCACGTGGCAGGTATGGAAGAGTCAGATCTCATCGTTGCAATCAACAAGGATGAGGATGCTCCAATCTTTGATGTGGCTGACTATGGTATTGTCGGCGACTTAAAGAAGATTGTGCCAGCTTTAACTGAGGCTTTAAAGGCAGAAAAAGCTAAATAAGGTAATTGCTAAAACTACACATAAATAGGAAAGGCTCCTAGACGCAAGTCTGGGGGCTTTTTCGTTGTTGTGGGGATTTTTACTGCTTTAAATTCGAAGGCTGCAGTCGCAAAGAGAAAGATTAATTTAAATGTGAATTGTGCGACAAAACAACTTTTGGTGTGCAAAAAGTCTTGCAACAGTTTACGCGACGAGGTAATTTATAGTATATTTAAAGAGCAGTACGCATAATAAACGAGGGTATTTGAGGCAAGAGATTAGAAAGGGGTCTAATTATGGGAGAAAATCAGAGAGTTAAGCAGACAGAACAACGTGACAGACAAGAAGATAATAACACTAAGCAGGCTAAAGCTCAGCATAAAAAGCAAGCCAAAGGTAATCGCAAGTCGAAGGGATTTGGAATTCGTGAGCAGATGATGTTGAAACTATTGCCGACAGTTATAGCGACAACTATGGTTTTGACAATTGTCAGTGCTTATAATGGTAGGAATATTATTGAGAACCAAATTCAAGAGACAATGACAGCTGAGTTAAAGGCAAATAGTGTGCTTATTGATGGCGACTTGGAATTAGTTAGATCTGAGTGCGTCAATCTGGCTAGAGAAGTTGGTATGCATTATCAAAGTACACCTATGGATGTGTTTGGGAATAGCTTTTCGGGAGCAGTTGCAAGTAGTGATATGATAAGTGGTGCCGGTATATGGTTTGAACCATATGCTTATGATGCGGGCAGTGAATATATGGGTCCATATTGGAGTGAAGAGAATGGAACTGTAGTCGAAACATATGAGTATAGCAATGCCGAGTATGATTATTTTTCACAGGAATATTATGTAAACGCCAAGAATGCAGCGGAAAATGAGGCGGTTATAACCAACCCATATTATGATGAGGCATAACAAACTATAATGGCAAGTTGTTCTGCACCTATATATGCACAGGGAAAATTTATTGGATGTGTAACATGTGTTATTCAGCTAGACACAATGATAGAGTTGGTTACAGGAATCAAGGTTGGTGAAAATGGTACTGCAATGCTTGTAGATTCTGATGGTGTGTATATTAGTACTGATGATGAGAGCAAGGTTACAGGTGGTGTGAAGATTACTGAAGATGAAAATTCCTCATTGGCGACAGCTGGTTCAACAATGCTTGCATCAGAAAATGGTTTGACCACATATAAAGATGGCGCTGAAACTTATAATTTGTATTATACGCAAATTCCAGGAGTAAATTGGAAACTAATTATTCGCATGCCACAGTCTGAGATCAATGCACCAATTACTCGATTAACACGAATATTGGTAGCAGTAACAGCAGTTGCAATAATTTTTGTAGCCTTTGCAATTATTATGATTGCAAATGGCTTGTCAAAGACTATGAACAAGGTAAAAGAATTTGCTATGGACTTGGCCAAGGGTGATTTCACAGTGGACAAGATTGACACCAAGGGCAAAGACGAATTGGGCTTGATGAGTGGTTCTTTGAACGAAATGTACGAGAGTAATAGAGATGTAATTAGTCGCATTTCTAGCGGTTCATCAAATGTAAATGATTCATCAATTAGAATGAATCAAGTGGCTGGCGAGTTATCTGTTAAGTTTGGAAATATTCATGACAATATGGGTAGGGTAAATGATGCTATGATGTCTACAGGCGCTGCAACTGAGGAAGTTTCTGCTTCTGTAAGTGAGGTAAATGAGTCTGTGAGATATTTGGCAGACGAGACTTCAAAGACATCACAGGAAGTGCTTGTTATTTTAAAACGTGCATCTGAAGTTGAGCAGACATCAAGAAAGGCTTATGACCATGCAATCGCTATCGTTGATAAATATGGTGATGAGTTGAAAGAAGCCAACAAGAGAGCTGAGATTGTAAGTGAGATTGGTGATATGGCAAATAGTATTGCTGATATCGCAGATCAGATTAATCTGCTTTCTCTAAATGCTTCAATTGAGGCGGCTCGTGCAGGTGAGCATGGTAGAGGATTTGCAGTAGTTGCATCTGAAATTAATAAGCTTGCCACTGAGACAGGTGATGCTGTTGAGAGAATCAAGATTACAATTGATGGAGTTCAATCTGCATTTAAATCTTTAAGTGGTGGAGCAAATCAATTACTTGGATTTGTTCAGGAGACAGTTGCTCCTGATTACGATAATTTTGTAAATGTTGGCGTTCAGTATGGTGCTGATGCAACAGCATTTAAGGAACTTGCAGATAGCATTGGTGAGATGGTTGAGACAATCACTGATTCTATGGAACAGGTAAATGCTGCGGTTGCCAATATTGCTGAGTCTGCACAGGATACAGCAGCTAGTTCAGCAGAGATAACTGATACTGTTGATGAAGTTTCTGATATGGTAAATGATGTTGAGGAAATGGCTACAGGTCAGAAGGACGTAGCTTCAGATTTGGCAAATATTGTAAGTCAGTTTAAGTTGTAAAATTTTTAATTTACAAAGCAAAGAACCCTCTTCACGAAATGTGAGGAGGGTCCTTCTTGTATAATTATAGATATTTCTGAATGTCGATTCCTGCTGCTGTAAGTTTTGCCATAACCGCTTTCATATAAGCTTCCGGACCTTCTTTAAATGGGCCATGCACTCCGATTGTTAAGTCGAGGAAATCATTGTATTCTGGGCTGACGTGAGTTTCCCAACGAATGATTTCTCCGTATTCATTTGTCTCTACGAATCCGTATGCATAGAAGTCGTGAAGCACACCATCTTCTGTGTGTCCGCCGAAATGACTCTGCATTACAAAACCATTGTCAGAAGGCCAGCAACGGAAGTCAAGAGGTTTCCAATCTGGAAGAGTTAGTGAATATGTTAGAGCTTCCATTGTTGCTGAACCCTGTACTGTAATAGGATAAGATTTCAAATCAATTACATTGTCTCCAAAGTATGGTGACCAATATTTAGCATCATCTGAGAAGACCCATTCGTCATATGTTGAACCATCTTTTACCGCTTTTTTGTCATAGGCACCGTAGTAGCTATATGCCATTTTACGATGATGGTCAATTCTTTCTTCAAGTGTTAAAATTTTCTTTTCGCTCAATTTAAAGTTCCTTCTTTCTATAAAAGTTTTTACAACATTTACTTTGGGTTTATTTTGAAAATGTAAAATATTTATTGCGGTAAATGTATATAAGTTTTTAGTTTCTAAATTGCAATAACAAGTTGGACACCTACTAAGAAACATCCACTTGATAAATTTTATCTAGTTCATCCTCAAATAGTTCGTCAGGTGTTTTATAGCCTAAAAGCTTCCGAGGGAGACTATTTGCCCATGTCTCTACA